>DAOVDI010000002.1 GCA_030669585.1 Acidobacteriota bacterium
GTAAAACTATTATGGTCAGAAAGAGTGAAATGTCAAGACTCTCACCTCAGCAGACAGTGCCGGGCTGATCGTTTTCTTTTCAAGTCTTGCAGAATGTTATTCAGGATTAAGTAAGTTGATTATCAAACAGGGTTATGTTACATTTTTTTTATGAAAAGACGTCTGATTTGGCGCAGTCTATTTGTGTTTTTATTTGCCTTATGGACGTCAGTATCCGCTCTGATCGCCCAGGAAATATTAGTTGTCGCCCAGCACCAGGAACGGACAAAAGAAGGGATCACAGCAGAGGGTCTTGTTCATGTCCGTTACGGAGATATCGAGATCCTGGCCGATCGTATATTTTTAAATACCGAGACAAAAGAAATTCTAGCTGAAGGATCTGTAACCATCCGGCTCCCCAATGAAGTTATCAGCATGGAATCTGTTCGTTTCAATATGGATTCCTGGGAAGGTACGCTGAAAAAAGTTCAGGGCATGGTCCAACCGTCGGTTTTTTATAAAGCGAAGAAAGTTGAAGTCAAGAGTAGGAAAGAATACGGGCTGATAAAAGCAACGTTAACATCCTGTACTCAACCTGTTCCCAGATGGAAATTCTCCTGCTCTAAAGCGAATTTTAAAAAAGACGATTACTTTGAAATGTGGAATGCCGTATTTTCGATAAAGAAGATTCCTATCTTTTATCTGCCTTATTTAAAATATCCTATTGACCAGGATCGCAGCACAGGTCTGCTTACGCCGCAGTTTGGATTTTCCGGCCCGAAAGGGATGTTTTACTCTCAAAGTTTATACTGGGCTATCAAAAGAAATATGGATGCGACAATTAATTTTGATCTCTATTCAGCCAGAGGGATCGGAGGCGGGCTGGAATATCGCTATTTATTTAATGAAGGCATAGGAGGTCAGTTAAAACTTTATTATTTCAATTTTAAAGAAGATCCGGAAAGGTCCGACCCGGACAGTGCATATATCATCCGTTTCAATCACAGTCAAATGCTCCCATTCGGCTTTAATCTGGTTGCAGATGTGGATTTTCAGAGTTCGTATGATTTCTTAAGGGAATTTGACAACAATTATCAACGAGCCCTTACCTTCAATCGCCGGTCTCAGGTGTATCTATCGAGATCATGGAGTTATTTTAATTTGAGTGCCCGGGTGTCCAAGTTCGAGACCCATTTTATCGAAATGGATAATTCCGTCATCAGGAAAAGCGTACCTGAGTTGAGGTTCAGTTCCTCCAAGATTAAGTTGTTTTCACCTGTCTATTTCTCTTTTTCTTCAGTTTTCCAACGATGGGAGTATGGTTGGGAAGCGAATTATGAAGCAGGCACTCAGAAACAATCACAGAGTTTGACTTTTGTACCAAGCCTTACAGTACCCTTTAACTCTATCCCATGGATGACATTAACATCCAACCTGGCTGCAAATCTGACATATTATTTCCAAAGTTATGCGCCGAGCAGTATGGTAGTTGTGGATGAGCCATTGTTAAGCAAGATCTACTCTGCCAATTTTTTGTTTACCGGACCGGTTTTTGCAAAGCTCTTTTACGCGGCAGATGGGGAAGCAAAACTCAAACATATTATCGAGCCGTATTTTTCCTACCGGTATGACACTCCTGTAAATGAATCGGATCGTTTTATTTCTATCGGGTATTTTTATCGTAACCACTATATCCAGTATGGCTTGACAAATCGTTTTTTTATCAAGCAGGATAATTCGCCCAGGGAGATATTATCTTTTGGTGTAGCCCAGACATTCTTTCTGGAGCCGGAAGAAAGTTATATGAAGATCTACAAGTTTGATGGAAAGATTCCCGAATTCTCGGATGTGAGCGGAAACATACGTTTTTATCCAAGTAGAAATTACAGCATCAATTTTTCCGTCTCTTACAATCCTTATTATAAAACTTTTAACCGGCTTAACCTGTCAGCCGAACTCGGCAATTATTCTGGCCCGGCATTCCTTCGGGTGAACTGGTATAAAAGCATCAATCCCTGGTATCAAAGCGCTTGGTACAACCGTCATCAGATCGGCGTGTCCGGGGGGCTTAAAATTCCAGCTCTCTCTTTAGAGACTTTAGCTGAAATAGATTTTAATATCCAGAAAAGGGAAATGCTGTACTCTGCTTTTTCTGTCATCTACCATTATCAATGCCTGGATTTCAGTGCAGACGTACGGATATTCTTTTTTCGCGAAAAGCCGGAATTGCAATTCAGATTTTCATTCGGTTTGGGAAATATCGGTAAGACAACGGATTTTTTTGGAGGATTGGGTTTTTAAGAGAGATTTATTTTTTCTTGAGGGAGGAAACATGATAGAAGGAATCAAAATTAAAAAGTTAAAGGTTATTCCGGATGAAAGAGGCCGGTTGATGGAAATTTTGAGGCATGACGATGCGGATTATGAAAAATTTGGCCAGGTATACATCACGACGACATACCCGGGCGTTGTTAAAGCCTGGCATTTGCATCGAAAACAATCCGACTATATCTGCTGTATCCAGGGAATGATCAAGCTGGCCGTTTATGATGCGAGAGAGAATTCTTCCACTTACAAAGAGGTCAATCATTTTTATATGGGTATTCATGATCCAAAACTGATATGCATCCCTGCAGGAGTTTACCACGGTTGGATGTGCATCAGCACGGATGAGGCGGTCATTATCAATACTCCGACCGAGGCCTATGATTATAAAAACCCGGATGAGGAAAGGCTTGATCCCCATGACATAAACATACCTTTTGATTGGCGGAGGAAAGATGGTTGACCTGCGCTCACTGGACGGGAAAACACTATTGATCACTGGCGGTGCCGGGTTTATCGGCAGTAATCTTATTCATTTTATGCTGAAGCGTTTTTCTCATATCAAGATCATCAATCTTGATAAATTGACCTATGCGGGCAATCTTGAAAACCTCAGGGACATAGAGAACGATCCCCGGTATGAGTTCATTCATGGGGATATTCGTGATAATGAATTGGTGGAAAAACTCTTTCGCAAGGTAAATGGGGTCATTCATCTGGCGGCTGAAACACATGTCGATCGTTCGATCCTGGATGCTGGTGAGTTTGTCCTGACCGATGTTTATGGAAGCTTTGTGCTTTTCGAAGCTCTTCGGAAGGTAGATATTGATTTTTTTCTGCATGTTTCCACGGATGAAGTCTATGGCAGCCGTGATGAAGGTTTTTTCACGGAAGAGGATCCTATTAATCCTTCTTCTCCTTATGCCGCCAGTAAAGCCGGAGCAGACCGGTTGGCTCATGCTTATAATGTGACTTATGGCCTTCCGATTTTGATCCTGAGGCCGAGCAATAATTTCGGCCCTTACCAATATCCGGAAAAATTTATCCCTCTATTCACAACAAACGCACTTGAAGACCAGGTCCTCCCTTTGTATGGCGAGGGAACAAATGTTCGTGACTGGCTTTATGTCGAAGACCACTGTTGGGCCATTGAACTTGTAATTAGAAAAGGAAATATAGGGGAGGTGTACAACGTCGGAGCCAATTGTGAAGTGCAAAATATTGCTGTTGCTTACAGGATCTTGGAGACTTTAAAAAGACCTCGGAGTTTAATCAAGTCTGTTCCTGATAGATTAGGCCATGACAGACGCTATGCTCTTGACTGCAGGAAGATCCATGCCTTGGGCTGGGAACCGAAACATTCATTTGAAGACGCGCTTTCTGCAACTGTTACCTGGTATCGAGACCATCCGGAATGGTGGAAGGCTATCAAGGGGAAAAGCAAAAGTTTTAAAAGTTTTTACAATGAATACTATAAAAACAGGAAATAAGAGGAGATTAACTGATGAATATACTGATAACTGGAATCACAGGGTTTGCCGGGAGTCACCTCGCGGAGCACATCCTTAAAAACCATCCTGATGACAAAATATTCGGTATAGTCCGCTGGCGGAGCCGGATGGATAACATCGTTCAGATCCAGGACAAGATCACTATGATCGAAGCAGACCTTAAGGATTCTGTTTCCTTGCAGAAATGTCTGGCGGAAGTCAGGCCGCACTGGATATTTCACCTTGCCGCCCAAAGTTTTGTTCCGACATCCTGGGTCTGCCCGGCAGAGACGTTTGCCATAAATGCCGTGGGAGAGATCAATCTTTTTGAGGCGGTTCTGAACCTGAAATTGTCTCCTCGAATTCAGATAGCGGGTTCAAGCGAGGAGTATGGGTTTGTCAATCCGGATGAAGTTCCTATGAAGGAGTCAAACCCGCTTAGGCCTTTGAGCCCATATGCTGTCAGCAAGGTGGCTCAGGACCTCCTGGCCTATCAATATTTTAAAAGCTATGGCTTGGAGACGGTCAGGACGCGTGGATTCAATCACACAGGTCCCAGGCGTGGAGATGTCTTTATCTGTTCGAATTTTGCCAAACAGATCGTTGAAATCGAGAAGGGAGTGAGAAAACCGGTCATATATGTTGGAAACCTGGAGGCACAGAGAGACTTTACAGATGTTCGTGACATGGTCAAGGCCTATTGGCTGAGTCTTGAAAAAGGAGAATCCGGAGATGTCTACAATATTGGATCCGGAAAAACATACAGGATGCAGGAAATATTGGATATATTATTATCACTGAGCAAGGCATCCGTTACAGTGGAAGTCGATCCAAAAAGACTTCGTCCTTCTGATGTCCCTATACTCCTTTCTAACAGCTTAAAATTCAGGTCTCTGACAGGATGGAAACCTGAGATCCCACTGGAGAAAACACTTCAAGACCTGCTTGACCATTGGAGAGAACGGATTTGAAGATATTTATAACAGGGTCCACTGGATTCGCAGGGTCTCATCTTATAGATTATCTGCGATCTCCTGAAAACAAGATTTTTGGAGCCTTTTTTCCGGAAACCTCTGAAAAAGTGAAGAAAATGAATGGGGTTGAGTTGTTCTACTTGGACATTACAGATGAAAAAGAGACTTACTCCGCAGTCAAGGCAATTCGTCCTGAATGGATCTTTCATCTTGCTGCTGTATCCAATGTCAGATACTCCTGGAAGAACCGTAGAGAGACCATGGAAACAAATATTCTGGGGACATTCCATCTCTTTGAGGCCGCAAGAAAGCTTGTCCCCAGTGCGCGCATCCTGTTTATAAGCTCATCAGATGTGTACGGTATCCATATGCACATGAACCGGCCTTATAAGGAAGAGGATGTGGTTCATCCTGTGAGTCCTTATGCCTACACAAAAATCAGCGGTGAATCCCTCTGTCAGTTTTATTCCCAGATCGAAGAGCTTGATGTTGTAACGGCGCGTTCATTTCCCCATACAGGGCCGGGACAGAGCCCGGATTTTGTCTGTTCTGACTGGGCGTGTCAGATCGCTAGTATCGAAAAAGAAAAGGCAGAGCCGGTATTAAAAGTCGGCAATATTGATGTGGAAAGAGATTTCCTGGATGTCAGGGATGTGATCAAAGCATACACAGGTCTATTAAAACGGGGGAAAAAGGGCGAAGTTTATAATGTGTGTTCCGGAAAAGCAGTCGCCTTGCGTGATATTCTCCAATTACTTTTATCCTTCTCTCCAAAAAAGGTGGATCTGGATGTTGATCCAGAAAAATTGCGCAAAGCTGATATTCCCATGCTTTTTGGTGACAATGGAAAGATAAAGCAGGATGTCAAATGGGAACCGCAAATCTCTTTGAGACAGACTTTATCGGATCTTCTTGATTATTGGCGATGTAGCCCGTAAACAGCCCAGGGGGCCTGGGTTATTTATAGACTCTTTGTTTAAGGAAATCCTGTAAATAATCCTGCAATTGTCTCAGGGCTTTTCCGCGGTGGCTGACACGGTTTTTTTCTTCAGGGGTAAGTTGGGCAAATGTTTTTCCCAATGGAGGGAAGTAAAAGATCGGGTCATAACCAAATCCGAAACTGCCTGCCTTCTCATTGGCGATGAAGCCTTGAACCTCTGAAGATATTTCTTTTATGACAGTTCCCTTTCGGGCCAGTACCAGGCATGAGACAAACCGCGAATTTCTTTCTGCCATTGGGATATCCCTCATCAGCGACAGGACCTTATCGATGTTGTCTTCATCTGTGGATTCAGGTCCTGCGAAGCGGGCTGAAAAAACACCCGGGGCTTCTTTCAAAGACACGATCTCCAGTCCAGAATCCTCTGCCAGTGTAAGGTCATCCCAATTCCTGCTGTAGGCGAGACCTTTACCCCTGGCGTTTTCCATGAATGTTTTCCCATTTTCGGGAAAGACGGATCTTGGCGGTGTGTCAATAAAGGAGTGGATCTGTATAGGGAGGCCCTGAAGGAGGATGCGGATTTCCTGTGTTTTTCCAGGATTGGTGGTTGCAAGAAGGAGTTTCCGGTCAGTCAATTTTTATCTCTTTAATATTTTCCAGGCCGAGGACAGTATGAGCAAATTGCTGGTCCCTTTCTTCGCTGCCCTGGAATAGAAATGTTATAACGGAAATCCCTTCTTCGTTTTTTAGTCTCAATTCACGGAATTTCAGTCCTTCGTGAAGAGCGATTTTTTTTATTTCAGATAAGACCTGTTTAGAATGTAGCGTTTTTATCTCGTACCGGTACTGGGTTCTTTTGATAAACTGGTCTTCCAACTTTCTAAAAATAATCAGAGTCAGGATGATGATACAGGAATAGATAAGGGCAATAAGGTAATGGCCGTATCCGATTACAAGCCCCAGGACAGCGACTGTCCACAGAGTTGCGGCTGATGTCAGCCCCACAACAGAGCCTCTGGCTTGTATGATAGTGCCGGCTCCGATAAAACCGATGCCTGTGATCACACCAGCGGCGATACGAGCCAGCTCGCTGCCGCCTGTTTCCTTCCCTTGAAGGATGGTTGTTGCCAGGACCATCATCATCGCCGCACCTATGCAGATCAGGATGTTTGTTCTGAATCCGGCAGGTTTCTGGCTTGATTCCCGTTCAAGTCCGATAAGGCCGCCAAGGGCCACAGCCAACAAAAGCTTTAATGTGATTTCTAAAATGCTCATTTCTTATATCCTTATACGACCTCTCATCCGTTTCAGAACTGTAAAAGATTATTGTCCGATCTTATCAAGAATAGAAGCGATAAAGAAGAGGAAAAGAAGAAATATCGTGTAGGCGGCAAAGTTTGCATGTTTAAGCAGTTTTTCAGGCTCTTCCATGATCTCTTTTTCCATGATCGTCTTCTTGAAGATCAATGCAAAAAACAAAACAACAAAAACCGATATATAGAGGAAATACTGGAGTTTATAATTAACTGCAAAATGATAATAGGCGGCGAAAAAAACAAGAGCGCTTACAAGCATACCGGTAATGAGTGAAGAATGGGAATATTTTTTAAGGGATGTTCTGTAATCCCCGGCTTTTTCCTTGAGGAACCGAAATTCTGATAACCTTTTGGCTACAAGCAGAAAGTTGCCGAATGCCCACCAACAAATCAGAAGCGAAAGGGGAGGTAAAATAGCTTGAGGAGCAAAAGCAAACCATCCGATAAAGAATCGAATTGGATTGTTGGCGGATTCTGAAATGGAATCGAGAAATGGGATATCTTTTGTTCTGATTGGCCTGATATTATAGATGAATCCAGCGAACAGCAGGCAAGTAAGAGAAAAGAAAAAGGCCAGGGAGAAACAGAGATAGGCCAGCGCCAGACTTAGAACAGCCAGGGTGACACCCATTATGATAAATGGCGCCTTCCGGATTTTCCCGGTAAGAAGGGGACGGTTCTGTTTAGTAGGATGGTGGGCATCATAGGGGGCGTCAACAACCTCGTTAACGATATAATTGGCGGTGGATATTCCCCATGTTAGGAGGAAAGAGCTGAAAATGCGCAGGATCATCTGAAAAGGTAAAGCGGAAGACAGAAAATCCCTGTGTAGAAAAAAGAAGGCAGATGTTCCGACAAATATGGCCATGCTCCTGGGCCATCTTTCCAAGCGCATCGCCTCAAAATAGTGGTTTATTTTCAATTTTCTTTTCTTGCGTATATTTCGTAGGAGTCTTTCAAAGCTAATTTTATCGGAATTTTCTTCCAAAAAGAACCCAAAGCAGCATTTTTTATCAAAAACTTGAAAGGACGGAGGCGGGAAAGCAGATAATGTGCACTAAATGTCCATACATACTTTTTCACTTTTACTATCTTGAATCCGGCTCTTTCAAGCATTTTGGAAATGCTTCCCATGGAAAAATAAGCCAGATGGGCTGGACGAAAATGCCACCACCTTTTTCCAGTAATTCTGGCAGCAAAACTTTCAATATCAGGTGTTACCAGACAGAGGGTCCCTCCGGGTGAAAGGATTTTAAAGGCCTTGGACACAGCCTCAAAAGGCTGAGGAATGTGCTCGATGAAATCAACCATGGTCACAGCCGTGAAAAGGTTCTTTTTCATTTCTACTGCAACAAAATCTCCTTCCATGAGATGGATTTTATGTTTTTCCTTGGCGACGCGAACACACCATTGGCTGGCTTCGATCCCAGATGGAATCCATCCCAGGTGTTTTGCCTGGTCGAGAAGAATTCCTGTGGCTGCTCCCACATCAAAAAGCTTCCCTTTTTCAGGATGAAATTTTTCCAGGATAGTCAGGATACCGATGAAATTTTTTCCCCGGCCTTGAGCTTCCTCTTCGTAAAGAGGGTCTTCGCTCGTGCTGTAAAGAGAATGGATAAATTCTTGTCTGGGATAAGGATTGGCAAAGATATGACCGCAGTCCAGACATTTCCAGAGATCCCATGTTTTTCCGTAATCGCTATCAGTGATCTTGATCAGATCCCTGTTTATGGTTTGAAAATCGAAAGACCCGTTTTTATAGAAATGGATATTTTTACTTGTGCAGACTGGACATCGGGAATATGTGTCAAAATTCAATAGTTGTTTTCCTTTCGGGTATTATTGAAAATTTTTAACAAAGTCAAAAAAATCGATCTCATTGGCATCCAGCCCGTATTTATAGACATATTGGCTTGCAAGGCGTGAAGAAAACATAGCGATCAAATAGGACTTCGGGACACGCTGGAAGATTTTATCGATCCCGATGGTCTTGATCAATACGGGAGGACAGCAGCAGGCCGAGACTCTATTGAACAAGGCTTTGTTTACATAGAGCTTTGAGGAAAAGATGGCGTCTGTGATATTGTTGATCTTTTTACTGACCAGGTCAGAGAGCCGGGAGATGGGGATGTTCTTTTCCTGTTTCTCTTTCCATATGATCTCAAATTCCGCTGTTGCATTGGCTTTGATTAAATCAAGGATCTCATTGACATAGGTTTTGCGGAAATCCGGGATCTCGCCGTTATTTGCGCACATGTGCTTTTGATGTTCCTCATCGCTTAGTGAAAGACTCGCCAGAACCTCCATCGAAGAGGAGGTCACCCCTCCTTTGTTGGCCGAAGCGTCTTTAAAAATAATGACACCTTTTTCCTCAAGGCGAAGGCGAGCTTCTTGAGTAATAAACAAGTTAGCCCCTTCAACAATATACTTGAAACGCGGATTTCCCTTTTCATCCAGGAATCTCTCCCAATTGTTGATATTTACGGAAGATGGGCGGCCTCCGCAGGGGACAAAAAGATCGGCATTAAATCTGGGATCCAAATGGAATGTATTCCGGAATTCAAGACCGTTCGGTACTACTTCACCGTCAGGCAATTTTCGGGTGTTTTCACTGATACGAACCAAAAACCCATTGGCGGAAAGGAGAGCAGAATTAAAATTCTCTACCGCAAGACGGGCTTTTGCCAGCCTTTTAAGCTCTTTTCTGTTAATTCCTTCGGGGTCATATAGTACTCCGGAACCATCGATAATGGCCAGAATAGTATCCTTTGAAATCATTATCTCATTGCTTCCAAGGTCTCCGTCCGGTCCTCCTGTCAAAACTTTTGTTATATTTTTTTCTTTTTTACCGACCTTGTCCAGAATATTAAGAACATATTGGTGGACAGAGTTAGTCGTCATGCCGTAAAGATCATGAGGGATGCCTCCCTTGTGTACAGGTTTTCCGGTTGAAAAGGACTTCCAGTAGGGATAATCCATGACCTTTGCTCTCAATGATGCCCATTCCATAAGGTCAGCAGTGCCCTCATCCGGGCCTAAGAAAAGTATGACCTCTTTCTCGTAGTAATCGAGAATCCATTCATCTGGCACGATCAAGTCAAGCAATCCATTGATGTATTTTTTGAAGGCGATTTCTGCTTTATCCTGGAACTCCCATCTTAAAAGAATAGTACCTTTGGATCCTCCTTCAGGGATATCCTTGTTTTTTTTCTGCTGGGTAAATGCCAGATTGTAGTTTTCATCAAAAATAAACTCTGAATTATTTAAATAATTCTGGTAGTTGTTGGATCGGACGATACGAATTCCCCCGCGGGCGATATCCCGAAACCGGATATGAAATCCCCTCATCTCTCTTGCGATGATGTGAAAGACACCAAAGGGGTATTCGGGAAAATCGACCTCATTGAGAAATCGCGGGTCATACATAAAGGCGATAGATGTTTTTTCCTCTTTATAGAAATTAGTACGGAGCGTCACTTTAATAAACAGGATTATGGCCTGGAAAACAAGCCGGTCGACCTCGGTGATGATATTTTGGCGGATGTCCTCTTTGGCCTTTGCAAGATTTCTTTCAATATTATGATTTTTAACATAAGGATTGAATTTTTTGTCAAAGATCTTGAACAATTTTTTCAGGATTTCGTGGTTGTCAATAAGCGCATCCCAGACTCGTATTTCGTCGAACGTGTCTTTTGCCAGGCGAGTTTTGAGAGTCCTCAAAATGCCCAGCAGTTCCGGGAAATCTTTTAATTTGTTTGAAAGCCTTACATATTCCTCGTTGTAACTGCTCAAAAACTGGTGGGAAAAGCTCCATGCCGCCACTCCGAAAACGGTTTCTTGAGCATTGAGTTTCCCGTTTTGGAAGAGGCTGGAGAGAGGGCTCCCGTAAATGACATAGACAAGACTGATATCTTCAACAATATTCCGGATCAAATCTTTTTCATGGGTGTCTTCCAGGTAAAAAGAATATACGGTTTTTCCGTTGGAAAATTGCTCGATATATTTGCGTCGTGAATACAGTTTATACGAGTTGAAGACATCAGACACATTGGAGAAAAATCTGGAACTGGAATCCGTGTTTATCACGACCATGATACGGAGTTCCTTTATGCTTTTTTCATGTGTGACTTCGATCAAAGGGGTTTCCCAGCACAGGGATTTTCGAAGGAGGTTTTCATATCTTTTATATGTGTTTTTTGTAGTGGTTTTCAAAAAATTGGCCGATGCGATCTTCTTAAGGTCAACATCATCACATGGACCCTCTGTTGAGTCGAATTTGACCACAGTATCAAACCCGTGCGTATAGACCAGGTACATGCGTAAATGTTTCCCACTCAGAGCTTCACCTGATGTCCTGTATGACTGAAGCCTGCAGTTGGGATACTTTGTTTCGATCCGTTCTTCCACTTCATGAGCATGGTAGTGGTCATCATCAACAAGATAGATGGCTTCTTCTTTCAGTTCTCTGGCCAGATCTATTTCCATCCTTCCTTTTGCCTTTCCAGCGGCAATGATCCCGGCTGCTTTAATGGCCTCGATGTGGTTGGCCATGGTCTTCAGGGGGGTTGTTTTAAAATAATAGTCAGGCATACCCAACTCCGTACCGAAGTATGCAATCTCCTGCCTGATCGTACTGGGTGCATAGTTATTATTCCTGATCATGATCTGTTCAATTTTTTGGAGTTGTTTTTCCGACAGAGGAGAATGTTCTGCAATTTCTTTAATGCTTTTCATGATTTACTCCTAAGTTTACTCCTTAGCAATTATATCTCTAACTCAATTTTTTCAAGGATAAGTTCGGTTCCGGCAATGGTCTTTAGGTTCGAGGAGCCGCACTGACTGCATGTGAGGATATAATCATTGCTTATTAATTCAGCCTTGCAATCCTTGCAATCCATTTTTAACGGAACCTTTTCGATCGTGATCGCCGCCTCTCGTGCGATAGTGTCCTTTTTGTATATGTCAAAGGCGGATTCTAAAAGTTCTGGCACGGCTCCTGAAAGAACCCCGACCTGTAGTTTGACATGTACTATCTTTTTTGCATTCTTATCATTGGCCTGTTTTTCAAGAATATCAAAAAGATTGGTGATAAGAGACAATTCATGCATGATCACTACGCAGTTTGTGAAGAGCTTGTATAAAATAGTCAGACAGCTCTTTAATGCCATCCCCATTGAGCGAAGAAAGGACAAAAATTTCCAGCCTGGGGTTCATTTCGAGCGCTTCTTTCGAGACCCTTTCAATATCAAAAGGCAGGATTGATACCAGGTCCGACTTGCTGATTATCAAAGAATCCGATGTGATAAAGGCCTTGGGATACTTTTTCGGTTTGTCATCCCCTTCCGGCGTGGACAGCAGCACACATCTCAGATGTTCTCCCAGGTCAAAACTTGCCGGACAAACAAGGTTCCCCACGTTTTCTATGAACAGGAAATCCAGGTCAGCCGGGATGTCAGGAAACAGCCTGCCTATCATTTTGGCTTCGAGGTGACATGCTCCTCCGGTCATGATCTGCCAGGCTGGAATTCCTTTTGCCCGGATTCTTTCGGCGTCCCGTTCTGTCTCGATGTCCCCTTCGATGACCGCCATTTTATAATCCGGTTTTAAGACCTCGGAAAGCTTTTCCAGGAGCATGGTTTTGCCTGCGCCTGGAGAGCTAAGAAGATTGACGGCCAGTATTCCTTTCTTGGACAGTTGATTTCGAATGTCGGCTGCGATTTTTTTATTGGAACCTAGAAGATCTTCCAGTACAAGAATTTCTTTTTTAGTCATTATTATTGTTTTGTTTGACCAGTTCAATGGTTTTATTAATGATTGCAGGAAGAGTTTTTTCCATTTCTTTTGTCAACCCTTCTCCCAGGGAATATATATTTTTTGCTTCAATGGCAACGATCTTGATTTCAGCAGGAACCTTCAAATGAATTTGTCTTCCGATCTCAATGGTCTGGGGTATGGACACATAATGGGGGGACGGGCCTGGGATATACCTTAAGTCTTTTTCCTCCAGAATCGTGATCCGGCCTGTTTTTGGGTCGGATCTTTTAATCGTATCCACAATGATTAGTCGGTCATATCCGATTATGACGTCCAGGAGAGCAAAACCGGTCAATGAACATTCAAGAAGATCCACATCATGAAAATAAGCGGATAATTTTTTTTCGGTTTCTATTTTTGAACGCAGTTCCTTGATAACATGGATGCCTGTACCGTCATCACCATATAATTCGTTTCCTAATCCAAGCACCAGTGTTTTCATCAGGATATTATAAACGAAATAAAGATCTCGGGTCAATTTGCATGCTTATCCAACACCTCAACGAGATAAATGGTTATCTTATACAGGAAAAAGTTATTTAGGGTCTACCGGCTCCGCGTTTTTTACTTTGGGCAGGAAGACTGTGAAAGTGCTTCCTTTTTCGCTCTCGCTGGAAACCGTGATTTTGCCCTTATGTGCCTCTACAATCTTTTTAGCAATGGACAGTCCCAGACCGGATCCTTTTTGTTTTTGGCTTTCACTCCGCTTGACCCGGTAAAACTGATCAAAAATGAATGGAATATGCTCTTTTGGGATCCCGATCCCGGTGTCTGACACATCGGTTATAATATATTTATCATCTTCCCGAATGGAAGTTTTCACAGAGGCCCCGGACCCGCTGTATTTAATGGCATTACTTATGAGATTTGTAAAAACATGCTCAAGTGTTTCCTCATCGCCAAACACCATCTTGTCAACAGAAGCTTTGTCGAGTTTAAGGGAGATATTGTTTTTTTGAGCCAAAGGCTTATAAAAATCAATTGTTTTTTTCAGAAGGTTAGCCAGGGAAAAGGGTTTACCTTGATCGATAATATTGCCGGCATTCATCCGGGCGATATCCAGCCATTCATTGATGAGATTAAGAAGACCTTCCAGTTTGCTTTTTGCCCTGCTGAGCATTGCTGTCTTTTTTTCTTCCTCCTTGATGATGCCGCCTAAAATGACTTCAAAAAATTGGATAACAGTAACGATCGGGCTTCTCAGTTGATGAGAGACCATTGTAATGAAGCTTTCTTCAATGAGTTTTTTTTCAAGGCGTAATTTTTCTGTCTCCATTTTGAGCTTCCGTCGTTCCAGCCCCCGCTTGATGATGATCCTTAATTCTTCGGGAGTGAACGGCTTGGGCAGGAAATCATAAGCCCCTTTTCGCATGGCTTCAACAGCGGAATCCACGGTTGCATAACCTGTTATAACGATGGCTATGATGTCAGGATCAATATCCGCTATTTGGTCCAGGACATCAAAACCGCTTATCCCAGGCATTTTTAGGTCGATTAGGACAATGTCGGGTTTGAATTGGATTACTTTTTGGATTCCCTCTGATCCATTTTCTGCTGTTTCAGTTCGGAACCCGTCTTTTTTAAGAATGAGGCCGCATGAATCACGCATGGTTTCTTCATCGTCGATAACGATGACCATGGGTTTTTCTTTATCCATTTTGATACCTCACAACAATAATGTTTTTGCCTAACCGAAAATGGCCTTGATTCAGCGATTAATAAGCTTGTCGATCCGGGCTAGCAAATCAGCAGGTTTGACCGGTTTGTCAATATAATCGTCAGGGCCGAGCATGCCTTGTTCATCCCCTTTGAATTGAAATCTGGAGCCGGTCATTTCCTTGACGGCTGAAATGTGAATGATGGGCGTATCTTTGACAGAATCGAATTCTTTTGCCGTTTTGATATTGTGGCACAGGGAAAAGCCATCAAACAGACTGTCCATCATAATGTCAAGAAGGACCAGATCAGGCTTCTCGGCCAAGATCTTCTCTTTTCCCTGGTCAGGACTGGATGCGGTTATTACATCGTAATTTGCAGAGTTCAGGATAGGAGTCACCGCATCGATGAAATCAGGATCGTCATCAATTACTAAAATTTTTCCTTTGATCGTTTCCATTGTATTCTCCTTTATTGGTTGAAAACATTGTTGATCGCCAATTTTAATTCGTCTTTACCAAAAGATTTTATAAAATAAAAAAATATGTCTTGCTCTCTGACTTTTGCTTCCAGCTGTTTTGTGTTTTTTTTTGTCGTCATTATAATTTTCATGCCGGGGGAAATATTCTTAAGGATGTTAACCGCCTCATAACCTTTCATTTCAGGAAGGTTAACATCGATTATCAGACATCCAAAATTCCTCATAGTGATTTTAATTACAGCATCGGTCAAACATTTGCCAGTTTCTGTTTTATAATTAAGATCTGTTAAGTAGGAAGAAAGACTGTTTCTGTCGTTATCATCCGGATCGATGATCAAAATACTTTTCTCTTCTACAACCATTCTGTTTTTCCTAGATACTTATTTATTATTGCAATTATTGTGCCAATTTTCAATGAAAGGGAGAGCGAACAGTAAGTTTATAACTGATTGATAATAAATTGGATAAATACATTTTATGAAGCTTTTAAATGTGATGCCGCCTTGCTGTTTTCAAGTGGTGTGGAAGGATTACCCACTGATGGGACGGATATACATAAAAAAAATCGTCCAGAGACGGATAAATTTGATGCAGGAAAAAGGTAGGAAGTATGATATTTCATACTAAAAGTGTCTACTGGACGATTTTTTTATGAAAAAGTGTTATTTTAACCTGGTGATAACCTCCTCAATTTTTTAAATGATCGATGATCTTATCCATGGCGTCCAAGACCTGGGGAGAAATGTTTTGACCAAAGTCGGTGGACTGAGGCTGGATTCCCAAAACAAAAGAATTTTTTATCTGTTCATTGTGGATCTGCCCGGATAGGAATGGAATGAATTTATGGCTGAGGGCTGCATTGTTAAGGATATATTCGACTGGGAACATAGTGATCTTGCCCGCGCGCTCACCGAAATTCACCGCATCAATAAAAATTATCGGCCTGTCTTGTGCCCTTTCCTGGAGGGCTGTGTCTGCTTGAATGTCGGATTCAAGAAAGACATTTGCCATCCCGGATTCCTTTAATACTGAGGCCAGTTTGAGTCCGATCCTGTCATCAGAGCGTTCATCATTTCCAACGCCAATAAAGACAGGCGCAGTCTGAGTTGTGATCTCTGTCAGCCGGTCTTTCCAAGCTTCCTGCTGGGCCTGTTCAACCTGTGCCGCATGGGCTGAACAGCTTATGCATGGATCGAATGCGCGGACAATCAAATCCATTCTTGCTTTTATTTCTTCCTCTTTGCCTTTGTCTAAAAGTTCCTGGGCGGCGATATGACAGTATCGTTCGATGTCTTCACAATTCATGGCGGTTGGAGTAATGATATCAACATATTTTACCAGGCCATCCTCTATTTCGTGATGATGGACCAACAAACCGCGGGGCGCCTCTACCAATCCGGTTCCAGCGCCATTCTTGGTTGTATAACTGATGACCGGAGGATTTTCTTCATATCCGAGGAGGATATCCGCAAGCTGAGGAATACGCTCAAAACAGTACATAATCTCAAGAGCCTGGGCTGCATTGTGGTAAAGCGGATTCTTTTTCCAATGCTCATTGAAATATTTTTTATACATTTCGCCGGCATTGCCCTCAAGTCTTTCGCCCAGAACGTTCACACGGGCCAGTGCTCCGACAGAAAAGGGTTTCCCGTTGTATCGACTGCGTTTGGCATAAGAATGAGATACGACAAATTCATTATTGAACGATTTATAATCATCCCTTTTAAATTTTTCCCCAGTGGACAGGAGGATCTCCTCTCCCCAGAATCCGTACTTGTTATTACCGGGTTCACAGCAGGCATAAAGAGTATCGCTCTCTGGGATGGTGGGATAATCGAGTTCACAGAACAGCTTAACCGCCTTGAAGACAAATGGCATAAATTGTTGTGCCCGGTTCTTGATCCAGATCAGCTCTTCTCTGGAAGGGAATTTTCCAAATCCTCCGATGATCGGGTTTTCACCATGGATGAATCGGCCGCTGTAAGTCTTCATGATATGATTTCCGAAATTTTTCATTTCCAGGCCGATCTTGACTTCAAATCCATAGTTGGCGGCCATCGCAATGGCGTTGGGATATCCCAGATAATCCGCAAGAGCCAGGATAAAAGTGTGCAGAGAGTGGCTCTCGATCATCTCACCCATATGCATCATTTCCCGAGAATAATAGACTTTGGGAGAAACCTTTACTGACAAGGCATTTTCTATGGCGCGAAGTACGGCATTTTTATGAGAAAGGGTGCAGATAGCGCAGATTCTCGGGGAAATACTGACATCCTCTTCAGGTGTTCTTCCTACAGTTAATCTTTCGATCAGGCGCGGGCCTTCAAAGATATTGAATTTGACATCTGTGACGACTTTCCCGTCGATCGTAGCTGAAATGCCCCCGTTTCCTTCCACTCGGGTCAAATGTTCTATAGTTATGGTTTTCATTTCGGCTCCTTATCAAGCTGCTGAAAATAATCTGTTATCTTTGTGCCGGAGAAATTGGCCATTTTTTTCTTGATCTCATCCACAGAGAACCCTTTTTCCTTTAAAAGATAGAATTCTGATGTCACATTTGCACCTTCCACCGGTCCCCAACATCCATTACACGGGATGTTGTGATTGGGGCAGATGGAACCACATCCGTCAGCCGTTAATGGTCCAAGACATAATTCTCCTTTTTTTAGGAGGCAGTCATTTTCGTTGTATTTGCATGTGACGCACACCGGGTTGGGATAATGTTCAGGCGGATTGCCCTTCAGTATGCGGGTGAAAAAATTGAGAAACTGCTCTTTGCTGACAGGACAACCCGGCAGATAAAAATCTACATCGATGAAGGCATCTATGGGTTTGGACTGGACAGGTTTTGTATGGGTGAATTCCGTGTTGCCATAGACTATTTTAAGGTTCTTTTCCCATTCTTTGGGGTCGATGAAACGAGCCTGGACACCACCCAAAACAGCACAGGTTCCAAAAGCTACAACTGCTTTTGCGCGTTTTCGTATATCTTTTAATTCTTCGATCTCTTTTTCTGTTGTGACCGATCCTTCGACAAGGGCTAGATCCAGTTCTCCATCGGTGTTGTTGCTCATGACCATGGCAAAGGATTGGATATCGACCGCATTAAAAATATCGATCAGTTCCATTTCGCAGTCCGTGACAAGCAAGCAATCACCCGCACAGCCCGTCAATTCATAAAATCCAATTTTCAGTTTATCGTTTTTCATAGTATCTCCCTTAGATGAGCTCCCTCATGTGTAAAACATCCCAGTATGTGAATACAGGACCGTCAAGACAGGTGTATATGTAGTCGATAGCACAGTGTCCGCATTTTCCTACGCCGCATTTCATCCGTCTTTCCAGTGTCATCAGGATCTGATCCTTGGGAATGTCCAGTTTGATCAGTTCATTGATGACAAATTTGTACATGATTGGAGGTCCGCAAACAAGGGCTACTGTGTTTTCGGCATCAAGATCTTTTACTTTTGGGAAAAGAGTGGTAACAACTCCGACATTTTCAGGCCACTGTCCTGTATCGTCTTCATCTACACTCATATAGCACTCGAGATCGTCTCTTTCCTTCAGAGCAAAAAATTCTTCCCTGAATATCATTTCTGAGGGCCGTTTGGCGCCATGGAGCAGGATAACACGGTTGAAGAGATTCCTATTGTCCAGGCAGTACAGCAGTACTGACCGCAGCGGAGCGGCCCCTAAACCACCCATGATAATGATGATATCCTTACCCTCCATTTTCTCTGTTGGAAACCCTTTGCCATATGGGCCTCTTAATCCGATCAAGCTGTTTTCTTTAAGGCGAAAGATGGAATCGGTAACGATCCCGGTCTTCCGGATGCAAAACTCGAGAAGCCCTGGACGTGATGGGGTTGAAGAGATGGAAAATGGAGCTTCCCCTGCTCCGAGTACTGAGATCATGGCAAATTGGCCTGTATCGTATTTAAAAGACAGGGCTTTGTCCATGTCTGTGATTCGAACCTGAAAAAATTTTACGTCATCGGTCAAATGATAGGTCCGGACTATTCTTGCAGGCTCAGGCATAAATGGGTTTTCCTGAATGATGTTTTTGGTTTCTCCGTTCATTTTGTCACCTCTTTGGCGAACCTGTCCCAGAAAGCATCCACCGTTTCATTATCCAGGCTTTGAGCAACAGTTTTAATATTAATATCCACAGGGCAGGTTTCAATGCATCTTCCGCAGCCGACGCATGCCGGCTTTCCATACTTGGAGATGTAGGCTTGTAATTTGTGTGTATAATAAAGTTTTAATCTCAGCGATCGAGCTTCCCGGAAATTCTCACCTCCGGCGACTTCTGAATAACTTTCCAGTGTGCAGGCATCCCAACAGCGGGAAATATGGGATGCGTTTTCCGTGAGGAAAGGTTTGTCATTGATATTGTAACAGTTGCACGTTGGACAGACATTGGAACAGGACCCGCAAGCCAGGCATGCCTGACCCAACTTTTCCCATAAGGGATCTTGATACTTGAGTTCCATAAGGTCGGGCATGTTTTTAAAATCGATGGATACCGAAAAAGCTTTATCTTTTTCTTCTCTCCATTCAATGTACTTCTGAATGTCCTTGTCAGTAATGTTTTCATCAAAAAAGTCCGGTTTTCTTCTGATAAGATCATCTCCTTTGCTGGAGCCGATCCAGACAAGATATTCTTTTTCCAGCTCGCTGAAGAACAGGTCGTATCCTTCTTCGATAATGTCGGTGCCTGCTGATTTGCATAAACAGTGTTCATCAGGCCAGCAGGAATGCCCAAGAATTAAAGTGTTGTTTCGGGCTTCGATATAATAAGGGTCATTATAATGATGTTTATAGAACTGATCCATGATGAGAATGGCATGTATGTCGCAGGGATGCAGCCCGAATATGATCTTTTCAGTCACGTGGGAAAAATCAGCTTCATATTTTTTCTCCGTGGCTTTGAACATGTTGAAAGACGGAGGAAGAAAAATTTTTCTGGGAGGAAGAATTGTGCGTGTGTAGTCCAGATCGATCTGAGAAAAATCTTTGATGATTTGAAAGCTATGTTTTCCTTCCGGCTTTTTCGTTGGGGCCCAAAGGTCTGCGCCTTCTGAAATGGACTCAAGAAATGGAAAAAGATATTCTTTTTTTAATTTGAAGATCCTCATTTTAATTCCTTTTTATATGGCGTTCGTTCGATCTGTTCATAATACAGCTATACATTTCATGAACCTTATGAACTGTTGCAAAATCTATGCCGAATATATGTAAATTCAATTATTTTTATTTGGGTTCTAAAATATTGATATTAAATAAATTAAAATGGATGAAAAAGTCTATGTATTTTAAGACCAAAAGTGAGGTTAAAAAAGCGAAGAATTATTCCCCACTTACTGTCCTATTTTGACCCATCTGATATGCATTAGGAAAGATTGTATTTTTTAATTTTTGACAGGAGTGTTTTTCGGTCGATACCAAGAGCTTTGGCCGTATGACTTCTGTTCCCCTGGTGAGCGTGGAGAACTGTGGCGATGTATTCATTTTCAATCTGTTCCATTGTTTTATACTTCCCGCCGACAGGAGTCAACAAGGAAAAGCTGGAACTGATCCCGTGATAGATGAGATCTTCCAGCCGGATCTCATCATCTGCTGAAAGAACAACCGCTCTCTCGATAGTATTTTCCAGCTCTCGGATGTTTCCTGGCCAGTTATATTCGCTCAGGGCTTTTCTTACTGTTGAAGAAATATTCCTTATGCTTTTTTTTGTTTTTATATTGTACTTCTGCAGGAAATGACCGACGAGCAGGGGAATATCCTGTTTTCTTTCTCTCAGCGGAGGGAGGTGAATAGGAACAACACTCAAACGATAGAACAGATCGTCTCTGAATTGTCCATGCCTGACGCATTCTGCAAGGTTTTCATTTGTTGCAGCAAGGATGCGGATGTCGACCTTGATGGGTTTGGTGCTGCCGATACGCGTGACTTCCCGTTCCTGTATGACACGAAGGAGCTTGGCCTGGATATTCAGGCTGATATTGCTGATCTCATCAAGAAATATCGTTCCCCCGTTTGCAACTTCAAATCGTCCGTGTTTTGTCTCGATTGCGCCAGTGAACGACCCTTTTACATGACCAAAAAGTTCGCTTTCAAACAGTGTTTCAACCAGCGCGCCGCAGTCGACTACGACAAAAGACGATTCCTTCCGCAGGCTGTGTTTATGGATCTCTCTTGCAAGCAGTTCTTTTCCTGTCCCGCTTTCACCTGTGATCAGAACAGTGCTGTCAGTCGGGCTTACACGCCTCACCATTTCAAAAACCGCATTCATAGCAGGGCTTTTACCGACGATCATATCGAATTGGATCCTATCCTTCAGCTCTTTGCGGAGGTGGATATTTTCAAAATAGATTTTACGGCTTTCCAGTGCCTTGTGAACAATAACACGCAGCTCTCCAGGACTAAAAGGTTTGGCCAGATAATCAAATGCGCCTCTTTTGATGGCATCAACAGCTGATTCGATTGTGGCAAATCCAGTGATGATGATCACCGGTATTTCCGGATTTCCTTCTTTGATTTTAGTGAGGATGTCCATCCCGCTGGGGCCGGGCATTCTTAAGTCCAGAAGAACGACTTGAAAAGTTTCCTCAATGATGGCTTTTAGACCCTCAATGCCATTTTGGGCATACTTGACTCTGAAACCCTCTTTTTTTAGCACCTGGCTGCATGAGTCCAGGATGGCTTCTTCGTCATCTATGACCAGAATATTGGCGGTTTCAGTCATTTTTGTTCTCTCTATTCAGAGGCAGCTTTACAATAAATTCCGTTCCCTCATCAATCTTGCTTGACACCTCGATGGTTCCTTGATGTTTTAGAATGATGCTGTAACTGATAGCCAGGCCAAGCCCGGTTCCCTGGCCTACTTCTTTTGTGGTGAAAAATGGTTCAAAAAGCCTTTTAAGATCATTTTCTTTTATGCCGCATCCTGTGTCCTTAAACCGGATGTCGATGAATTTTTTATTCTTATTGAGCGAAGTGCTGATGCTCAGGGTCCCGTTTCCATTCATGGCCTCAGCAGCATTCATGATAATGTTGATAAACACCTGCTGCAGTTGGGCGCTATCTGCAATGATCTTATACAGGTCTTCAGCATAATTCTTTTTTATGGTGATATTCTGGAAGAGGGATTGGCCTTCTATTATGGAGAGGGAGGTTTCCAAGGATTCGTTAATATCGATTTCCGTCGTCTCGGGTTCTTTTGGCCTGGCAAATTCGAGAAGACCTTTAACAATATCCTTGCATCGGGATGTTTCTTTGACGATTTTTTTCAAATTATCATAATAGGGGCTGTCGGCGTTTGTCCCCTCAAGTAAAAGATGGCTGTAGATTAGGATGCCGCCCAGGGGATTGTTTATTTCATGGGCAACACCTGCTGCCAGTTTTCCCAGGGAAGCCAGTTTTTCCGATTGAACAAGGTGCGCCTGCATCTTCCGTAATTCTTGTGTGCGTTCCTCGACTTTTTTTTCAAGGGTTTTTCCCCAGTTAACCAGTTCTTTGTTGGCTGTCCTTAGATTTGCGGTCATCTGATTGAATGAAGTTGCCAGGTACCCAAACTCATCTTGAGATCTCACTTCGACCTTGTGAGAAAGATCTCCTTTCGCTATTTTTTGAGTCGCTTCGACCATCTGTGTTAACGGTTTGATGATGCTGGAGGTAGAAAAATTGAGCATTACCAGAAGCACGACGACGCTGAGAGCAGCCAAAAGGCTGAATATCAGCATTACTTGTTTGACAAGATCCAGGTAAGGTTTTTCCATTATTCCAACATAAAGGATCCCGATGATCTTTTGGTCGACATTTTTGATAGGATCATAAGCAGTTATATACCAGTCATTGACGACAAAAGCTCTGTCTATCCAGGCCTTTCCTTCTTTGAGGACAGCGGAGTTGACTTCCTTGGAAACACGTGTGCCGATGGCCCTTTCCCCGTTATCTTTTTTTACGTTGGTGGAGATCCGAAGATCCTTCTGAAAAATGGTTGCTGTCCCGATCTCTCTGCCTTTATATTTTTCTTCTTTGTAAACAAGTTCCTTGACAAGATCCACGATCTCATAATTTCTATTCAGAAGAATGCCGCCGTAGAGGACTCCCATCAGGGTGCCGGATCCGTCAACAATCGGGGCAGCGGCTTTAAGCATAATTCCGTTGGTTTCGCGATCCTCCGGCCGTTCAGCGGCTTTTGGTGTGGGGATAAAAACCATGTAAGCCTGATCGGCCAGGTCTTCTCCTTCTTTTAAAAGTTCTTTTCGAGAGATGATCTGAGGATGGGCAAGGACGCCTCTTTTAAGAGCCCATTTTATGATCTTATCTCCTGACTGGTCATCTCCGATAATACCAGGGTTCCGTGTTCTGACAATCACTTTACCGGTATTATCTGTTAAAGTCAGGATATCGAGTCCGGTTTCTTCCCGCAGACGGCTGAGGTTTTCAAGAAGAGTGTTGTATTTTTTATTTTGTATATTTTCCTGCAGACGATTGCGTCCTGCTGTAAGATTGACAATGTCTTTTATCTCTTTTAGCTTGGAATTAAAGACCATTCTTGCAGCGTCAAGGTCATGTCTTACTTTAGCCTGGGCTTGTGAAATCAAGGTGCTTTTCATGAGCCTGGAACCGAAGTAAAGGGATATCAGTCCACCAATGATAATAATTATCAAGAAGACAAGTATAATTTTTTTTCTTAGAGAAAAACGAGGAAATAACATAGCTTAAGAACTTATATCGCAATAAATTAATATATTCAGAGATTATATCCTAATAATGAATTCATTAACAAGGAATTCAGTAGAGAGGCAGCATTATCGTTTGAGTTGTTTAACCAATTCACCGGCTCTATCGTAGATGTTGATCTCGAGCGGCATATCTCCGGGCAGACAATGGGTTCCGCAGGCATGGCAGGGGTCGTACGGCCTGAAACCCATCTCGACCATATTCAGCAGTCCGTCGTCTACCTTACCTCCTTTGATGAAGGATTTTGCCGCTTTTTCAATGGACATATTGATGGCGGCAGCATTGTTAAGAGTGGCAACGATAAGATTCGCCTCGGTGATAATGCCTTTTTCATCTGTCTTGTAGTGATGAAAGAGCGTGCCGCGGGGGGCTTCGACAACACCGAATCCCTCATCCGGAGTTTTAGTCGGAATGTTGCGGATATGTGTGTTTGTGATATCCTTGTCCTCCAGCAGCTGAACCATTGTTTCCGCAGCTTGAAGCGCTTCGATCAGCCGGGCCCAATGAAAAGCCAGTGTGTGGTGAGAGGGCCTTCCTCCAAGGACCTCGAACATCTTTTCATAATGCTCCTGGGCCAGCGGCGACTGCATCCCATCCGCTGCGTTGAGGCGTGCAAGTGGTGCGACTCTGAACACACCTGAGTCTTTTCCTTCCTCAAAGCCTTTCCATCCGACATTTTTTAAGAATGGGAACTTGATATAAGTCCAGGGCTCTACATGCTCGGAGATGTGGTCCAAATATTCCCGGGCCTTAAATTTGGCGAATTCCTTTCCGTCCGGGTCGACCACACGGATGTCGCCGTCATAAAATTCGACTTTGTTGTCCGGTGTGACCATTCCCATGTAATAGGTTTTAATTTGATAGGCGTCGCCGACAACAATGTCAACGTATTCCTTATTTTGAAGTACCACATCGTTGAAGATTTTCAAGGCGAATTGAGCAAATTCCACTGTTTCCTTGGCCCATCCTAAAAATTCGACTCTGTGTTCTTCATCCAGCCCTTTGGAAACGCCGCCTGGAAGACCGCAAACCGGATGTATGATCTTTCCACCCAGATAGTTGATGATCTCACGGGTCAGCCTTCGGATTTTTATGACCTGTCCTCCGATCTCCAGGCCGACTTTGCCGATGACACCCAGAATGTTGCGTTCGGCCTTTGGAACGTTCGGGCCCACAACAAAATCAGGCCCTCCCAGGAAGAAAAAGTGTAGAGTGTGATCCTCGAACTGGAAAGAATTGTAAATAAGTTCTCTGATTTTTTTTGCAGTCGGAGGTGGTTTGACATGCCAGAGGTCGTCTACGGCTTTTGTTGAAGCCATGTGGTGGGCGGTCGGACAAACGCCGCAGATGCGCGGAGTGATCCGCGGCATCTCTTCAGCAGGTCTTCCTACGGCGAACTGCTCGAACCCGCGCAATTCTGGTATCTGAAGGATAGCACGGTCCACATCTCCATTGTCATCAAGAAAGATCTCTATCTTGCCGTGTCCCTCCAGGCGCGTAATCGGATCAATGGTAATTCTTTTGCTCATTTGACAGTCTCCATTCTTTTTCTTCTTAATATTGATGATGGAAGGCTGAATCGATAGAATGTTCCCGCTGGATCGACGATCGTGTTAACGATCTTTTCAATTTCTTCCTCATCATCTGAGTCCAGAAGTGATGCAAAGGCGCCTAGGAATTTTGCTCCCTGGTCGTAGACCTGGTCGGTAGGGCCGAAACAGCCTCTGCAGGGCATATTTCCGAGAATACAGCGTTCTTCGCATCCTGACCGGGTAGCAGGCCCCATACAGATAATCCCCTGGGCCAGGAAACATTTTTCATTGTCCATCTCGACTTCCCAGGGTCTTTTGACCGCTTTTATCGCCAGCTTTTCCGGTTTGGAATCATTGCGGCCACAGTCGTCGCAGAGAGATTTGTTTGGAGAAAGGACTGCTCCTTTGGAGGGGAGTTTCCCTTCCAGGATCGCTGTTATGGCGGTCATGATCAGATGTTTTGGGGGGGCGCAGCCCGGTAGATAATAATCCACATCGATCACCTGATCAAGTGTATAAACTGTGTCATAAAACCGGGGAAGAGTAAGTTCCTTGCCGTCTTCCATAATATGCTTTTCCTGGGGAATTGTTCCTTCAGGGTTGTCTGTGGATGGGGATGTGTGATATGAACTGTTAAAGATGGTCTTCCTGTTCCAAAAGTTAGCAAGTCCGGGGATACCGCCCAGATGGGAGCAGCTTCCAAAAGCAACGACAAGACCGGATTTCCGGCGCAGGAGGTTTACCATTTCTTCCTGTTCTGAATTCCTGACAGCACCATTGATAAAACTTACAGCAATGGATCCGTCTTCCATTGCTTCTACATCCGTTTTTTTAAAATCCATGGCAACCGGCCAGAATACGATATCAACAGCAGCTGTGACTTTTAATATGTCCTCTGCCAGGTCTATTACAGCTTCTTCACATCCGCCGCAGGATGCACACCAGTAAAATGCGACTTTAGGCTTCTCTGTACTCATTGATGTCTCCTTTCATAATATTTAATGGTCCTAATTCTTTGATCTGTTCTGTGAATTCGTCGCATACATTCTGGAATTTAGCGCCTTCAGCAGCTGAAACCCATTCCAGTCTGAGCCGTTCTTTTTCTATACCGAACTGTTCAAGCATTTTTCTTAAAAGGCGATGTCGTCTCAAAGCTTTATAGTTTCCTTCTTTGTAGTGGCAGTCTCCTGGATGACACCCTGAAATGAGGATGCCGTCCGCCCCCTCTTTAAATGCTTTTATCACAAACTGAGGGTCAACACGTCCGCTGCACATAACTCGAATAATTCGTATATTCGGAGAATATGTCATTCTGGCAGTTCCGGCAAGGTCTGCACCTGTATAGGAACACCAGGTGCATAGGAAACCAATTAGTGTGGGATCGAAATTCTCGCTACTCATTGGCAGCCTCCTTCCATTGTTTTATTCAATAAATATTCCTTCAATTTCGGCAAAAATCTGTTTATCACGGAAATGCTTCTGCTGGGCCGCTCCACTTGGACAGGCTGAAACGCAGGTACCGCAGCCCTTGCACAAAGCATCGTTGATTTCAGAGATTCCTTTTTCTTTATCATAAGTGATCGCTGTAAAAGGACAAAGTCCCACGCAGATCTGGCAGCCGGCGCAGAGCTCTTCATCGATCTCGGCTGTGATTGGTTCGAGATCAAACTTTCCCTTATCAGCCAGAGCAAGGGCCTCGCATGCCGCAGCACCAGCCTGTGCGACAGTATCGGGAATGTCTTTGGGTGACTGGCATGTTCCTGCCAGAAAGATCCCGTCAGAGAAAGTGGATACCGGAGCTAGTTTGGGGTGTCTCTCCAGGAAAAAGCCATCCTGGCTGCAGGAGATGTTGAAGACTTTGGCGATCTGGTTGGAATCTGTTCCGGGTTCCAGCCCGGTTGCCAGGATGACCATGTCCACCGGGATGCGCCTGACAACTCCGATCAATGTGTCTTCTACGCGGATAATAAGCTTTCCTTCTTCTTCTTTGCTGAGAGCCATGTCACTTACTTCGGAGACACGTCCCCGGATGAATTTTGTCCCTTCATGAAGCAGCCGGTGATAAAATTCCTCATATCCTTTGCCGAAACACCTCATATCGATATAAAAATCGTAGATGTCTGCAGATGTCTTTTCTTTGAGTAAATGTGCAAATTTCAGAGAATACATACAGCAGACGCGTGAACAGTACTCATTGTAATTTTCGTCTCTAGACCCAACACAGTGGATGATGCCCACGGACTTGGGTTCCTCGCCGTTGGATAAGAGAATCTTTCCTCCTGTCGGACTTGATGCATTAACAAGTCTTTCGAATTCCAGAGCAGTGATGACATTATCTAAACGGCCATATCCATACGCTGGGATCAAGGAAGGGTCAAAGGATTTGAACCCGGATGCCAGAATTATCGAACCCACTTCGAGCTCGATTTCTTCATCCTGAGCTTCATGGTCGATAGCTTCTTTTTGACAAACATCTGAGCAGATCTTACATTCCCCCGTCTTAAAGTGGATACAGGCTTCTTCATCGATAAAAGGCACCATGGGGACAGCCTGCCGGATGGGAACGCGAATAGCGGTTGAAGGACCGAGATCCAGTTCGCTGTGAATTACTTTTCGGCCGTGAAGGTCTTCGACCGTAATGGCTCCGGTAGGACAGAAAAATGCACAGGCCGTACAGCCGATACATGCTTCGGACTGCTCACCGAATGGGGTGCAGACTTCCCGGTGCTGGCCTCTCTGGAGAAAACTGATGGCACTGGCACCCACAATATCTTCACAGGCCCTTACGCACATTCCGCAGAGGATACATTTTTCATCCGGATCTTTGATCTTGAAACGGGTTTTTTCTATACCCAATTCCTTCGCCAGTTCCTGGACAGGTACTGCGGCAGGTGCTTGAGCAAGGAGCATTTCGACATTCATTCTGCGTGCAAAAAGAGCTTTATCCGAAGCGGTCTGGATTTCCATCCCGTTCTTGACCAGTGTGTTACAGCTTGTGACGAGTTCAGAACCTTTGCCTGAAATGGATTCCACAACACAGACCCGGCAGGCTGCATAGGGCTCCATTAGGGGGTGATAGCAAAGGGTTGGAATTTTGATCTCTTGCTGTTCAGCCGCTTGAAGAATTGTTATTCCATCCTCGACCTGGATTGTTTTTCCGTCTATCTTTAAATTCACCACGTTTTATCTCCTTAATCGACCTTTACTGCACCGAATTTACATACGTCATAACACACGCCGCATTTTGTACATTTATCCTGAATGATTTGGTGGGGTTGATTCCTTTCGCCTAAAATTGCGTCTGAGGCGCAGTTGCGCCGGCAGAGGTCACATCCATGGCCAGTGTTAACGCATATATCTTCATCAATGGTATAGACGTTCAGGTCCCTGCAGGTGTGAGCCGGGCATTTTTTATCCCTGATATGGGCTTCGTATTCGCTGCGGAAATATTTCATGGTTGTCAGGACAGGATTTGGTGCGGTTTTTCCAAGGCCGCACAGAGCGGAATCCTTGATGGAGACAGCCAATTCCTCCAACAGCGTAAGGTCTTCATCTGTTCCCTCTCCCTTGGTGATTCGTGTCAGAATATCAAGCATAGCCTTGGTCCCTTCCCTGCAGGGAGTACATTTCCCGCATGACTCGTCCTGGGTAAAAGAGAGAAAATATCGGGCTACATCCACCATGCAGGTGTCTTCGTCCATTACTACCATCCCGCCTGAGCCCATCATTGATCCGGCGTCGGACAGGCTTTCATAATCAATAGGAAGATCGATCTTCTCTTTCGGAATACAGCCTCCTGACGGGCCTCCCGTCTGAACGGCCTTGAATTCTCTGCCTCCGGGAATACCGCCTCCAATGTCATAGATGATCTCTCTAAGAGTGATCCCCATGGGTACTTCGACCAGGCCGGTGTTATTGATCTTTCCCACCAGGGAGAAGACCTTTGTACCCTTGCTGGTTTCGGTTCCGATATGGGAATACCATTTGGCTCCCCGGTTGATAATGGGCGCGATATTGGCCCAGGTCTCTACATTGTTGATAAGTGTCGGGCATCCCCAAAGGCCTTTCTCGGCAGGATAGGGGGGACGCGGTTTGGGCTCTCCCAGCCGCCCCTCGATCGACGACAGCAGGGCGGTCTCTTCTCCGCATATAAATGCGCCGGCCCCGCGTACGATTTTGATATCAAAGTCCATCCCGCTGCCCAGTATGTTTTTTCCCAGAAGGCCGTACTCCCTGGCGTCATCCAGGGCTTTGTACAGCCTGTTCAGGGCCAGCGGGTATTCATTCCGGACATAGGCATATCCCTGTGTTGCATTGATAGCCTTGGCTCCGATGACCATGCCTTCGATGACGGAATGGGGATCGGCTTCAAGAATACTCCGGTCCATAAAGGCTCCTGGGTCTCCTTCGTCCCCGTTACAAACAAGATATTTTACATTCCCGTTGGAGCTGACGGCATTGCTGACGAATTCCCATTTTAATCCTGTTGGAAATCCCCCTCCCCCTCGGCCCCGAAGTCCTGATTTTTGGATTTCAGATCTGATATCTGAGGGAGACATACTGGTCAGAGCTTTAGCCATCGCCTTGTAACCGTCCCGGGCAATGTATTCATCGATTTTTTCCGGATCTATCAATCCCCTGTTTCTCAGGGCGATAAGGACCTGTTTTTTGAAAAAGTCAATATCACTCAGTACAGGGATGGGTGTTTTTTCTTCGGGAGGGATATACATCAATTTTTCAACCGGGCGGCCTTTAAGAAAGTGCTCCTCAACAAGATGAGGAATATCTTTCGTCGTTAGGGTCTGATAAAAAATATTTCCCGGCTGGACAACCAAAAGCGGACCCCTCTCGCAAAAACCATTGCATCCGGTCGTGACGATAAGAACTTCATTATCCAGGTCCTGTTTTTTTATTTCCGTTTCCAATGCTTCTTTGATCTCAAACGAATGATTGGAAACGCAGGCGGTGCCGGCACAAACCATGAGATGGACTCGGTATTCTTTTTCCTTTTTTATTTTTGCCATTATCCACGTCCTTTCAGTAATCGGTTTTTTCACTGCCTATGCCCAGGGCATATTTTTCAACGATTTTGCCGCCGAGCACATGTTTTTCCAGAATTTCCTTAGTTTTAGCTCCTGTCAATTCTACATATTTCACCGGGGCCTGCCCTTTGATTTCAACAGTCAGCATGGGTTCTTTGCTGCACAGCCCGGCACACCCGGAATTTGTCAGGAGGATTTCGGTTATATCTTGGGCTTCGATTTCTTCCATCAGAGCGGCCATGATGCCGCGTGCTCCTGCTGCTATTCCGCAGGTTCCCATATGGACAGTGATCTTTGCCCTGAATTCACTGTCGCCGCGGAGCATGGTTGTTTTTTTTGTTTTTTCTCTAATTTCTTCAAGATCTTCAAGTGTGAGTTTTGGCATCTTTTTCCTCCTTCCTTCTTCCTTCTTTATATTTTTTTAATACGCCTGGAACCTTGGCCTGAGAGATCTTTCCATATACGTCCTCTCCAATCATTACAACAGGAGCAAGGCCGCAGCATCCGACGCAGTGAACTTCATCCAGGCTGAATTCCTTGTCTTCCGTGGTTTCCCCGGATTTGATGTTAAGTTCTCTTTCAAGTTTTTCGAGGACCAACTGAGCGCCGCGTACATGGCAGGCTGTTCCCAGACAGACATGAATAGGATGTTTGCCTTTGGGTTCCAGGCTAAAAGCATTAAAAAATGTTGCCAGGCTCAATACGCGACTGAGAGGTATATTCATCTCGCGGGAAACCTGCAGGATGGCTTCCTTCGGCAAATATCCGAGGGCCTCTTGGATATCCTGCAGAATAGAGATAATTGAACTCTGGTCAGTTTCATAATTCGCAAGGATTTGGGAGATTTTTTCTGGATTCATTTTTCCCTCCTAATAAGGTTTAACTTTTTATCTATTTTAGTTTTTAAGATGTTGATTACCTCTGGGGAGTTGATCGGAATGCCATCAAGTTGTTTTTTTATTTCCTTTGTGTCAAATGTGAATTCGGATCGATCGGATTTGGCTGAAAAAAAGATGTCAATATCCGGATGGCCTATGATCAAAGTGGCAAGGGTCTGTGATATGTCTCCTAGAGGCTTGGTGTCAATGTGGTCTGCCTTAAAAGTTGCTTTTATATTTGTTCCCTGACCGGCTTTGGAATTAATGACAAAACTGCCTTCCGCGCTTCTGGCGGCTTCGGCAAGCAATGACAGCCCAAGGCCGAATTTTCTTGTCTTTTTAGTTGTAAAAAAAGGATTTAATGCAGCATTCATGGTATCTTCCGTCATTCCTTTCCCGTCATCTGTGATTTCCAGGCTGAGCAGATTGTTTTTGCTGTCCTTCTTGATAGAGATTTCGATATTTCGGGCCTCTGCCCGAATCGAATTCTCAGCGATATCAAGAATGTGCAATGATAGATCCTCCATGTTTATTAATGTAAGATTTTTCGTCCTTTTCTATTCAAAAATGCCATTTTAATTTCTTTGGCGGTTCCTTCTTTCATATAAAATTGTGTGTATCCTTTGCCGATATCGTCTGGAAAATGAGCATCGGATGATTGGATGATGGGAAGGGGAAAGTCATATTGGGATGCGGCCTTCTCAAATGACATCCTTCGGGAAATTTCAAGGGCATCCAATTCAAGATTGTCCGGAAGGAATCCAAGCTGCCCGAGAAGACTGAATGATTCTCTGTCTATGTGAGCTGCAATGGCGATTCCGTTAAAGTCATGAATGAGATGGATAACTTTATCTATGGTAAAAGTTGAAGCGCCGATCAGGAGTTTTTTATTGAAATGAAGGACTTCATCATTTTTATTGACGACGACCTGCATGCCGAATGCTTCCTCGTCGTTTTCGCCCGGGAGATTTTTATAGATCAATTCCTGAAGATGTAGAGCAGAACTCACATTGTCGAAAAGGGCCAGAATGTGGATTTCTTCGAGAGATGTGACTTCAATCCCTGGTAGTACGCGGATCTCATATTCAGCGGCTGCCTCTATGACAGCAGGAACATTTTCGGCCGAATTATGATCGCAAATGCCCAGAATATCAATGGACGATTCTCTGGCCTTCATGGCTATCGTTGTCGGCGACATCTTTAAATCCGCACATGGAGAAAGGCATGTGTGGATATGAAGATCCGCCTTAAATATTTTAAGCATTTTATTTTTTGGTATCTAAAAGGGCATACAATTTACCTGATATAACAAATGCCGAATCCTGAGTTGATAGAATGGGGATGTTTTCTTCCTCTGCTTTTTTCAGTGTTTCTTCGTCCGGCTTTCGATTATTCACGAGGATGATTCCAGAAAGTTCTTTGAGTTTTGCTACTGCTACGATGTTGAGGTGAATTTGAAGCGTGATCCACAATTCTTTTTCTTTGCTGTTAGCAATGACATCACTCAGAAGATCGCTTGAATAACCGAAGCTGACCTTGTCTTCCAGGTTTTTATCGGCACTTAAGATTACAAGGTTTAATTTTTCTACGATTTGTTTAAGTGTCATTTTTTTCTTCCTTTTTGCCTTTATCATTTGAGTCATCAGTGTCAGTGCGCCTCTCTTTGGCCGATTCGAGCTGCAGCTTGTAATCATCCGCAAGCTTGAAAATACAATCCGTGATCTCGGCATCGGCTTTTACCACATCTTCAGCAAATGTCATGCATGTAGGGGAGCCGCAAGCGCCGCAGTCGATTTTGGGGAGGGATTCATATATTTCTTCTTTTTCCCTCATCTTTTGAATGGCGGCGGCAAGATTGCTGTCCAAAGGTTTAAGAGGCCTTGGTTCTGCCTTTCGTTTCATAGAAAAGTAATTTTGAGCAAACAGTTTCCTGATATACCGTATATCCGAACATGCTTTAATTTCTTCGTATTCCAGTCTTTCAACGATCTTGAGGATTTTGTTGTAGCTGATGTATGAGTTTTCTACTGTCAGGGATCCACCTACGCATCCTTGTGGGCAGGAATAAGCCTCGATAAAGTCAATGTGGTTCAGTTTTCCCTGTTCAATATCATTAAATACTTTTATAATCTCGCTGATCCCGGAAACAGCCAGGGAATTTTTAAGCCGCAGGGTCCGGCTGATTCCTCCGACCATGGCCCATCCTATTCCAAGAATGCATATGTTTTGCAGAGATTTTTTATAGCTTCGGCGTTCGACGCTTTCCATGGCTGAAAGCAGGGGTCCATAGATGTCCGAGATGGAGATGGCTCCATCAAGATAGGATCTTCCTTTTTCCGCAGGCTGTTTGATTGAGAGCATTTTAACCGGGCATGGAGTGATATAAAAAGTCCCGATATCCTTTTCATCGAGTCCGTATTGAGCCGATTTTTGTTTTTTAACCTCACGGCCTGCGATCTCTCTGGGGACGTTCAGAGATATGATGTGGTCGATCAAAGATGGGTATTTGACCTGGATCAAGCGTACAACCGTGGGGCAGGAATTGAAGATGACCGGCTTTGGACCTTTGTGTTCATTGAGATATTCATTTATAGCAAAGCTGACTTGTCCGCAGGTGTTTATAAGGTCAAAAGCGTCATCAAATCCCAATTTTTTCAAGCCGTTCAATATCTCATATGGAAGAATATCCCTTCCGAATTGAGCAATAAGCGCAGGAGAAGGAATGGCAACTGTGTGCCTGAATTTGGAGAGTTCACCGAAGGGGTCAGTTAAGGGAACGATAGCTCCCTCTGGACAGATCGTAATACATTCGCCGCAGTCGATACATCTGTCTTCCAGGATAATGGCTTTTCCATTCCTTACCCGGATCGCTTGTGTCGGGCAGACGTGCATACATTTCATACGTCCGTTGCATTTGTCCTCTTCTATACGGATAGAGTGATAGTAGTGGCTGTTGTTCATTTTTTCCCGTTTAAATAAAATGTGACATCAAGGGTCGTCCCTTTTCCCGGCGAGGAAGAAATATCAAGTTTATCTGCATTCCTTTTAATGTTGGGAAGTCCCAATCCTGCGCCGAATCCCATTTCGCGCATTTCATCGGTTGCGGTCGAGTATCCTTCCTGCATGGCCAGTTCGATATTGTTAATACCCTGGCCTTTATCCTTGAATGTAATATTGATGGCCGATAGGCTCAGACAAAGAATAACTTCCGCATGGTCCGCATACATGACGATATTCATTTCCGCTTCGTAGGACGCGATGGCCGCCCTGCGTATGATGGCCGGAGCGATCCCGATCTCTTCAAGAATCTCTTTGATTTTTGTAGATACGATGCCGGCATGGCTGAAATTTCTTCCCTGGACATTAAATTTTTTTATGAATCCATTTCCCTGGCATATCATGTTTTTATGGTCCTTTCAACACCGGCAAGGCCGTGGTTGTACAACAGGCCGCAGGCTTTGTACATCATAAATTTTGTGGACAGCAGGGGAATGTTTTTTTGCCCGGCCAGTTCGATTCCATTGCTATCGGGCTTTTTGCCCCGCACATAGATGACAGCATTGGCGCCAATGATGTCTGCTGTCCGTACTGTTTGTATATTGGACAGCCCTGTAAGCAAAAGGAGTCCCGGTTGACCGAAAGCGAGTACATCGCTCATTAAATCCGATCCTCCGGCACACTCGATCTCTACATCAAGGTAGTTCTCTCCGCAGATAAGATCAGCCTCCAGAATTTCTTTTATTTCTTTTAACTTCATTTTAGTGTTCTTTTTCAATCTTTTTAATGATCATATCTCCTTTCCGAATGATCCTTTCCGATGGTGTGATGGTCGTAGGACAATTATTCCAGCAGTCGCCGCAGCCGTTGCATTTATCGACGTCAACATACCGGGCTTTTTTCTTAATCTTTACTTTAAAATTGCCGACAAATCCCGATATCTCCTCTACTTCACTCCAGGTCAAAAGCTCAATGTTTGGATGTTTTCCGACTTCAGACATTTTCGGGGTTAATATGCAGGCAGAGCAGTCTAGGGTCGGAAACGTTTTATCAAGCATAGACATATGGCCGCCTATGGAAGATTCTTTTTCTACCAAGTAGACTTTTTTGCCGGAACTGGCATAGGTCAATGCAGCATGAATACCTGCGATACCGCCCCCGACGATCAGTACTTCCGGGCGTACCGGGACTTCTTTTTTCATCAAAGGGTCATGCAGGGCGACGCGTCTGACGGCGGCAGAGATCAGGGCTTTGGCCTTTTTAGTGGCTGCATCCGGATTTTCTGTCACCCAGGAAACGTGCTCCCGAATGTTCGCCATCTGGAAGAAAAAGGGGTTCACTCCCCCTTCGCTCGTTGCTCCTCTGAATGTTGGTTCATGCATCAAAGGGGAACAGGACGCTACAACGACGCGTGTCAAGTTGTGCTCTTTAATTTGTTCCTTGATCAATTCCTGTCCCGGGTCAGAGCACATGAATTTATATTCTTTAGCCACAATAACGTTATCAAGTTTAGAGGCGAATTCAGCGACGTCATAGACATTTACTTTGTTCGAAATGTTAGTGCCGCAGTGGCATATAAATACTCCTATTCTCGGTTGTCCGTTTTGATTCATTTCGCCCCTCCATTATTGATTTTTTGCCACATGTTTTTTAATGAGATGATCGATCGTTTAAAACCGAGGTCCTCTTTAGGAATTCCAAGGGCCAATCCCATGAGCTGTGTAAAATAGAGAACAGGGATTTTATAATCTTCTTTGTATTCTTTAGAAACCTTGGCTGCCATGATCTCGAGGTTGAACTGGCAGAGTGGGCACAGGGTCACAATGACGTCTGCGCCCTTTTTTTTAGCCTCTTTGAGAAGGACATAATTTAATCCTTTTCCGATGTTTTCAATTGTTCCTGTTAGTGAACCGCCGCAGCACAAGGTTTTAGCTGAGTAATCCACGGCCTCAGCGCCCATGGCTTCCATGAGATTATCCATTGTTTCCGGGTAATCCGGATCGTCGAAGTCCGTGTAAGGCCTTACCAACTGGCAGCCGTAATAGCACGCCACTTTGAGTCCGGTGAGCTTATTTTCGACTTTTTCCTTGATGGTATCCAAGCCTATTTCTTGGATAAATATTTCCAGGGGATGTCTGACTTTCACAGTGCCTTTGTATTCGCATCCTGTTGTTTTTAGATCGGTTAAAACCTTTTGGGCTTTATTTGATCCTTCTGTTAAAAAGGTGTTGGATTTTTTCATCGTCAGGAAACATCCGGCGCAGGGAGCCATGACATGACAGCCTGCCTTCTCGGCAATAGACAAGTTGCGACCGCATAAAGCAGCGGCTATTGTATCATCAACAGCGAAGTATGCTGTAGCTCCGCAGCAGTTCCAGTCATTCATTTCCTCGATTTCCATTCCGATCTTTTTTAGAACAGGCAGAAGGGATTCTTCGTAGTGTTTTGAACCGCCTTTTAGAGAGCAACCCGGATAATAGATATATTCATTCATTTTGCGTTCTCCTTAACTTCATTTAACAAAGTGCGCAGTTGCTTCCGGTTTTTGATCTTTTCTTTTTTTAAGCTCATTCGCCCAGTCTTCATCAGATTGATGCCCAGGGGGGCCATTTTTAACATACCGAGTGGATTTTTTAACTTAATATACATGTTCACAACAAGCCATAGTTCTGAATTCCGCCCGTTCTTCGCGATGAGCTTGCACATTTCTTGAGCAAGGACAGGAGGCTGAAGCCTGTTGGGATAAACTTTTTCTTCGATCGCTTTCCGTTTTAATGCATACATAACATCCGTGATCTTGATCTTTGCGGGACAGCGGACCTGACATGTATAACAAGAGGCACACAACCAGATGGTAAAACTCTTAAGAGCTTCTTCCTTGAATCCGTTTTTGATAAAGGAAATGATCTTCCTGGGGGGGTGGTCCATATAGACTGCCATAGGGCAGGAACTGCTGCATGCGCCGCACTGTATGCACTTGTCGATTTCTTCACATCCTGACATATCCTTAATTTCGTCTAAAAAATTCTTGTCCAGCTCTTCTTCAAACTTAACCTTTCTCTGGATATCCATGAATCCTCCTTTAAGGACAAAGATATTTATATATGTATTTATATATACGAAATGGATATATGAAAAAATTGTGAGAAGGAAAGTATCCGAATAAGTAATCTAATAACAAATGACTCCTGCATACACAGTCAAATTTTAGACAACACCAAAAAAAACAAAGATACTCTTAAGAAAAAATCCTGCATCAAAAATTATACTGTAACCATAAAATACATAGGAATAATAAAGATTATTTTATGATTAGAATCACATAATATTTGTGAAATTTTGACTTGTCAATATAAAATATTAAAAGTTGATTTTTTATGGAGGTTTTATTGAGTCGAACTATTCTCGTATTCCTGCTGTTTGCAGTTCATCATGAATCTATTCTATGAAACTTTTCTTTTATAACTTGCATTTCGCATTAAAAAAAAAGTAGAATTAAATAGGTAGAATCAATGGATTTAACAAAGGAGGAAAAATGAGGAGAAAAATATTTTCCATCATCGGAGTTGTTCTTTTAATACTTGCCGTTCAGGGGTGTTCATCACATCCTGAACAGAATTTATTAGAGAGATATTTTCATGCTATCGCCCTGAATGATGCACAGACGATGGCAACAATGTCTCTCCAGCCTCTGAAGATCGAAGCTGATAGCTGGGAAATCATCCAGGTCAGTGAGGAATTGGTCAATGAAGCATTTCTTCCAGAGTTGAACAAAGTTGAGCTGGATTTGAAAAAACAAAAAGATGAGTCTATTGTCTTCACACTGGATGCCAGTGATGAGCTTGATGATGCAAAATTCGAACTCGAAAATGCACGGACAAGAAATGCGAAAAGAGCAGCCCAGAAAAAGATCGATGAACTGCAGATAAAATATGACGAGATATATGAAAAACATAAAAACATCCAGAAGCAGTATAATGAAGCCAAAGCTGCCGCACAGAAGGAAGAAAATATTTCCATGTTCTCTTTGAACGCTGGTGAACTTCCCAATATAAGAGATTTTTTAGGCGATATGTCAGCTAAAGAAGTGGATATTAAATGTGTCCTGAAGGATGGGACGGAAAAAAATTATCGCGTTTTTATGCGAAAGTATGTTCTTAAGGATGAAGCTGCCGGTATCACACGTCGCGGAAGATGGATTATTACAAAGTTTGAAGTCTTGAAATAACAGGTCATTTTTAATTGACAGTTTAAACGTTTTCTTTTATATTATCGATTTTCTTTTGGAGGGCCGTTAGCTCAGAGGGAGAGCACCGGCCTTTTAAGCCGGGTGTCGCTGGTTCGAGTCCAGCACGGCTCACCACCCTTACGCCCCTGTCGTCTAGCTTGGTCTAGGACATCGCCCTTTCAAGGCGGCAACACGGGTTCAAATCCCGTCGGGGGCGTTTCTCCCTCCCTTTTTTTTTGTGATACTGCTCCTTGGGTTTTTCTTTTTATAAAGGTGGAAAAGTAGCACTGCAGGTGTCTGATAAAATGCCAGGATAATAGGGGAAAGTATAAGCCAGTACACGTTAAAAACGGGAAGAAACAGAAAAAGAAAAGCGACAATACCACCCAATGATGCCAGAATAGAAGCCGGAAGCAGAAGAGATGCCGGATTAAATCTCATTACACCATAACCATCATATCAATCAAAAGTAAAATTCCCATTCATGAGTATATCCAGGCAGGCATCCACCACCTTTTTATCATAGAGAATACCTTGGTTATGTTTGATCTCATCTATCGCCTGTTGAATAGGTAATGCCGGCCGGTAGGGCCTGTGACTTACCATGGCTTCGATGACATCAGCCACAGCCAGAATGCGTGCTTCTAAGTGGATATCATTTCCTTTTAGGCCGTCAGGATAACCGCTGCCATCCATTCGTTCATGATGCTGGAGGACAAACTCCTGGATCGGCCACGGAAATTCGATGGATTTGAGGATATCATATCCGACCTTGGGATGGGTCTTTATAATATTAAATTCCACATCTGTGATATTTCCGGGTTTGCTGAGTATTTCCGCAGGGATATAGATCTTTCCGATATCATGAAGCTCTCCGGCCATTTTGAGGCCCTCGATCCTATCCTTTGTAAACCCAAATCGTTCTGCTATCGCCACTGCCAGTTTGGTCACCCTGTGCTGGTGTCCGGCAGTGTAAGGGTCCCGTTTTTCAATTGTGAATGCCATGGCGTCCATCGTTCCCTGCATTGTCCTTTTCTGTTTTTCCCAGCTTTCTATAAGTTTTTCCTCCGCGATTTTTCTTCTGGAGATGTTGGAAAAAGCCAGGATAGTACCGGAGATACGGTTTTCTTCCTGCTTTATTGGTGCGATCCTGAATTCGATGGGTGTTTTGTTTCCATTTTTAGAGATCAGGATTGCTTCCGAAAATACATCTGTTTCTTTTGCCTCAAGAACAGGCTGAAGAAGTCGATTAAATCTCTTCCCACTCTTTTCATCTCGCACTAAAAAAATCTTCTCAAGTGGAGAATTGAGAGCATCCATCTGTTTCCATCCTGTGAGAGACTCGGCTTTTGGGTTCATAAAAGTCGTATTTCCCTTATCGTCTGTAGCGATGACTCCATCAGCAATGCTTTCCAGCATTGTAAAAAGCCATTGTTCTCTTTTTTTGAGTTCTTGCTCCATTTTAAATTTATATAGTGCGATCTCGATCGTTGTCTGGAGTTCACGTTCTTCAAAGGGTTTCAGAAGATATCCGAAGGGAGCGGTTTCCTTGGCGAGCTGAAGAGTCGTTTCATCTGTATAGGATGTCAGATAAACAACTGGGATGTTGTGTTTTTTGTAGATCACATCGGCGGCCTTCACTCCGCCTGATGTGCCTTGCAGCATGATATCCATCAGAACCAGTGAGGGATTTTTCTTTTTTGCAATATTGACTGCTTCTTTGGCCCTAGTTGTAACTCCTACGACATCATAATTCAGACTGAGAAGCATGTTCTGGATGTCATGGGCGACGATGCTTTCGTCCTCGACAACAAGAATAGTTGATTTTTTCATAACAAGGTCTTAAGAATTACCAATAAAATAACATTTCCCCTGATTTCTGTCAATTGCGTGCTATAAGCGGTTGGTGGGCGGTACTGGATTCGAACCAGTGACCCTCGGCGTGTAAGGCCGGTACTCTTCCGCTGAGCTAACCGCCCGGTTCAGCTGTTGTGTTTTTTAAGTTAAAAGAATGGGAGATGTTTGTCAAGAAACATAGCTTAAGTCTGACGGATATATTGACATAAGCACAGGCGTATGCTAGAGTAAAAATCCTTTTTTGTGGATTTGTTTATATCCCAGAGTGTTTAAATTCTATATTTTGAGGTCGAAAAGATGTTTGCTGTGATTAAAACAGGTGGAAAGCAGTACCGGGTACAGAAAGGGGAAATTCTGGATATCGAAAAGCTCGATGTAAAAGAAGGAAAAAAAGTCTCTTTCGAACAGGTTCTGCTCATTGATGTAGACGGCAAGATACAGGTAGGGACTCCCTATTTAAAAGACACCCTTGTAAAAGCGGAAGTTTTGGATAATTTTAAGGATAAAAAAGTTATAGTTTTTAAGAAAAAGAGGCGGAAACAATACAAGCGAAAAACTGGCCACCGCCAGGAATTGACGCGTATCAGGATTGAAGAGATCCTTACTGGAAAAGCAACCGGGAAAGCAAAACCTGTTGAAAAAGCAGCGGTTAAGCCAAAGACTGCAAAAAAAACCAGCAATAAATCAGCGGCCACAGCTGTTAATCCCAAGGAATAGAGGAGATGATCAATGGCTCATAAAAAGTCTGGTGGAAGCGCAAAGAATGGGAGAGAAAGTCATTCCAAAAGGTTGGGAGTCAAGCGATCAGCCGGTCAATTTGTCAATGCCGGTTCTATTCTTGTCAGGCAAAGAGGAACTCCATTTAAGCCGGGATTAAATGTCGGCAGAGGAAATGATGACACTCTTTTTGCTTTGAAAACCGGCACTGTAAAGTACGAAACAAAAGGAAAAAACCAGAAATTCGTATCCATCATACCCGAATAGGAGAGTTTTTCTTCTCATAATATGTTTGTTGACCAGGTAAAAGCAATTCTGCTGGCCGGTAGGGGAGGTAACGGGTGCCTGAGTTTCCGGAGGGAAAAAGGGGTTCCAAAAGGAGGTCCTGATGGAGGTCGCGGCGGCGATGGGGGCAGCATCTATCTCGTTTCTGATGAGAATACCAGCTCGCTGGCCTATTTTCGTTTTCACCCCATAAACAAAGCGGAAAAGGGGTTCAATGGAGAGGGCAGTAACCGGTATGGAAAAAAGGGGGCAGATCTTATCTTGAAAGTGCCCGTTGGGACCATCGTCAAAGAGGAATGTAACGCGGAAATTCTTTTTGATTTTATTGCCTCAGGGCAGAAATATCTGGTGGTTAAGGGCGGGCAAGGAGGAAGGGGAAATGCTTCTTTTTCTTCTCCAACTCGCCGGGCTCCAAGAATAAGGGAAGAAGGGAAGCCTGGTGAAGAAAAGATCCTGATACTGGAATTAAAACTTATTGCGGATGTTGGATTGGTCGGTTTTCCCAATGCAGGAAAATCGACGCTGATCTCAAAAATATCTGCTGCTAAGCCTGTGATTGCTGAATATCCTTTCACAACTCTGGTTCCGAATCTAGGTGTTGTTGATGTGGATGAGTCTATGAGTTTTGTGGTTGCCGATATCCCCGGACTGATCGAAGGCGCACATTTGGGGCATGGCCTGGGTATTCAATTTTTGAAACATGTAGAGCGGACTAAGATACTGGCCCATATTATCGATGTGTCCCCCTATTCAGGAAGAGATCCGGTTCGAGATTATCAGGCTGTTCTGGAGGAATTAATAGCTTTTAATCCGGATCTACTAAAAAGAAAACAGATATTGATAGCCAATAAGATCGACCTTTTAACAGGAAATAAAGAATGCCTGGATAAGCTCAAAGATCTAGCCCGGAAAGAAAATATTCTTTTTCAAGCGATCTCTGCATTAAAAAGCATTGGGTTGAAACAGCTTGTTGTTGTCCTGGCAGATATACTGAAAACACAAAAAAAGGATTCAAGTGAAAACAGGGCAATATAAAAAGATCGGACTTTTAGGTGGGACATTTAACCCGATCCATTCAGGCCACTTAAAAGCAGCCGAACTCATTCTTGATAAGATAGGCTTGGAAAAGATCCTGTTTATTCCGTCCTATGTCCCTCCCCATAAGGGGCTTACAGATATGGCTGCCCCTTATCACAGATTAAATATGGTCAAGCTGGCTATTGCCGGGAATCCGGTATTTGAAGCCTCTTCTCTGGAAATAGATACAGAAGGAACATCCTATTCCATAATCACTTTAGGGAAGATCAGAAACAGATATCCTTATTCGACCATTTTTTTTATTGTGGGAATTGATACGTTTCTAGAGATTAAGACCTGGAAAGAGTATAAAAAGGTTTTAAAACAGTGCTCCTTCATTGTTATAAGTCGTCCTGGCTATCACCTGGAAGATGCAATAAAGGTGATGGAAGGAAAATATTGCAGGAATATTTATGAATATCAGGATGATCAGGAACTTCAGGATGCTGCGAAAATAAAGAACGGAATTATTCTTTTTCGAATCCAGGCATTGGATATTTCTTCGACAGACATCAGGCGTCGGCTTGCTGCGAAGGAGATGATCAAAGGGCTTGTTCCTGAACCGGTCCATGCTTATATTAAAAAACACAGACTTTATCAGGGAACATCATGAGTTCTAGCAGGACACAGAAATTATTAAAAAAAATCCTTCCAAGGGATGTGAAAATTTCGATCAAGGCTGCTCAGGATATAAAAGCGGAAAATATTGTTGTTCTTGCTTTACATGAACTTTCGTCCTTTACCGATTATTTTATAGTCATGCACGGCAACTCAGGTAAACAGAATATAGCCTTGTGTAACAATATTGAGCGTGAGCTGAGAAATATTAAAGTGAAACCTCTGAGTGTAGAAGGCCGTCAACATGCGGAATGGGTTTTGATGGATTATGGAAATTTTATCATTCATATATTTACCCCTGATATGCGGCAATATTATGCGCTGGAAAAATTGTGGGGGGATGCTCCAAAGCTCGCCTATTGTGAATGATGAAGAAAAACCTCTGATATTTTAATTTTTTTGACATTTTTTTGTTTTACGAGCGTCCTTATTAAAGTGAAAGTGAAAAGATATGAATATTAAAGTTTTTTGGCCGGGAAAGACTCAAAATGAAAACATTCGCAACCTGGAGGATCTTTATCTACAAAAGATCAAGCGTTTAGCAAAATGCCAGATCGTTATAACAAAAACGGCCAGGGGTATCCCCGAGAAACAGGCCCAGCGCATTAAAGACATAGAAGCCTCCGGCCTGGAAAAACATATCGAAAATGATTTTGTGGTATGTCTATCAGATGAGGGGAAAGAAATTTCGTCATCTGATCTGGCCGAATTCTTAGACAAGCTTGCCTCAGGACCTGAGCGGTTTGTGACATTTATTGTTGGAGGGTTTTTGGGCCTTGATGACCGGATCCTAAAAAGGGCAAATTTTAATCTTTCTCTTTCCCGGATGACTTTTTCGCATGAACTGAGCCGCATTATGCTTCTTGAACAGATATACCGTTCTTTAAGTATTATCAAGGGTTATAAATATGCAAAATAAAGCGCAGCGAGAATGTCTATTTTTAAGCTTGCTGAATTATTAATTTTTCCGACTTTTTGTAAACTGTGCACAACACTGCTTGATGGGGAAGAAGAAAAGGTTGTATGTAACTCTTGCCTCAAGAAGTTGACTCCGTCTTATTCTTCCTGTTGTGTATGCTGTGGCCGGTTTTTCAGTAGTCCTGTCGAGCCTCATATCTGCAAACAGTGCCTTGAGCAAAAACCACCATATTCTCTTCACAGATCATGCGGTTTTTACGATGGAGAACTGAAGGATATTCTTTTGCTATTCAAATATAAAGGTTTCAGGAGTTTGGGGAAGGATCTTATTCTGTTTGCAATAAATGTTATGGGCGAAAAGCATTTTTTATGGCAGGAAATGGATGTGATCATTCCGGTTCCTCTCCATCCCTCCAGGCAGAGACAGAGAGGTTTTAATCAATCTAAAATTCTTGCCCATGAATTGGCAAAGCTGAAAAAAATAAAGATCGAAAGCCGGATTCTCATTAAAATTAAAAACAAGCCCCCCCAAACCTCGCTGGATGCGAAAACGAGAAGAAGGAATCTTATAGGAGCGTTTCAGGTTAAAAATAAGTCTGCTATCAAAGGAAAAACAGTTCTTCTGGTGGATGATGTTTTTACGACAGGGGCGACTTTGGCTGAATGCAGCAAGACTATCTTAAAAGCTGGGGCAAAAAGCGTTTCAGCTTTGACTTTAGCTCAGGCTTGATCTTTTCCTTTTTTTCCCTTCGATAAGGAGGGTCGCTTCCCCTTTTATCCGGGAGGGATCGAGTTGCTGCATAATTTCCCGGGCTGTCCCTCTTATGAACTCCTCGTGGATCTTGGTCAGTTCCCTTGCGATAACAACCTGTCTGTTTCCCAGGGAATCCCAAACAGTATGTAAAAAAGATTCAAGTTTCCGGGGCGGCAGATAAAAAATGAGAGTTGAAGTTTCCTCTGATAAGGAACGAAGCAGTTTCCCGGCTGCTGTCTTTTTTGGAGGAGGAAAGCCTAAGAATAGAAATTTATGGGTTGGAAGCCCTGACGCACAAAGGGCAGTAGTTACAGCAGATGAGCCTGGAATTGGAACTACAGTAATACTCTTTTCAATGGCTTTTTGGATCAACGGGAACCCTGGATCGGATATGCCTGGAGTGCCTGCATCAGATACGAGGGCGACATCCTTTCCTTCTGTAAGGTGCCGTATAATGATCGGAATCTTTTGTTTTTCTTTGGGCTCATAATAACTGATAAGATTTTTTTTGATCTCATACCGGTTAAGAAGCTTTCTGGTATGGCGGGTGTCCTCGCATGCGATCAAAAAGACGGACTTAAGAATTTCCAGGGCTCTGAATGTCAGGTCTTCTAAATTACCTATAGGAGTAGCGACGATATAAAGACGACCGGTTTCAGCTTTTTTAGGAGATACCATGTGCAGCCTTATTTTTCGCGGTCAAAAGAATACAGGAAGTTCAGTCCGACCGTTCTCCATGAAAGCTTGGCAATGGGCGGAAGTTTCCTCTTGAATTCAGAAGACTTAATGAGCCGGGTGATCCTTTCAATATTTTTTTTATCAAAACCTTTCTTAAGCAGATCAGCCGGCGTTCTTCGAAGATCGACAAGTTGGTACAGGATCATGTCAATATTTTTATATGTCATACCCAGTTCTTTTTCATCCGTCTGCCCCGGCCAGAGTCCTGCGGTCGGGGTTTTTTTGATTATCTTTGTCGGTACACCTAGATGGGCTGCAAGCTGCCGGATCTGTGTTTTGTAGAGGTCACCGATCGGATTTATGGCAGATGCCATATCTCCGTGGAGGGTCCCATATCCAAGAAGAGATTCAGTTTTATTACTGGTTCCCAGGATCAGTGCTTTTTCCCGAACTGAAAAATCATAAAGGATCGACATTCTTTCTCTAGCCATTTTATTGCCAATAATGATACGGTCGGATGTAGGAAATATTTTAAAGTAGGCATCCACCATTGGGGAAATGTCTATGATCCGTGAGTTAATTCCAAGGAGATCTGCCACTTCCCGGGCATCATCCACATCCTGTGGATAGGTATCTCCATAAGGCATGATCAGGGCAAAAACATTTGTTTTGCCCAGAGATTTGGCTGCGAGAAAAGCGCAAACAGATGAATCAAGGCCACCGGACAGACCGAGGATTCCTCTGGAAAAATTGAATTTATACAGTTCATTTTTTATAAAGGCCGTCAGGACTTTTTCAACAAATATTTCGTTAATCTTCATATGAACTGATGATTCTTTTTAATGCTTCGAGAATGATCTCCGGTTTGTCATCTCTTTTATATAAACGTTTTTTACGGACTTCTGCAATTTCGTCCAGGTTGATATCATGTATAAGAAATTCCTCTTCAACATATCGGGCCTTTGCCATGAGGTTACCGGCAGGCCCGTAGATGAAGGATCCTCCGGCAAAGACCTTTCCATCCTCGAATCCAACTCTGTTGCAGTAAACGACAAAAGAGGTGGAGAACCGTGACAGGGATGCTCCCATTGACTCCCACATGTTGCTGGATTCAAACTTATCCTCTTCTGAGTAGCCTCTTCCTGGAGCAGCGCTGAGAACGATGATGGTGTCCGAACCTCCTGCGAAGAGAAGGTAGCATGCCCCGAGTTGAAGGAAATCATAACAGATCATCATTCCTGTTTTTCCAAAAGGTGTGGAAAATGTATGAAAATTTTTTCCCTGGGCAAAAAATTTCATTTCTTCGAACATTCCATAAGTGGGGGGGAAAACTTTGCGGTGAATATTTTTTATTTCTCCATCTGAGAGATAGGCCGAGGAATTATAAAAAAGCCCATTATCCTTTTTTTCCACAAATCCAAAAACGATAGAGATCTCTTCACTGGCTTTTTTTATCTTCTTGAATGTTGGATCAGAATCCGGGCAGAGAGCGACCTCTTCAACCAGATCTTGAAGTGTATATCCGGTCAGGCTGAGTTCGGGAAAAATTATGAGTTGGACGTTTTCTTTTTTTGCCTTTTCGATATAGGCAAAATGAGATTTCAGGTTTTTTTGAACGTCTCCTAAATGAGGAGAAGATTGAACCAACCCGATTTTCATATTAGAAAATTATCACAATTTCTTGACCTTTGCAATTCAGGTATTTATATATAAAATAAGGATTCCAAATGATGGAAAAAAACAAGCCGGAAAATATCGAAGAGCTGCATGCTAAATTCTTAAATTCAAATTATTACCAGATCTTGGATATCTCCCGCTCGGCTACTGTTTTTGAAGCCAAAGAAGCATATTTCCAGTTGGCAAGGAAATACCACCCTGACCTCTTCCAGCGGAATCTTCCCAAAGATCTGAAAAAAAAGGCCGGCGAGATCTTTGATATAATAAATAAGGCTTTTCACACGATCAGCAATGAAAGCAGGCGTCGGATCTATAATGCACAGCTCGACTCCATGTGTAGTGATAAAAACAACGTTCCGGCTCTTGCGCAATCAAAATTTCAAAAAGGGAAAGTTCTGACCGATCAGGGGAGATATGAAGAAGCGTTAAGTTATTTGACCGAAGCTGTTAAGCTTAGGGAAAATAACGCAAAATATTTCTTAGCTCTGGCAAAAGCGGAATCAAAGGTTTCTCGTTATCAAAAACAGGCAGAAAATGATTTTATTAAAGCGATACAGATCGAACCTTGGAATCCGGATGGTTATATTGCTCTTGGACTTTTTTATAAAATTGAAGGTTTAAAGATCAAGGCCACACGCCAGTTTGAAAAAGCTGTTAATATTGATCCAGATAATAAGCGTGCACTTAAGGAACTGGGACAAAAGCCCCGTAATGGAAAAACGCGCAAAAAAATATTCGGGAAACGCTAGAAAAAAAGAGCCAATTTGAATAATTCAGGTCAGCTTATCAATTTTTGGAAATCACCTTCATCCAATACCGGGATTCCGAGATCCCGGGCTTTTTCCAGCTTTGATCCAGGATCCTCTCCTGCAATGACATAGGCCGTTTTTCGACTTACTGAAGAGCTGACTGCTCCGCCTAGTTTCTCAATGTTTTTTTTGGCGTCATCCCGGGTGAAATAGGTCAGTCTTCCTGTCAGAACAAAACTCTGTCCAGTAAGAGGCCCCTGCTCTGAGTTCCCTTTTCGGCTAGATTCAAATATCAGTCCTGCCTGCTTAAGCCGTCGGATCAGATCGAGATTTTCTGACTGTCTGAAAAAAAAGACAGTACTTTCTGCAACGATAGGTCCGATATCAGGAATTTCTATGAGTTCTTCGAAGGATGCATGCATGAGTTTATTCATGCTGTTGAAATGATCTGCCAGCACTATGGCTGTGCGCTCGCCTATATGCCTGATCCCCAATGCAAAGATCAGTTGAAACAGGCCTCTTTTTTTTGATTTTAATATCTCCTTAAGGAGATTCCTGGCGCTTTTGGAGCCCATTCTGTCCAGTTCGACCAGATCCTCATATTTTAAAGAATAGATATCCGAAACATTTGTGACCAAATTCATGTCAAGAAGCTGGTCAACGAGCGCTTCTCCAAAGCCCTCGATATTCATGGCCCTGCGTGATGAAAAATGAAGCAGCGATTCCCTCAGTTTTGCGGGGCAAGATGGGTTGGTGCAGCGTGAGACCGCTTCGCCTTTCGGCTTGAATGCGGCGGAAGAACAGACAGGACACATATCCGGGAACCTGAATACTTTTTCATTTCCTGTCCTCTGTTCTTTCATTACGGATACGATCTTAGGAATAACATCGCCGCTTCGTTCGATAAGAATAAGATCGCCCACCCGGATGTCTTTTTTCCTGATCTCATCCTCGTTATGCAGGGTAGCGCGGCTGATTGTTGTTCCTGAAAGTTTTACAGCTTCGAGCACAGCCACTGGTGTCAAGGCTCCGGTGCGGCCTACCTGAATGATGATATCATTGACCTTTGTGGTTGTTTGCCGGGCTGGAAATTTAAAAGATATCGCCCAACGTGGAAATTTGGATGTACGCCCCAGATTTTTTTGTTGCTTTACGGAATTGATCTTGATAACAATTCCGTCTACATCATAATCAAGGCTGTCCCTTTTTTCCCGCCACTCATCGTAGAAAGCGACGATATCCTCCAGGGACCGGCATAATGTTGAGATCTGATTTGTCTTAAAATCAAGAGCATAGAGTGTCTTGAGAATCTCCCATTGATCCTGGTTTTCCTTTCCTTCGATAGCCAGGGAATACAGAAAAACATCCAAATGACGGTCAGCCGTCTCTCTGGGGTCGAGAAGACGGATGGACCCAGCTGCCGCGTTCCTTGGATTGGCGAAAAGAGGTTCATCTGTTTCTGATCGGTGTTTATTGAGCTGCTGAAATGAGCGGAATGGAAAAAAGATCTCTCCCCTCACCTCTGTTTTTCTCCTCTTATTTATGGTCAGCGGCAGGCTTTTAATCGTCTTGACGTTGGCTGTGACATCATCTCCCCTGAGACCGTCCCCCCGAGTGATCGCCCTGGATAACCGTCCTTCCTCGTAGATGACTGAAATACCTATACCGTCTATCTTAAGCTCTGCGACGTAGTCGATTTTTTCGTCAGGTATGGTCTTTTTGACCCTCTGTTCAAATTCTTGCAGTTCTTCAACACTGTAACAGTTATCCAGGCTCAACATGGGAGAACTGTGTTCCACTGTTACAAAGCCTTCTATGGGCTGCTCTCCCACCCTCTGTGTAGGAGAATCAGGGGTTATAAATTCTGGGAATTCGGATTCCAGTTTTTTAAGCTCTCTAATTTTTATGTCAAATTCATAATCAGAGATCTGAGGATCGTTATCAATATAGTATTTTTTTTCGTGATATCTGATTTCGGATCTGAGTTGTTGGATCTGCTTTTTTGCTTTATTTTGATCTTGTCCGATCATGGCATGTTTCTCGAAAATGGATTCCTGTAGTGATTATAAGCAAGATTGATAAGTCAGGCAAGGATTTCCCGTCCTTGCTTAAAAGTGTTATACAGATGAAATTAATTCAAAAAAAAAGGACGGACTCAAGGACCATCCTTTAATTTTTGATTATTATCTATTGGGCTATGCCCAGTCTTTTTTTTGCAGATTCGATAGCCTGGTTAAACTTTTCAAGTGCTGCCTTTGTTTCTAATTCCAGTCTATCTATGGCTTTTTTCTCTGTTTCAATGCTGGCCAGGATTGTTTCCATTTCCTTCTTTTCTGTGTCCGTCAGATCCTCTTCGTCCCTGTCTCCGAACTTTGAGTTAAATGAATTTGACAGATCGGTTATCTTATTTCCGCGGGATACTAATTCCTGTACTTTCTCATTGTATTTGAGATCTTTATGGACGCGGTTGAAAAAGAGTCCCTGAGCCAGATCCATGGCTTTTTTAGTGTTAGTCTTGGATAGGAATGCAGCGTCGAGCAGATATTGGACAGCCTCTTCCGCTGAAGCAGGATTGGATTTCATCTGTCTTGCCAGAAGAATTCCAATGTTATAGGCGAGATCGCCGTTCTTCTGTTTGGAGTAAGCCAGTTTATAATATTTCAGGGCGCTTGCTTTTTTCCCGTTTCTGTGCATGCATTTTGCATAATAAGTCATGCTTCCATAATCTTTGAGCACTTGAGCAGCAAGCTGAAATGGTTCTTCCGAAGCCTTGAATTCTTTGGCATCATAAAGTTTTTTCCCCAGTCTCCTTATAGATTTGATGATCTGTGTGTTCTTCAGGATTTTAAAGGAGTCAATATACGCCTTGACCGCGCCTTTTGGATCGTTTGCTTTTTCAAGCGCCTGTCCATGGTTGTAATAACCAGCTCCTATGAATTGATTCCATCTGGCGATGTTTGTTCTTTCCGTTTCTTTAGACTTGGCAGCTTTAGCCACCTGAACAGCCTTAAGGGAATAACTTTTAGCTTTATCTAAATTTTTCCCGTTCTTTATATAAAGCCCGGAAACCGTTATATAAAGCTGGAAGTTGGTCAGTTCATCGTATCCTCCCAGGGAAATGGCCTTTTCACCGTAATTAATTCTATCTTCCTGCGATATTGCCGCGGAAGGAGTTGTACAAAGATTTGCATATACAAAATTTTCGTATTGGGTGCCCTGTCCAACATACTTGGAAAGATAGTCTTTGAGCAGCTGGATTCTTTGATCCGGATTTTTTGTTGTTACCGCTTTGATATAATCTTGATTTGCTTCAGTGCCCTGCGCATGAAGCAGACCAGTTAACAAAAAAATAAGTGTCAATAGGGTTAAAGTTGACTTTCTCATTGTTCGACCTCGTCTAATATTTTAAAAATAATAGCGTGACTGGATTAAAATGTCAATAACCAGCCAATTGATAATCAGCAAAATTCATGCCAAATTAATTGAAGTTATCTATCCGTCTTGCCAGGCATTGTTCTTTTTCATACAATACTTCCATGAATCCTGATTATCAGAACTTTAATAAACAATTTATCGAAAGGACCGGCAGGTCTTTGTCCTTTGCTGTACAGCTTGCCGATTTTTCGAGTTTTAAAATTGGAGGGAAGGCAGATTTATTTTTTGAGGCGACTTCGATTAATGAACTGGTTGAAGCGCTCAGAGTCGCACGGTCAAACTCTATTCCGCATTATGTAGTCGGGGGAGGATTCAATCTCTTGTTTGATGATCTTGGGTTCAGAGGTTTAATCATCAAAAACAGTGTTGAAGGAGTAGATATGTCTGGGGGGGATCGGATCACAGTCAAAACAGGAACTTCTCTGAAAGACATGCTGGGATTTTGTGCCCGAAAAAGTCTGGCGGGATTCGAATTCCTTGCTGGGATACCAGGAACTGTGGGCGGGGCGGTTTATGGCAATGCAGGCGCTTTTGGGGAGAGTATAGGATCTTACCTGATAGAGGCTATGATCCTGAATAAAAATGAAAAAAAAGTCCGGATCAATAGGGAAAAATTCCAATTTGGATACCGTGACAGCATTCTTAAAAAGACCCGTGATACGCTCCTTGAGGTTGTCTTTGAGCTGCGTCAGGGGCAAGCAAAAATAATTCAGGCCGGAATGGAAAACAATATCAGAGTAAGGGAAAATAAACATCCTCCTGCTACTGTTGCATGTGCTGGAAGCTATTTTAAGAATCCTTTTCCTCCCGGTGAAAAAAAAGTTGCGGCAGCGGTTCTACTGGATGGAATCGGAGCGAAAAGGCTTAAATGTGGAAAGGCTGCGGTCAGTGAGATCCATGCCAATTTTCTTATCAATGAGGGGAAGGCATCGTCAAAAGATGTTCTTCAATTGGCTAAAAAGTTAAAAAAACAGGTGAAGGACCGGTTCGGAATCATTCTCCAGGAGGAAGTTATTTATCTTCCAGCAGAATCGCCAAAGCCTTGATTTTTTCAGTGGAGAGGCGTTTTGTTTTTCTGGCTGTTTCCATTGCTTGGCGGGCCAGGTTCCTGTATATCCTGGAATGGCCTGGCAGGCTTTTCAGCACTTTAAGATGGGTTTTAACTGTTTTCAGATCTCCACGAACAATAGGGCCGGTGAGAGAGGCGGAAATACCAAATTTTTTTACATTCTGTAAAGTTTCTTGCACAAGGGGATAAAGCATTTCCTCTGCCTGTTTTGGCTTGATCCCGATCGTTCCCAAAACCGCTGAGGCCGAATCCAGGAGGGCAACAATATAATTGGAAGCAAGGCAGCAGGAAGTATGGTACAGGGATTTGTCTTCAGGCGATAGAACCAGGTGTTTTGCGCCGAGCCGTTTCGTCATTTCTTGGGCGAGCAGTACGGATTTTTTTCCTCCTTCGATACCGAAAAATATCCCTTTGATGCTTTGTTCAGATTGGTTCTTACATGTAAATGACTGAATAGGGTGAAAGGAAGCTGTAAAGGCGCCTCTGTTTTTTAATAGATCAAGGATGTTGGAGGGAAGCAAGCCGCTGCAGTGAAATACATATTTACCATCCCACCAGATATCTGATTTTGAAAGCTCTTCTGAGATGCGGCTGATTTGCATGTCCTGGACGGTCAGGATAACGACGTCCGCTTCTCGTGAGGCTTGAATGTTGTCTGCATACGCTGTTCCCTGACCTATGATCTTTCGGCTCTTTCTGGCCGATGATATGCGGCTGCAGGTCAGGGCGATGATCCGGTATCCTGCCAGTGACAGGGCTCTACCTAAAACGGTTCCGACCTTGCCCGCTCCGATTATGGCAATATCATTCATGATCGCCCTTAAAAATGCCACCCCAGAGATCGATCTCCAATGGTGAAAGAGGCGTGTCTTCTTTCTGCAGTTCTTGGATTTTTTTGTATTCTTTAAGGGTTTTTTTTAATTCTTTGTTAAATTCCTGACAAGTCAGGACTTTGAATCCTAAAGCCCGCGCAAAATTTTTAAGCTCCCGGTCAGAGCTGACAATGAAAAACCGCCTTTTGTTTTTCCATTTGGATAAAATGTCCTTGATGATATGGTCAGCTTTTTGACCGGGCGAAGGGAAAAATATTTTTATCTTCTTGAAGTGTGTGTGGATATTCTCCAGTTCCGTATCCGGAGGACCATCAAAAACAAGAAGGATCTTTGTCTGATTAATCCGTTGGAATGCTATTAATCTGCCGACAAGACTGTATTTGCTTCGGGGGTCTCTGAGATAATGAGGAGAAATGTGCCCGATGAGGTTGTTGCCATCAATCAGAAAAGCCATTATTTATAAATAATTCTGTGTTAGAGGTTATAGGTTTCTCCCGGTTTAAGAATAATAACCTCTGCACGTGTTCCAACTTTTTGCTTGAACTCCTCAGGGTTGGAATTCACAATTGGGAATGTTCCGTAGTGTATCGGAATGACTTTTTTTGTCTGAATGAATTCTACGGCTTTGGCTGCAGAAGCGATTCCCATGGTGTAGCGGTCACCGATTGGGAGAAAGCTGAGATCGGGATTGAAAAATTCTCCGATCAATTTCATGTCATAAGTTAAACCGGTGTCGCCGGCATGATAAAGAGTCTTTCCGTCCATTTCTATGACTACTCCGGCCGGATTCCCTTTTTCCGCAGAATGGTGGGCTGTGACCATGTGGGTAATAACATCATTTGACTCCACTGTCCCGCCGATGTTCATCCCTTCGGTTGTGATTCCTTCTGCTTCAGCTTCCACGGCGATTTCATGCATGGCAACCAGAACTGCATTGGTTTTTTTGCAGATGGCAAAAGCATCTCCAAGGTGGTCCGCATGATGGTGTGTGACAATGACTATATCCGCTTCATCAATGTCAGCGGAAGACAGACTTGCGCTTGGATTTCCCGTCAGAAAAGGGTCGATATAGATTGTTTTTGATCCTTTTAATTTAATCGCAGAGTGACCTAACCATGTTATCTCCAATTTTTCCTCCTTGTAGTTATTTTATCCTGGAGGCCAGGTCATGCGCCTTCCTCCGAGTAAGTGAAAATGGATATGGAATACATCCTGTCCGGCGTCGCTGGCGGTATTGAGTACGATCCTGTATCCGGATTCAGCGATGCCCTTTTTGTCTGCGATCATCTGTATCTTGAGAAGTATGTATCCCATGAGTGCATGCTGTGCCTCTGTGATGTCATTCAAAGAGCTGAAATGTTCTTTGGGAATAACGAGCGTATGAACAGGTGCTTTGGGATTGATATCGTCAAAGGCTATAATCAGATCATCCTCATAAACCACGTTTGCGGGAAGTTCTTTTCTGATGATCTTACAAAAAAGGCAATCTTCCATTATTCCTTCTCCTTAGGTTAAGTCTTTTTAATCCTTCAGCACTTCTATATATGCACCTAGGGACCTGAGTTTCATTTCGATCCCCTCATATCCTCTTTCCAGATGTTGAGATTCATTGATGATGGTTTCACCTCGGGCGATCAAGCCGGCTAGTATAAGGGATGCAGAAGCTCGAAGGTCTGTTGCGAGGATCTGGGCTCCTGACAGGGGTGTCTTGCCTTTTACTACTGCTTTATCACCGGATACATCGATGTTAGCACCCAGACGCAGTAATTCATTGATATGTGAGAATCGTCTGTCAAAAATTGTTTCTGTTATGATGGAAGTTCCTTCTGCTTGACTCATCAGCACTGTGAACTGTGCCTGCATGTCTGTAGGGAATCCAGGATACGGGGAAGTTGTAATATCTTGGGGTTTGATTTTCCGGCTTCCGGTGACACGAAGAGTGTGAGAATTGACCTGTTCGATCTCTGCTCCGGAAAAACGCAGTTTTTCGATGATAGCGGTAAGATGAAAGGGTTGAGTCCTTGTCAGCGTAATCTGTCCCTGGGTCAAAGCGCTTGCAACAAGATAGGTTCCGGCCTCGATCCTGTCAGGGATGATCTCATGAATGGCCCCGCCCAGTTCATTCACTCCTTTTACACGTATGAGTTCTTCGCCGATCCCGTCGATCTTTGCGCCCATCTTGACCAGAAGCTCGCAGAGATTGATCACTTCCGGCTCAAGCGAACAGTTCTTAAGAATTGATTCTCCTTTGGCCAGGGAGGCGGCCATAAGGAGATTTTCAGTGCCGCCCACGGTTTTCTTTTCAAACTCGATCTCAGCTCCCACGAGCCGGCCGGCTTCCGCTTGAATATAACCGTGTTCAAGGGAGATCTTTGCGCCCATCTTCTCTAGTCCATGGATATGCAGGTCTATGGGACGGGATCCGATAGCGCATCCTCCTGGCAGGGCTACTATCGCTTTTCCCCGGCGGGCAAGCAGGGGGCCGAGAACAAGAATGGAAGCCCTCATGGCTCGGACCAGCTCGTAGGAAGCTTCTTCGAAAAGGATATTTTTAATCTGGAGAGAAAGTGAATTCTTGCGAATGGAATACTCAGCTCCCATCTCTTTCATTAGAGTCAGGATAGTAAAGACATCTTTGACCAGAGGAACGTTTTTGAGTTTGATCTTGTCTTTGGTTAAGAGGGCGGCTGCGATGGCAGGAAGAACTGCATTCTTGGCGCCGGATATTCTCACCTTTCCCTGAAGCCGGAGTTCCGGATTTCCGATTATTTTAATTCTTGCCATCATATTAATAATAGACGAAGTCAATTCAAAATTCAATGATCCTGTACAGTCACAGAAAACGCTTCGTTCCTTGACTTGTCTAGTTTTGTGTGTTACTTAAATTTTACACAGAATCATTGTCCGGATTATTCTCAAGATAGAAAACATCTATGAATTATAAATCAGGACAAATTTCTGTCTGATCAAATTGAAAATAACGGGAGGAAATCATGAGATTATTATTTGTTGGTTTTGGAACGGTAGGCCAGGGACTAGCAGAGCTTTTACTGGAGAAAGAAAAATTTCTTGCCGAGAATTATGGTTTTGAATTTAAAATTGTAGGAATTGCCGATAAGATCATGGGGAGCCTTTTTGTTCCGGAGGGGCTCGACCTGGAAAAGGCTTTAAAGATGGTTAAGGAAGAACGATCTTTGGCGAGTTATCCGGGAGGGGAATACAAAAAAGATGCCCTTTCCCTGATCAAGGAAACGGATGCGGACGTGATGCTTGAAGCGACCTATACGGACATCAAGACCGGCGAGCCTGCCACCTCGTATATTAGGGCCGCTCTCGAGCGGGGGATGCATGTCACAACAACCAATAAAGGACCCCTGGCTCTCTACTACCGGGAATTGGCCGATCTTGCAATAAAAAAAGGAGTTCAGTTTCTTTTTGAAGGAACAGTAATGAGCGGGACTCCCATTCTTAACCTTCTGCGGGAAACTCTAGCCGGCAGTAATATCACGGAGATCAAGGGTATTCTCAATGGAACGACCAACTATATCCTGACAAGGATGGAAGAGGGGTTTTCCTATGAAGACGCGCTTAACAAGGCGCAGGAGTTGGGATATGCAGAGGCAGTTCCGGATGCCGATGTGCAGGGTTGGGATGCGCTGGCCAAAGTGACCATTCTGGCAAGAGTAATTTTTGGCGGCAAAGGAAATCCTTTTGATTATCCCTGTGAAGGCATTACAAAGATAACGGCCGGGGCAATTGCTGATGCCAAGGACCGTGGCAAACGGTTCAAGCTAATAGGCAAGGTCTGGCGAGAAGGAAGTGACGTAAAAGCATCGGTCAATCCCGAAGAAGTGGATATGTCTCATCCTTTAGGCGGTATTATGGGCGCAACCAATGCTATGACTATTACAACAGATACTCTGGGAGAAGTGACTATTGTTGGGCCCGGTGCCGGAAGAACAGAAACAGGATACAGTCTTCTTATCGATATACTTAAAATCAACGGTATAAAATAACCTGAATTATTCAGGATAAAGAGGAGGGGAAGATATCTTCCCCTCCATGTAATTAATCTTTTTAGACTGCTTTTCTGTAGAATCGACTACTTCTTAACCTGTTCTTCAAGCCAATCGGTTGTAATGGTCTTGGGTCTTTCGATGGCCAGTCCGAGGGCGCGGTCCCAGATGAGCGAAGCGAGAACACCCATTGCTCGGGATACACCAAAAAAGACGGTATAGATGTCATATTCGGTGATACCGTAATGGAGCATCAAACAACCGGAATGAGCGTCAACATTCGGCCAGGGGTTTTTCGCTTTGCCTTGTTCTCTAAGGATATCGGGGGCGACTTCATAGATGGCGCTGACAACTTTGAAGATCTCGTCATCAGGGAGATGCTTCAGGGCAAACTCCCTCTGAGCCATATATCTGGGATCGGTCTGGCGTAGAACAGCATGGCCGTATCCGGGGATGACCTGTCCTGAGTTGAGTGTATCCCATAGATATTTAACCAATTCATCTTTTGTTGGCACGCCGCCGAGATCTTCCTTGACATTCATGATCCATCTGAGTACTTCCTGGTTGGCCAGACCATGGAGCGGACCGGCCAGGCCATTCATGCCTGCTGAGAGAGAATAATAGGCATCGGACAGAGTCGAACCAACGAGGTGAGTTGTGTGTGCGGATACATTCCCGCCTTCGTGGTCACTATGGATGACCAGATACAGCCTCATTAGCTCTTTGAATGCATCCCCTTCTACTCCGAGCATATGGGCCATGTTTCCTCCCCAGTCAAGACTGGGATCTGAAGGAATGTGTTCGTCATTTTTGTATTCTTTTCGATAGATGTACGCCGCTATCTTTGGAAGCTTGGCGATCAGGTTCATGACGTCTTCGTACATGGGATCCCAGTAGTCCATTTTGCTGATGCCTTCACGGTATTTCTGAGCATAAACAGATTCCCTCTGCAGCGCCATGATCCCCATGGAAAACTGGGTCATGGGGTGTGTCCCTTTGGGGATCGCTTTCAAGATATCGATAAGATATCCGGGAAGTTCGCCGCGCGTTGTCCACTCTTTTGTCACCTCTTTGACATCATCTTCTGTGGGAAGTTCCCCGGTCAACAACAGATAGAAAAGCCCTTCGGGAAGAGGTTCTTCTCCGCCTGGAGCCGTGGGGAGTTTTTCCCGCAGCTGGGGAATGTTGAATCCGCGGAAACGTATTCCTTCAAAAGGATCAAGAGCGGAAGTTTCGGTGACAATACATTTGACTCCGCGGGCTCCACCGTAAGCCTGAGCAATCGTTACATCTGAGATGACATTGTCACCGTGCTCTTTAACAAGAGTTTTGACACGACTGCGCATTGGGTCAAGTTTGGATTGAAGTTTTTCTTTTAAAGACATATATAGACCTCCCTGAATTAAATTATTATAACCGTTGCTAACGGAAAAAAAATATAACATCATTTAATCACAATAGTCAATGGGAATCCAATATTTACGTAAAAAATTGAAATTAAATTATGTTGACGTAAATTTTCATAAATTTCGCAGGCTTGTTGATTATTGAATTATTTGATAGTTTATAATGTATAAAATATGAAAATATGTTCCAAAGGAGTAAGACATGGGAGTTGGAATCATTCTTTTAATCATCCTGGGTGTTATCATCGTTTTTGTGATCGGGATCTACAATGCCCTCATTCAATTGCGTAACCGCTGTGAAAATGCTTGGGCACAGGTCGATGTTCAGCTAAGAAGGAGATATGACCTGATACCTAATCTGGTGGAGACGGTTAAAGGTTATGCCAAACATGAGAGGGAGCTTTTTCAGAAGGTTACCGAAGCTCGGGCCAGTGCCATCAATGCCGGAACGGTCAAGGAACAGGGACAGGCGGAAAACATGTTGAGCGGCACATTGAAATCGCTCTTTGCCGTAGCGGAAAATTATCCGGAATTAAAAGCCAATCAAAATTTTATGATGCTTCAGGAAGAACTGGCCGGGACAGAGGGAAAGATCGCCTACGCCAGACAGTTTTACAATGACATGGCCATGAAATTCAACACCAAACAGCAGGTTTTTCCTGCCAATATCATCGCCGGCACGTTCAATTTTTCAGAAAGAGAATATTTTGAGATCGAAGAGGCTGAAGCCAAAGAGCCGGTCAAAGTTGAGTTTTAATTTTTTTTTAATACTGCCTGAATGTTATGTATAAACAGATTTCGAGAAACAAGCGACGGTCTTTTTTTCTTGTCCTTTTTTTCTTTGCTTTGATCTTTGTTCTGACGTGGGTATTCGGACAGATGACAGAATTGGGAGCTTATGCGTTGATCCCGGCTCTGGTTATTGCTGTACTGGCGACCTTTACCAGTTACTTTTATAGCGACAGGATTGCCCTGGCAGTAAGCCGGGCGAGGCCGGTGAAGAAAGAGGAATATCCCCACCTTTATAATGTGGTCGAAGGGCTTGCCATTGCAGCAGGCCTGCCTAAACCCCGGTGTTATGTCATTAATGACACAGCTCCCAATGCCTTTGCTTCCGGCCGCAATCCAGAGAATTCGGTTATCGTAGTCACCGAGGGATTGCTGTCTAAGCTTAACCGGGTAGAACTGGAAGGTGTTATTGCCCATGAGATGTCCCATATCAAGAACTATGATATTCTTGTGCAGACTCTGGCGGTTGTCATGGTGGGTGTTATAGCGCTTCTCAGCGATTGGATCATGCGGAGTTTTTTCTGGGGAGGGGGGAAGAGGCGGAGCAGCGATAGAGGGAAAAGTGGGAATGCGGCGGCTATTTTCCTCGTTGTGGGATTGATCCTTGCTATTCTTTCCCCATTGATTGCTCAGCTTCTCCGGCTCGCGGTCTCTCGCAAGAGGGAATTTCTGGCTGATGCAAGTAGTGCCATGATGACCCGCTATCCTGCAGGCCTTGCTTCTGCGCTGAGAAAGCTGGCAGCGGATAAAGAACCCCTTGAAGTAGCCAATAAAGCCACTGCACACATGTACATAGTAAATCCCTTGAAAGAGCATAAGGGAAAAATGAACAAACTTTTCAGTACCCATCCCCCGATCGAAGAGCGTATTGCTGCGCTGGAAAGCATGTAACCTGAATAATGCAGGGTAAAAAAAGATTGATATTTCACGCCAATCTATTATAATGATTTAACCCTGAGCGGGGTCGTAGTTCAGTCGGTTAGAACGCCGGCCTGTCACGCCGGAGGTCGCGAGTTCGAGTCTCGTCGGCCCCGCCACTTTTTCTCCTGTCATCTCGGTTGAAATACATTTATAATTTGGATAAGATAATATGTTCGGTTGCAATGTTGATTAATCAAATTATAAAGCTATTTTATCAGGGTTTGCCTTTTATAGGAGAATGGAATTATGAGTAAAGAGTCAAAACCTTTTATACAGGTTTATTGTCCGGAATTGCAGGCGATGATAAGACCCGGAGAATACACCATGTGCCCTTTCTTCAGGGGAAAGAAGCTTGATCTGTCAGAAACAGACGATATGGTAAAACAGATCTTTCAATGTCATGTTCAATGCGGATGCAAGGTCGAATACCAGTATTTTGATGGGGATAAGCTAATAACAAAAACCGAGGATTCCATCGAAGATGACGAAACTCTCAGACATATTCTTTTTCTTGTAGCCGGAAAAACGGGAAAAAAAGAAGAAAAAAAGAAGAAAAAAGTCCTTCTGGTTGATGATGATGCGGACTTTCTGGAAATGCATTCTGCTGTGCTGGAACACAAGGGATATGAAGTGATCACTGCACAGAGTTCAAAAGAATGTATGGAAACTCTGGAAAAGATTCAGCCTGATATTGTTGTACTGGATGTCATGATGGAACATTTTGACTCCGGTTTTAAAGCGAGTGAGAAAATAAAGAAAAAGTATGCAGATCTTCCTGTCATGCTCCTCACCTCGATAGGAGCCCAGACCGGATTGGAATTTTCTGCCAGTGATGATGTTTTAAAACTTACAGGCGCTGATGTGCTGCTGGATAAACCGGTAAGTCCAAAGGTCTTTATTGATGCGATCGAGAAATTGACCGGTCAAAAAAATCTTAAATAATTTCTCATTCCCATGTCTGTATTAAGCATTTCTCAAGAAAAGTGCCGGCAGTGTTACCGGTGTGTACAGGGCTGTCCCACCAATGCCCTGAAGATCGATGACGGAAAAGTGAAGCGCATCGAAGAACGATGTATTCTTTGCGGTGCATGTTATAAGCACTGTCCTCATGATGCTATTATCGTACATACCGGGGTCGAACAGGTTGTGGAGCTTCTACAAAAAGGGGAAAAACTCGTTGCGTGTCTGGATCCTACTTTTCCGGCGGTTTTGGACAAAGGAACTCCAGGACAACTTGTGACAGCGCTTAAAAAATTAGGATTTCAGGAAGTTTGGGAATCAGCTTCCGGTGGTGAACTGGTTATTCGGGAATATCAAAAGTATCTTGACGGCTCGGATAAAATATCCTGCATTTCTTCATTTTGTCCTTCTCTTGTTCTATATATTGAGAAGTATGTTCCTGAGCTTGTGGACCACCTGGTACCTGTCGTTTCTCCTATGGTCGCAGCAGGGATGTTAGTGAAGCAGTTAAGGGGCCCGGAGACAAAGGTGGTCTTTATCGGCTCCTGTCTTTCCAGGATCAGGGAACGAATGGATGGACATTCTAAAGGAGCTGTGGATTATGTCCTGACTTACCATGACATCCGGAATATACTTTATGCGAAAGGAATCAACCGGGAAGATCAGGCTGCCTCTGATTTTGATGGGCCGCGTCCC
>DAOVDI010000138.1 GCA_030669585.1 Acidobacteriota bacterium
GGTAGGGCCAGCACTTCTTTAGAGGCCTTTTCTGATTCCGGAAAATCTCCTTCTTTGTAACCAAGGTAGGAGAAACATTCCTGAAGATGAAGGGACAAAGGGTAGTAGATAGCAGAGGCTATCCCCTTCTGTTTGAGATAAGCCTGAAGCTTATCCCGCCTGTCTGCCCGTATGACATATTGATGGTAGGTATGATAATTTGGAATACCAAGTTCCCGGAAGACCGTTTTTGGATAGACCAGAAGCCCTTTTTCAACCAGTCCTGAATCCTGAAACTGGCTGTCGTAATATTCCGCTTTTATTTTTCTGCCTTGAATCCATAAATCTATATGTTTCAATTTCACTCTCAAGATCGCAGCCTGCAGAGCATCAAGACGAAAATTTCCTCCTAATGTTTTATAAAAATATTTATTCGTTGAACCATGAACTCTCAACAATTTTAATTTATCAGCTAAAACTTTATCATTTGTAAGAACCATGCCGCCATCTCCAAATGCACCCAGATTCTTGGATGGAAAAAAAGAAAGTGTCCCCATAGTCCCCATAGAGCATGCTCGTTTTACCCCCCCCGCCGCCGGATAATCCGTTCCAACAGCCTGGGCGGCATCCTCGATGACATGAAGCTGGAATTTCTCTGCAAGAGCCATGATGTCATTCATATCCGAGCACTGCCCGTAAAGATGTACTGGAAGGATTGCTTTTATTTTGGAATTCCCTCTATCTTCGATCTCTTTTACAAGCAGATCATCCAGACATTCCGGGCTGATATTATAAGTAACAGGGTCGATATCACAAAACATCGGAACAGCGCCAATCCGGGCAATGGCGCCTGCTGTGGCAAAAAAAGTAAACGGCGTGGTCACTACAATATCATCTTTCCCAATTCCTAGCGCCATAAGAGAAATTATAAGGGCGTCTGACCCGGATGAAACGCCTACCCCGTAGGAGGTGCCGCAGTATGCCGCCAACTCCTGTTCCAGGCGTTCGATCTCTTCACCGAGTACAAATTTCTGCTCAGGCAGAAATTTATCCAGCATTGTTTTTATTTCTTCTTCATAAGTTTTATATTGTGCCTTCAGGTCCAGAAATGGGACTTTCATCGATATCTCCTTGTGGATTATTTTAAAACCTTTTTTATTCTTTTCTTTTCAATAATTATTCGTCCATGATATGTGACATAATTCAGAAGAATAAGCGCTCTTTCTTTCGCTTTCATTTCTTTTTTAAATATACCTCTTAATCCTTTCAACGGACCTTCAGCAACTTCAATCTCATCTCCAACTCCCGGTTCTATTCCATATTTTTCAAGCTCAATCAAGCCATTTTTTTCTCGTGCTTTGATCACCAGGATAACCTCATCTCCAATAGGAATAGGGCCTTCCTCATTGCCGATGATCCGTTTGACTCCCCTGGTGTATTTCACCATTTGATATTGCGAAGGGAACTCGAATTGAACAAATCCATATCCGGCAAAAAATGGTAAAATTTGATTGTCCTGTTTATATTTAGGGTTATAAACGTTAAATCCTCCCTCAATAAACAGCTTTTCCACTTGGAATTCTTTTTTTGGTCTTGTATTTAATACATACCATTTTTTCATGGTTCTGTCCTGTTCTTATATCCAGGTAGTTGTATAAATTTCCCCTAAAAAAGTCAATAAGAAAAGCTGGAAATAAAAAAGAGTTCAGGGCAGATGAATAATCCAGGTTAATTGGTTTTCGGATATTTTCTTATCTGCGAAAGTATCTTTTTCATTTTAGAATGTAGCTCATTCTGAGAAAATGGTTTTTGAATATATCCTGACAAGCTGTTCTGGATCATTTGGATGTTTTTTTCTTTATCCCTGTATGCGGTTAGATAGATTATTGGAATATTAAGAGTGTCACTGATGATCTTTGCAGCTGCTGTGCCGTTCATCTTTCCTTTCAGACGAATATCCATAAGAACAAGATCAGGGCGAAATTTTGCTGCCAATCGTATAGACTCTTCACCTCTTGATGTTATTGCACACACCTTCCATCCAAATTCCTCGATGGTATTCTGGATGTCAAGCGCTATGATGTTTTCATCCTCGACGATCAAGATGTTTGGCGATTTTTTTAAAATAGTTTTCTCCCTACTGTTGACCTGTTCTCTAGATAAACCTTTACTCATCAATTATTTAAGTCGTTTGAGAGTAAAAAAACTTGAAAATATATCGTTATTTCTGTAATAAATATATCTTAAGGAGATATACATGCCTATTATTTTAAATGGTTCAGAGCTAAGCATAAAAAAACTTGTTCAAATCGCCCGTTTCAATGAAAAAGTCGAGCTTCATCCTAAGGCTTTGGATAGGATCAAGGTGTGCCGTTCTATGCTGGAGGAAAAAATCCAGGCCCGGGAGATCATGTACGGAGTCAATACAGGGATCGGAGAATTTTCAGAGGTTGTGCTTACCGATGAACAGGTCGATCAGTTCCAGAAGTATTTGATCTATAACCACGCCGCGGGAATAGGCGATCCTGCCCCCATAGAATATGTGCGGGGAGCCATGGCAGGACGAATCAATGTCCACGCAAAGGGCTATTCAGGATGCCGTCCAGAGATCACACTGACACTGGTTGAAATGCTTAACAAAGGGGTAACACCTTTTGTCTGTCAGAAAGGATCGGTCGGAGCTTGCGGTGACCTGGCTCCTATGTCTCAGATCGCACTTCTTTTAATGGGAGAAGGAAAAGCCTTTTTCGAAGGCGAACTGCTGCCCGGTAAAACTGCAATGGATCGAGCTGTGATTCCTATCCCCGGATTAAAAGCCAGAGACGGATTGTCCACTATCAACGGGTCGAATCTCCTCACTGCCATGAGCGCGATCCATCTCTATGATATTAACCGTTGGCTCAAACAGGCAGAGATCGCCTGCGCCATGAGCCTTGAGTCACTGCTGGCCAATATGAAACCTTATGATGTCCGCCTCCATCAAGTACGCGGATTTTCAGGCGCTGTGAGGACTGCTCGTTCATTGATGAAATGTTTCGAGGGAAGCGATCTTCTTTCAGGTAAGATCAAGACAAAAGTCCAGGATGCCTATTCTATGCGTTCTACACCCCAGGTTATCGGCGCTGCTCATGATGCTGTTGCCTATGCGAAAGATCAGGTAGAAACTGAGTTGAACGGTGTAGGAGACAATCCAGTATTTATTCCTGAAGACAAATTGACGCTTACAGGAGCCAATTTTCAGGGCTCCCCTGTTTCACTTCCTATGGATATGGTAGGAGCAGCGGTCACTATGGTCTGCGTCCTTTCTGAACGGCGGCTCAACCGCCTGACCAATCCGGCTCTGAGTGTAGGATTGCCTGCTTTTCTCACTAAAGGAGCCGGAATGTATTCTGGTTTGATGCTCAGCCAATACACAGCAGACTCACTGATCACAGAGCAGAGGATCCTGTCTGCTCCGGCATCCATCATGTCAATTCCGGCCGCTGCTGACCAGGAAGATTTTGTGTCCATGGGAATGAACACGGCCATCAAGAACGCACAGATCCTTGATAATGCCTATGGAGTCCTCGGGATCGAATTCATAGCTGCTGCGCAGGCTCTGGATTTCCGGGAATTCAATCCCGGCAATGGCGTCTCTTCTGCCAAAAAGGTCATACGCAGATATGTGGAACATCTCGATGAAGACCGCCCTCTCTATCCTGATCACACAAAAATGAAAGAGGTTGTCATATCTTGTGAGATCCTGGACGAAGTGGAAAAAGTTGTCGGCCGATTGGATCCTGAAAACTAAGGAGGTTATTATGAAAAAAATTCTATTCTTTTTCCTTATCACTTCATTTTTCCTGCCCTCGTCCTGGGCAAAAGTCGGGGATATCTTGAATATAATAGAATCCCCCGGCTCCTGCCCGACAGGCTTAGCTTATGACGGAAAATATCTTTGGCTTGCAGATAATTTTTCAGACCAGATCTATAAGATAAATCCCGAGAATGGAAAGGTCATAAAAACCTTTGATTCTCCTGGTTATCATCCGGAAGGATTGGCATGGGATGGGAAAAATCTCTGGCACATAGACTCCGGAGAAAAACATTTGTACAAACTCGATCCGGAAACCGGCAAAGCCCTATTAATTCTGGAATCCAATTCCTCTTATCCACGTGACCTTGCATGGGATGGTGAATATATATGGATAATTGACCACAAGCAGGACCTTCTTCTCAAGGTCTCTCCGGAAGACGGGATGATGGTTCAATATTTTCCTTCTCCATCCAGGGAGCCCGCAGGAATTACTTTTGATGGAAAATACCTGTGGGTTACAGACCGGGGCAGTGACAGGATCTACCTGGTAGATCCTAAAGATGGACTTTGTCTCTCTTCATTCCGGGCATATGG
>DAOVDI010000176.1 GCA_030669585.1 Acidobacteriota bacterium
TTCTGTATTCACATTTTTAGCCTCAGCAGGAAATATATAATTGTTTAACCAGTCCATCAGCTCAATGTCGTCCGCTATTCCCCTGAAGCAGGTCATTGCGGCATGGGTGTGGCTGTTAATAAGCCCTGGCATGATAATATGATGTTTTGCGTCAATTATCTCTTTGGCAATATAAGTCGCCTTAATTTCCTCGGATTTGCCAACAGCTATGATATTTTCACCCTCAATGGCAACAGCTCCGTTTTCAATCAAAGTTCCTTTATTATCCATCGTAAGCGCCAGCCCGCCGGATATTATAATATCAACTTCAGTCATGCTTTTTAACGTTCTCCTTTTTTTCAGAAATAGTCTGAATCGTCATTCCCGTGAAAGCGGGAATGACAGAAAGATGGTGTTTTGTAAATATTTTATTATATGCTAATATCAGATATTATTCAATCACCTTCTTTTTGTTGACATAGTTCTATTTTTCAAAGAAAATGAGAAGTTTTAAAAAAGCTGAATTTAAAAAGATTTTCTCATCTTCGTTTAAAAGATCCTTTTTCAAAATCCAAGATAAACCATCTTTATAGCCAGCGCAAAACAACACATGGAACAGGACAAGATCAGAAACATTGCTATTATCGCCCACGTTGATCATGGGAAAACCACATTAGTAGACCAGATGTTCAAACAGAACGGGATGTTCAGGGAAAACGAGAATATTGCCGAACGATTCATGGATTCCATAGACCTGGAGCGGGAAAGAGGCATTACGATCGCATCCAAGAACGCCTCCTTCCGTTACAGGGACTACCTGATCAATATTATAGACACCCCGGGCCATGCTGACTTCGGGGGACAGGTGGAACGTGTGCTGAGGATGGCAGACGGGGCACTTCTCCTCGTCGATGCGCAGGAAGGCCCCATGCCTCAGACCTATTTTGTACTTAAAAAATCGCTGGCGCTGGCGCTTCCCATTATTGTGGTTATAAATAAGATAGATAAGCCTGCTGCCAGGCCGGAATGGGCCGTTGACCAGGTTTTTGATCTCTTTGTCAAACTGAACGCACCGGACCACATCCTGGACTTTCCGGTTATCTTTGCGTCCGCAAAGCAAGGATATACCGTACAGGAATCAACTGATGAGAAATTGTCCATGAAACCGCTTTTTGAAACAATCATATCCCATATTCCTTCGCCTTCCGGAGATCCGCGCTCGCCGCTTCAGATGCTGGTAAGTTCAATCGATTATTCGCCCTACCTGGGCCGATTGGGGATCGGCAAGATAACAGGCGGGACATTGAATATCAACAAGGAGATTGTTGTGGCCAAATGCGACGGTTCGCTTGTCCCTGCGCGCATCAGCAAGGTATATCGTTTTGAAGGGAGCAAAAAGGTGGCCGCAGATATTGCGGGGGTAGGCGACATAGTTGCCGTTGCCGGCATGGATGATGTTACGATCGGAGAGACCTACACAGACCCGCTCAATCCGGCACCCCTGCCTCCGATGGAGATTGACCCATGCACCATTTCTACATGTTTCCTCCCGAATAGTTCACCTTTTGCCGGAACCGAAGGCATATACTCAACATCAAGACATCTAAAGGACCGGTTGAGAAGGGAGGCGCTTTCCGATGTGGCCCTGCAGGTCGAAGAACTGGGAAACGGCAAAGGATTCAAGGTCTCGGGCAGAGGAGAACTCCACATCTCCATCCTTATAGAGAAGATGCGGCGCGAGGGATATGAATTTGAGATCACCAGGCCTCAGGTCATAATGAAAAAAGATAACGGGAAATTACTCGAACCTTTTGAAGAGCTGACGATAGATGTTGATAAAGAGTATATGGGCACGGTTATTGAAAAGCTGGGAAAACTCAAAAGCCAACTGCTCGAAATGAACCAGGAAAACGAGACGGCTCGTCTGGTTTATAAAATCCCCACAAGAGGTCTTCTCGGGTTCAGGTCGGAATTCCTGACCGATACCAAAGGAATGGGGATCATGAATTATGTCTTCCTGGAATACGGGCTATTTGCAGGTGAAATCCGAAACCGCAACAAAGGTGTCATGGCGGTCAAGGAAGCCTGCACAACCGTGGCCTATGCATTGTTCAACCTTCAGGATCGCGGAAGGCTTTTCTATGGACCGGGGGTACAGGTCTATCAAGGTCAAATCATCGGTGAACGCTGCAGACCGCAGGACATGGTGGTTAATCCTGCAAAGGGCAAAAAATTGACAAACATGCGCGCATCTGGTTCAGATGACAATGTTATTCTTACCCCTCCGATTCAGATGAGTCTTGAAGAATGCATTTCATATATCAATGATGACGAGCTGGTTGAGGTTACACCCAGGGCAATCCGTTTGCGTAAGGGAAACCAGTTGTAGCCCGTTATTTACATCCAG
>DAOVDI010000147.1 GCA_030669585.1 Acidobacteriota bacterium
CTTTGCCGTTGAGCACTCTTGAGATAGTCGAGTAGGAAAAACCTGTCACTTTTTGGACTTCTTTAATGCTCATTTTCTAAATAAACTTTAAAAATTTTTGAACAAACGTTTTGCGCAATCATTTTTTCTATTATATGCTTACAGTTCAAACATACCATTTGTCAAGGAAAAATATTCATTTTATCTACAGAAAATAGACTCCCTAGACCGTTTTTTTTGCTTTGCTGCATTCCACCACTGTTATTGGAGATCATCTTGGTGAGCTAAAAAACAGTTGCCGAAGAATTGGGGATTACCTTTGAATGCAAGGACCATTGCACACCTGATAAATTACAAACCGGCAAAGGTATGTAAAAGGGGCAAGATCACTTCTTGATCATTTCTTCGAGTTTGGGAATAAGATCCTTAATAATAGGAGCTTGGGGATCATCGGGTGCCAGTTCAAGAAATTTCTTAAAACTCTCTATCGCCATACTATAATTTGTGAGATTTAAGTAGGCATATCCTCTCTGTCTGTAAGAAGGAGCCCAATCACTATTTATTTGAATCGCCTTATCATAATATTCAATGCCTTTGGCGGCTTCGCCTTGCTTAAAAAAGATCTCCCCGACTCTGAAGGTCATGTTCTCATCTCCAGGGAAAATATCGATGGCTTGCTGGAGATAATCCTTAGCTCTGTCAACATCACCTTTCAATATATAAATCTCACCTATTCCGGCTAGCACATGGGATACGTTTTCATCTCCTCCAAAGGAATTTTTCTCTTGTTTTGCCTTTTCCAATATCGTTTCAAAGACCGCAATGGCTCTATCATATTCACCCATTTCTTTGTAACAATTTCCAATGTTGATCTGAGCCTGATAAAAGCTTGGAGTCTTCTCAAGCAACTCTTCAAATTTCGCAACAGCTTGCTCATATTTTTTTGCCTCAAAGAGCTGATTGCCCTCTTCAAGGAGCGTGGCATCAATTTCATCCTGAATGGCAGCTCCTTCTTGGATAACTACCTTTTTGAGAGTGATATTGACTGGGGCGTTATTCTGGGAAAATTGGCTGACCTGGAGTTCCAGAGTAAACGGTTCGTAGCCTTTCAACTGAGCAACAATAAGGAAATATCCGGATCCTAAACCTCCAATCGCCCAATTCCCTTTTTTATTGGATTTTCTTTCAAATTTTGTCTTATAATCCAGATGTTCAGCTGTAATCTTCACATCTTTCAAAGGGTTCCCCGAGTCATCAACGACTGTTCCCTGAATACGTCCTTTCCCCCGACCCTGCTGGCCAAAATCCAGGGTTACCATACAGACCGAGAACGTAAATATCATAAGAATCAGGAATGTGTTTCTCTCTTTCATGTTGGCCTCCAAACTATAAGATTTGAGATTATATTCTATTTTATCTCATCAGAATTTTCAAGCAGACTAAAACTCCATCCCCCCAAAGAAGAAAAAAAGTCCTTCAGGATATGTTTTCTGTTGTTATTAAGGCAAAATTTCCCCTTGATAGAGTAAAAATATAAAGGTAAAAGAGAAATTAAATATACGCTATAAAACCTATCGTGTTATATCTATAATTTAACAAAAACCTGAAGAATTTCCTCTTCAGATAACAACACATTTACACTTGTCTTCTTTTCGCCCTTCGTTTTTCTGTCTTCCTTACAACCAGTATTTTTTATCAAAATTCACTCGATAAAGAAGCCTCCTTATGAGCAACTGTTTCCCTGCTTATAGTAAAATTTACTCCAATGGAGGGAAGGCTACGATTTTTTATCAGTCACTTTTTTCCAGACGCGGAGGAAGTTTCCACCCATGATTTTCTTAATATCCTCATCGGAATAACCTCGCTTCTTCAGCCCGCAGGTGATATGGGGATAGTCCTGGGCACCCCGGATACCCACCGGAGAGGGAGTCCGCGGATACATGTCTGCGCCCAAGCCGACGTGTTCGACGCCTGCAATTTTGACAGCATGGTCGATGTGATTGAGAAGGTCTTCAATTGTCGGTAGATTCTCCAAAGGCCAATCCCTGCCTTGACTGAGGTGTTCAATGGCGATGCGGAGATCGATATCCTCGATCCTGGGGACTCTGGCAAAAATGGGTGCAGCGATGGCCCTCTGCTCGCTGCGTGCTTTCGCATATTCGGATGAAAGGTAACCCACTTCAAAGACAATGCCGATCACGCCACCGTTTTTTGCCAGTGCCTGAAGCATGTCGTCGGTGATGTTGCGGCGGTGGGGATTGATGGCCCGGCAGCCAGAGTGAGAGCAGATAACCGGGTCCTGGCTCGTTTTAATCACATCATAAAAGGTATCATCTGAAACATGGGAGAGATCGATCACCATTCCGATCCGGTTCATCTCCTTTACTACCAGGCGCCCCAGGTCATTGATTCCGTTCCAACGAGGTTTATCTCCGCTCGAATCCGCCCAACCGTGACTGAGGTTGTGGGTTAGTGTCATCGACGAAACGCCGAGCTCGTGGAATTTGCGCAGCAGGTCTAGGTTGTCCTCGATGGCGTGACCACCCTCGATAGCCAAGGGTATGGCGATCTTGCCTTGGTCTACAATCCGTTCAACTTCTGAGCCCGTCCGGGCGAGCTCCACCGCGTTCGCATTCTTGGCTATGGCTTTGGTCATGGCCTCGATCAGTTGGAAGCACTGGCGCGCCGCCTTGTCCGGATAGAGGTAGTTCTGGATGAACAATGCAACCACCTGCACATCGACCCCACCTTTCTTCAGACGCGGAATGTCAACGTGTCCTGCGGGCAGTCGGTTTCCGATATCCAATCCCTCATAAAGGACACGATAGGCAAGATCGTTGTGGCAATCCCAGACAATCGCCTCCCGGTGCAGCTTTTCCAACTTTTTTTCATTTATAGTTTTTTGCGATGATGAACACGGAAAAAGAAGAGCTCCAATGACTAAAACGATCAAACTAAAGAAAAGACAGTGTTTTACATATATCATGGGTTTTCTCCTCGAGGAAACAGTCATTTTACGATAAAAACTCCAGAATTGTCAAATTTTCTCACCCTATAAGGGCCAAAATGGACCTGGCACCCTTAAAAACAAAGCAGTCTGATCTCCATATTTATCTTTGTAATCTGTGTACTCGTTCAGATACATTAGTGACACATTGGAGGAGCTCTCATGCAGGCCTCATCGGGTAAGGAGGCCTCAGATATCTTCCCATATTGTAGAGAGGATTAGAGAGTTAAGAGAGCAATATCCGCGTTGGGGAAGGGATAAGCTGGCAGTACTTTTACACAGAGAAGGCAAGAGATCTCTTCATCGACTGTAGGGAGAGTAATCAATCGCCTGAAGGCGAGAGGAGTTCTTCGCGAGCCTATTAATACTAGATTACAGAAGTTTCCATAATTTCTATTTGACTACTTTTCCTTTTACATTTGATATGTTGACGCTGCCGCTTTCATCTCTTTTAATTATAACGTCTTTCTCAACACCGTTGACTCTTATAGAGCCTGATCCGTCAATTATGGTCACATCACCCAGGACGTCTCTTATGTCTATCGATCCGGAATTATCATCTATGGAAATTGAACCGCGAATATCTTCGAAGTCAATATCCCCGGAACCGTCATCAACGACCATATTTCCTGCTACATTAGAAACAATGATTTCG
>DAOVDI010000053.1 GCA_030669585.1 Acidobacteriota bacterium
ATAAAAAATTGACGCAAGATTAAGCTAAGGTTGGCCAACTCAGAAATCGAGCGAGCTGATCAAGAAGTGAAAAAATCGGGGACGGTTCTATTTTTCCAAAGGAAGAGGAGAAAGCCTAGAAGAACTGAAACTGCAAAAAAACATAGAACCGTCCCCTTTTTTCTTTGACTCTAAATTTTCTCTATTGTAAGCTCTAATTGATGAGAAGGGAAAAAATCGGCGTATGTTCAAAGAGAAAATCCCGCTCATCATGACATTTTCGTGACATTTCTCTTTCAAGGAGTAGGATAGAATACTCTCTTCAAAAAGGGACAATCTTATGGCTGTGAGATCACTTGGCCATCGCAAACAAATCCTTCTGTTTTTGCTTGCTGTCATTGTTCTTATTCACTTCTCCTTCAGCTCCACAAGAGGGAGCAGGATATGCGAAGCGTATTCCTTTGAGTGGTAAATTTTCTGCGTTGCTTTCTTGTATTCGGTTTCCATCTCGTTATGCCCGCCAGTATTCAGGTTCCGCGAAAACATGGGAAACATGGCGGATGACAATTCGACCCGGATACGGTGGCCTTTCTGGAATGTAATCCCAGTCTGCCACATGTCGATCTCATACCGGTACACCTTGTTTTCTTCAAGAAATTCGGGCTTTTCCATGGAATTTCTGAATCTGGCCCGGATAGTTCCCCGTACGAGATGGAAGATTTTATTGTCTTCATCCACATCCATCAGGGTGATAAACCAGTCTGTATCCCTGGCTGAAGTGGAGGCGTAAAGCACAGCAGAAACAGGCCCGGCGATATTCACGGGTTCTTCAAGAGGTTCTGTTTGATAAACAAGGATATCTTTCCGGGCATCGGTGACTTTATTATGGAAGGCCTCGCCTCTCTTCTTGTACGCCTCAACATCAATGGTTTTTTCCTTATGCTCCTTAATCTCTTCTTCGCTCTTGTAATAGTATTCAGGCCACGGCGTAGGGTCTCCGGGATCATAGAGATACTGATCGTATTCCCTGTCTTTCCCTGGAAGCTCTGTGGTCAGCAACCCATCGCCTTTAGATGTATTGGCTCCTTCAGCGCTGTTCAGATAGAATTTTGTGAATTTGGTTTCCGGAACCGGATAAGTATCCCCTTTCATCCATTTGTTGGAAAACATGACAAAATACTGAACAAGAGGTTCTTCAAGAATCTTGTTGTCGATTCCCTTCAGCCAGCAGTCAAACCAGCGCAGGTAAAGGACCTGGAGGTCAGGCGCGGCCTCTTTGCCGAAGTCAAAACCACCTATCCGTGAGGAAGACTGATCCGTATGGCCCCAGGGGCCGAGGATAAGCTTGATATACTTGTTTTTTGCTTTTTTCAAGGCCATGTAATTCAGCTTGCTGCCGATTCCATCTCCGTCAAACCAGCCGGACTGGAGAAACACCGGGATATCCAGGCCTTTAAGTTTTTCGATGAAATTGGCCTGCTGCCAGTATTCATCATTAGTGTTGTGTTTTATCCATTTTCGCCAGTAGGGATTTTTCTTTCCAAGGATTTTTTCGTCCAGGTCGATTACCGGCAGCGACTGGAGAATCTTCTCGTACTTCCGCTCACTGATCTGGGCCATGGTTTTTCCGGAAAGGTCTCCGGTGGCTTCTTTCTCAAGGATTTCAGCCCACCAGATTGCCCCCAAGATAAAAAAGGAGCCGTATTCATAAGGTATGTTATAAAAGGGATCGGGTGGCGCCACATTGGGAATGATGGTGGTAAGGTGAGGAGGATTTTCTGAGGCTGCCCAGAGCTGGACCCAGCCGACATAAGAGCCTCCGATCATGCCTACTTTTCCCGTGGACCATTCCTGAGTTCCCAGCCATTCGATAGTATCATATCCATCCTTTGGTTCATAAATAAAGGGCTCCCATGTTCCTTCCGACGCAAATCGACCCCGACAATCCTGTATAGCGACTATGTATCCTCTTCTCGCATAGTAATTACCGGTGAGTTCGCTCATCTCTTTTTTATAAGGGGTCCGGACAAGTATCACAGGAAATTTTGAATCCTCTGCTTTGGGGAAATAGAGCTCTGTTGCAAGGTTTACACCGTCTCGCATGGGAATTTTAACCGTTTCTCTGCAAACGTCGTACTGGGGCCTTGAAAGCAGCGGGTCTTCCGCACCGGCCAAAAGAAGATCTTCGAATCCTTCCCTGACAAATGAAGCATGCTGAACCGGCACATTCATCAAATGGACTCTGTGATCATTACCGGCCCAGATAAGAATTTCGATGCCCAAAAGATTCAGGTTGAAACGGACAAAGCTCAATTCCTTGTCTTTGACCTTGCGGATTTCCCTGCCCTTGTATTCCAGCTCGACATCCGCAAACCTTGACGGCACGAGATAGCGGGAGAATTTCTGAACACCTTTTTTCTCCATATCGTATTCTTTAAGCATGAAACTTTCAAAAACAGGGCCGTAGTTGTCATAGAGTATGTGCCTGTCAATAAGCTTGACACTGTAGGTTTCCCCTTTTTTCTTAAGGTGGTATTCAGCCTTATCCAGCAAACGCTTAACCGAGACTGTCTCGGTCGGCGCTTCGATGTTCATGGATTCCCACGCTCCATTTTTATCGGGAAAAATCTGAAAATTATATTCAGCCTTTTGTCCGGCCATGGAGATGATGAATTTTCGTGTGTAGCTGCCGTCAGCTTTCAGGCTGTACTGGATTAGACCAATCTCTGAATCCTGGACAATTAATTTGAAAGTGCCGCTATCTTCAAAGCCTGAAATAGGAAGCGGTTTGATCTCTTCTTCAGCCGCGAAAACAGCAATACTGATGGAAAGAATAAAGATTAATATGAACAGTGATTTAAATTTCATAATACCTCCTCTTTTTGGATGGGTTTAAAAGATTTTATCTGTTTATATTACATAATACGGAATTATACATAATTTTTATTCAAATCCCAGAAAAAGTATTTAACGAGCCCCCCCTTAAAACCGGGGAACGGGAATCCATAAGTAGAATGAGAAGTATACGAATGCTATGTTTTGCCTTGATATTATGCCATTGTATGTGATTATTTTGGGGTAAATTATGACATGGAGCGTAACAAATGAAGATAAACAGGCAATCCCTGAACCAGGTATATCAGGGAAGAATCGCGGAACAGATAGTCGCCCAGGAAATCGTTTCGCAAGAATATATGCGCACCAAACTTCATTTCTGGGCAAGGGAGAAAGGAGAAGCAGAAATAGACTTTCTCTTTCCATTCAAGGATTTGCTCATACCTGTAGAAGTCAAAAGCGGAGTTGTCGGCAAGCTCAGATCTCTCTTTCTTTTTATGGAAAAATGCGGCCATCCTTACGCTGTCCGGGTCTATTCCGGGGAAAACCGCATAGACCAGGTCCAACTTGCTTCAGGAAAGAAATTCTATCTTCATTCAATCCCTTTCTATTTTTTACCCCGGCTGAATGAAGTGATCACCCAATTGACTTCACAGTATAAATAGGAAAGGAATTTAGGTAATAATCCAGGTTAATAAGCCACAATTTTTTTAATCGCGTTTTTCTTGAATCAATGCCAGCGTTCTGTTACATTTTGCGTTTGACCATGAATAGAAAACTGCCTAGAGAGATCTATACTATCCAGTTCATTGCATTGATGTGCTTTTCTTCCCTGTCTGTCTTCAACCTCCTGCCTTTGTATTTTAAACACCTCGGCGGAAGTCCCGGAAAGATCGGATTCCTTATGGGGATTTTTTCCTTTGCCTCATTCGCAGCGCGTCCCTTCGGGGGCTGGCTTCTGGGAAAGGTCGATCCTAAAAAAGTCCTTGTTGTCAGCCTGTTCCTGCAGTTTGTAATAACAGGTTTTTACATGATCATAGATCAGCTCAACTGGTTTTTGATCCTTGTCCGGGTTATTCACGGTTTCATTTTTTCGACATTCATACTGGCTGCTCTTTTGATAGCTGTCACTGTCACGGCCCGGGAGCAGAGAGCATATGCCCTGGGTGTTGTGTCTTCCGGGTTTGTGATCCCACTTATCATCTGGCCTTTTTTAGGGGAAGGAGTCATTGTCCGGTTCGGTTATCCTGCTTTTTTCCTTTTGGCTGTTGTCCTTGCCTTTATCCCCTTTCTATATTCTCTGTTTGCCGGACTTCCCTCTCTTTCACCTATAGAGGAAGAAAGCCGGAAGACTCCCAATATGATAAAACTGCTTATGCGCAGGAAAATCCTGGTCTTCGTCTTTTTGACCCTTCTATTTGAGATCGCATTCGGATCGGTGTTGAGTTTTGTTCCTCTTCTCGCCCATGAAGAGTCTTTCATGAGGGCCGGATATTTCTATTCCTTCCTTGGTATTATGGCTGTGTTTCTGCGGTTGTTCGCCGGAAAACGTCTTCGTTCCTGGGGAAGACCGGAACTGCTTTTGCCCGCCTTTGTATTTCTGTCATCCGGGATAGTTAGCCTTTATTTTTCACATGCCGGCTGGCATCTGGCGCTTTCCGGGCTGATATGCGGGCTCGGTATAGGAATCCTCTTTCCTCACCTGTCCTCGCTCATCATTGATGATGTAAAGGACAGAGACAGGAGCCGGGTCCTTGGTCTGTTTGCGGCTTTTTCCGACCTGGGATTTGCCGTAGGGCCGGTTATGTTCGGCTGTATGTCCCAGATATTTGGTATCCGGCAGTTTTTTCCCATATTCGGCGGAGCTTTGTTGTTTTTGACTCTTATTATGATGGGAGTTGGAAAAAAGGAGATCTATCAAAGGCATGCCTTATAACCCTATGATTTATAAGGACATGGAGGTTGGATAGGGGTGACCCCCTTAACCCGTATTCCCCATATTAAACATAAAAATTCTTTAACAGAATCACTCTAAGTTGTTATTATATAACAAGATAGAGGTTGAAAATGGCATCGAAAATGAAGTACACAAAGGGTGAAAGATTAAATATTCGTTTTAATAGAAAAATAAAGCTTGAATTTTATGGCGCAAGATTGACATCTGATAGTGGTCTTCTTGCTTACCGCGAGCTTGATGAGGCATTAGGACTATTCAAGTCGGCATCTGCTGTTATGAATGATAGACGAACCGGGCGCAATATTCAGCATGACATAACCAACCTGCTGCGCCAATCTGTATACAGTCGTCTTGTAGGATATGAGGACATCCATGATGCTCAGCGTTTATCAGTAGATCCGGTCATGAGAGCAATCACTGGAAAGAAGAAGAATGCCGCCAGTATCAATACAATTGGGCGTTTCGAAACAGAGATTCTGACACTCCGGGAGAACCTTGAAGGTTTGTCTGAAATTACGGAAGCTGGGTTCAAAAAGCAGTGGAGATTTATTCCCGAGAGTAGGTTTTATCGTGACAAATATGAGTGCCAAAGCAGTGGGTGTTGTTCAATTCTACAATAGACGCGGGATTGCCGAGCAGTGAATAGAAGAAGGTAAATATACTCTAAATTGGACACGGCTTTCATACAAACACTTCATCTCGAATCAGGTGAGGTTAGGTTTGTTTGTTCTGGCCTATAATCTGGGCATCTTTCTGCGGCGCCTGGTTCTTCCGGGTAAAATCAAACATTGGTCGCTTCGGAGTCTGCTTGTGAAACTTATAAAGATCGGAACCAAGGTTCTAAGACACAGCCGGTATATCGCGTTTCAAATGGCTGAGGTTGCCATAAGTAAGGAGATATTTGCTGAGATACTATCTCGGATCAATCGATTACGATGTTGTTCAATGCAATGAGTTGCTTTTCAATGCGCCCAGAAGGACCGATATCTCTAACACTCGAATTTATGAAGAAAAGCAGTGAATGTTAAAGAAAATGGTGAAAAATTGATTCCAGAATTGCTTGGGAACTGCTTTTTCATGCAAAACAGAAGGATAAGACCGGATTACGAAGCAACGGAATCTGGACTGTTCTCTGCTACAAAGTTGATATGGGGAATATTTATTTTTGTTAGCGTACGAACATTAGCTGTTAAAAAATGATACACATTTTTAAAATGCGTTTGAATATCCCCTTGTATAATTTTGGCATGTTTAAAACAATTAAAATGGTTTATAAAGGATCAAAGGAGTTAGAAAAGATACGACAAAAAGTGACAAAAAGTGACATTTCTGCCAATTCTCTTGACAACAACACCGATAAAACCCATATTTTCGCTACAGCAAGTTATTGCAAACTTGGAGCATCATTCTTCATGAATCACCGAAAAGTTTATTCACAGAATCCATTTAACAACATCTGAAAACAATGGATGAGAGAGTACAGTTTATCCTGAAATATCAAACTGATCATCTGGATAAAAATATTTCTCTCAAGCAGGCTTCGATAATGGTCAATCTTAGCTATGGTTATGTCTCAGGTTTATTTAGAAAAAATGTTGGGATGGGTTTCTCCCAATATCTGAAGCAGACCAGAATGGAGAAGGCCCAAAAGCTCCTCAGAGAAAGCTTCAAAACCATCAAGGAGATTTCTTTCATGACAGGATACAGGCATATTTCAAGCTTTTGTGAAGAGTTTAAAAAAATGGTGGGCGTTTCGCCCTCTGTTTATCGGAGAATGGATAGAATCGATGATGATTTTAACAGAAAATAAGGCAAATCTGAAATTAGAGTAACGAATCTGAAATTAGAGTAACAGAAAATTCTTTACAAACTGCACTCTGAGTCTTAGCCTAATAGATAGAAGATAGCATATTAAATCCTTTTGAAGGAGGGAGGATTGAGCCAAAAAATTATTAGATCTTTATTAATTGTGTTCATCATTTTCGGTATTTCACTTGCTACTGTAAACTTTTTTGCTCCAAACTTATATGCTGGTTTTTTCGGTACTGTTACTTGGGTAGATGGCGAACCAAATCCGAATAATCCAGCTTGGATTGAAGGCAACTATTATTGTGTTGGCCCCCCATATGACTGCGTCGTCGTTTTCTGAATGAATTCTCAAATTAATTTGTCGACCAAAACTACTTAAAGAAAGAGGGAGGAAGGGACCTCCCCTTTACAAAACTCAATGTGATTGTGAAAAAAAGGCTTTTTTTCTTCATCATAATTTTACTTTTTAGTAATGCTTCCGAAGCACTTGAAGTTAAGTTAATCGATCGATTTCTTCTATCTCAAGATGAACTTCTTCTTTTAAATATAGTGGATTTTGCTGTATCAGAAGATGGAACGCTTTTTATCTTAGATTCAAAGGCGACAAATATAAAAATCTATGATAAGGGTGGCCATCTGATCAGTGTATGGGGCAGAAGAGGTCCAGGCCCAAATGAATTTAGTCAGCCATTCCGGTGTGATTATAAAAAGCCAAATTTTATCTTATATGACTTTGGAAAATTCAAGATTGATGTGTATAGAATAGCCGACAAAATAAAATTTGAGCCTATTTCTTCCATTAGGGTTGGTCACATCTGGCAATGTAAATTATGGAACAATAAGATTGTACTTGCTGGTTATATTTTAAAAAAAAATGGGGAGGAATATGATCTTTATTTGCACGATTTAGAAAATAATAGAACTGATTATATCCTTCCTTCCTACAGGAAATATGGTTTCAAATCAAAAAAAAAATATAAAGACAAATACAGGAATATTGCAGCACTGGGATTACATAGTTACATTGATTGCAACAGAGAAAATATTTATCACATCTGGGAAGGCATTCTAAGTATAGCCCAAATTAATATTAGTACCAAAAAAATTCATACATTTGGAAAAGAAACTGATAATTTCAAACAACTGAAGGTAACTAAAGAAATGCGCACTGCCCGTAGGGAACGGAATTCTAAAAAGACAGTAGAGGAAAAAAGAAAATTTTCGATGATAGGAGGAATTTTTGCTGATGAACATATCGTCGGTCTTGTTTATAGTAATTACGATAAAAGATTATCTTGTTGGAGACCGATAGTTCAATTATACGACCCTCAAGGAAGGTTTTTACACGAGCAAATGATCGATGAAGTCGTTCATTACCCGGATTGGAGACCTCCGTTTTTCTATAACAAAAACTCTAACGTTCTATATATGATTTCAAGACGATTATCTGAGGATTTCATAGATACTTGTGAGATAATAAAATATAAAATTTCTCAATGAAAAATTATATAATAGCATTACTAATAGTTTTAGTTATAGTAATAATCAGCTTTCAATATAAGACAAACAGGAGGGGAATTTTTTCAAATTTCCCTGGAGACGATCTACAACCCCATGAGAGTATCGATGCTCCTGTTTTTCTTTTTTTATTTTTTTCTTTGAAAAGCTGTCAGCCATGTTTAGAGATCGTCGAAGTGCTTAATAATTTGCCTTCAAACTTTAGAGTCATTGGAGTAGTTCCAGAAAGCGATTTAGCACATAAAAATGAACTTAAAGATTTATCAGGTTCCCGCTTCCTTCTTCGGAGCCTAAAGGGTTATAAAAAATATAAGCCTTTCTATAACCCCACATTAATTGGCGTGTCTAAAAGCAAAAAGATTCTTTTCATTTTGCCAGGAGTACCCAAAGAAAAAGAATATTTAGAAAATTTTCTGGACGAGTTTTCTCGTAAAGCTTACCCCATCTTAGTTAAATAGAGGCAATAATATATTCCGAAATAAAGACGACCTAAAAATTCTTCCCTTTATGCTTATTTTGTTTTTCCCTCCCCACTTAATAAATCCCCCATTTTTGACAACACTTTAGGAGCTAATTTTCACTAGCATATCCCATCTTAATTCTTAATCCCTTAATCCTTCTTAATTTTAAAATATTGGAAACTAATGAAGTTCAATGCTTTTTTTCTTGTAATAAAACACGGCGGAATATATAAAAGAACTTATGAAATCCACGTGTTCTGAATCTCTACTTACAATCCCGCGATTCGATCAGATCCCGTTCCTCATCCACGGCTTCGGGACAGCGGCATGGACAGAGGACTGTTTGAAAAGCGACCCCGCTTTCGAAGGATTCCGGTGGGTCATTATGAGGCAGACCCACTCAGATATCATCCATACCATCGAGGATGTTCCCATCAAGGTTCTTGAAGGAGATGCTCTGATCACTGCTTCCACCCGGATAGGGCTTGTTGTCAAGACCGCAGACTGCCTGCCCGTTCTTCTCCTCAGTGAAAGCTGGGGAGTGGTTGCAGCTGTTCACTGCGGCTGGAAAGGAACAGGCAAACACATCATCCAGAAAACAATCATGAAGCTCGAGGATGATCTGGGCTGCAATCCTTCTTCCTTGCTGGCTGCTATGGGGCCGTGCATCGGTCCGGACTGCTACGAGGTGGGAGAGGATGTTTTACGCTTTTTTAATGAGTCCGGTCTTTCATTGAACGTTTTCCGCAAACATCCGGAACGTCCTGACAAACACTTCTTAGACCTCAAAAAAGCCAACAGGCAGCAGATGCTCGAAGCTGGTGTATCCGAAGAAAAAATCTTCTTCACCGGCAACTGCACTCACTGCGACACAAATCTACTGTCTTACCGCAGGGACAGGGATGTTTCCGGGCATATGTATAAACGTATGTATAATTTCATCGGCATTAAACTGACCTAAATAATCCGCGCAAAAAATTATTTGATTTTAAAAATCTTTTTTATTATGCTTGTTTCACTGTGGAAAAAGCCCATAAAGAAATCGCCATTCCCGAACTGCCTCTTTTCAAAAAGGGAAAAGTCCGGGATATGTATGAAGTCGAAGACAAGATCCTTATCGTTGTCTCAGACCGCATTTCAGCCTTTGACTGGGTGCTTCCCTCTCTGATACCGGATAAGGGAAAGATCCTGACACAGCTCTCCATGTTCTGGTTCGAACATATCTCTCTTGTGTGCCCCAACCACATGATCACAACAAAAATTGATGAATTTCCCGAATCCCTCCAGAAATATAAAGCCGTTCTGGACAAGAGGTCCATGCTGGTCAAAAAAATCGAGGTCTTTCCGGTCGAGTGCGTGGTCCGGGGATACCTGGCCGGCTCAGGCTGGAAGGACTACAAGGAAACAGGAATAACAAGCGGCGTCAAACTTCCCGATGGCTTGAAAAATTCTGACAGGCTTGATGAACCCATCTTTACACCCGCGACCAAGGCGGAAGAAGGGCATGATGAAAACATCTCCTTCAAGGAGATGCAAAAACTTATCGGGTCTGATCTGTCCAATAAGATCAGAGATATTAGCATCGAGCTTTATCAGAAAGCTTCGCTCCACGCCATCTCCAAGGGCATCATCATCGCCGATACAAAATTCGAATTCGGCCTGACCGATAAAGAGATCATCCTTGTGGACGAGATCTTCACACCCGATTCCTCCCGGTTCTGGCCTGTCTCCAGCTATGAGCCAGGCGGATCACAGCCCAGCCTGGACAAGCAGTTTGTCAGGGATTACCTGGAAGGAACGGACTGGGACAAGGCATCCCCTCCGCCTGAACTTCCTTCTGAAATAGTCAATCAAACGGCATCGCGATATATGGAAATCTACCGTCTGCTGACTGACAAAGACACGCTATAATGTCAGGGGAATTCTCCCCTTTATTAATAGTCTATCCGGCTAAGAAAACGGAGGCCTTAAATGAGCTTTAACTGGTTCGATGTGGTTTTGATCATAATCATTGCACTCGCAGTGATCATCGGTGTCATCAAGGGCCTGATCCGCCAGATCATCGGCATTGCAGCCGTTGTTGTTGGATTTATTCTGGCCATGACCTATTTTGGCCTTGCTGCAGAATTTCTTTCACAGTATATCAAAAACAATATGTTCTCCCAGCTTCTGGGATTTTTGGCCATATTTTTCGGTTTTGTTATCGCAGGAGGGATCCTGTCTTGGCTTCTCTCCAAGCTTATGAAAGGCCCTTTTAAATTTGTCAATCATTCTTTAGGAGCAGCGCTCGGTTTTATAAAAGGCATTCTTATTTGCGGCGTCATTGTCCTGGCCCTAATGATGTTCCCGGTTAACCAGAACCACCTGTATAGCTCGGAACTTGCGCCTTACTGCGCGCGTATGACCCGGGTGGTTTACCGCATGATTCCGGAGGACGTCAAAACTCAATTTAACGATACATATGACAAAATCGTCAAAGGAAAGAGGGAACAGGAATGACGGATTATCAAAAGATGAATATTCACCAGAAAATAGAAGCGCTTGTCGAAGAGCTGCTGGATAAAGAACTCCCCATGGATGAGGCCATTTTTGAATTTAAAAAAGTATTCATCAAAACAGCCGCCAAAAAATACAACGGGACCAAGGCCAGGGTTGCAGAAGCTCTTGGCATTCACCGCAATACGCTCAATCATCTTACTAAGAAGCTAAAAATTAAAATAAAATAGTCTTGACAACTGAGGCCTTTGTCTCTATATTAGCAATCTTAGTAATTGACTGCTAAAAATCAAAATTTACAGGAGGTATCCATGAAAGTGATTCCTTTACACGACAGAGTTCTTTTAAAAAGAATGGAAGAACAGGAAGTTAAAAAAGGCGGAATCATTATTCCGGACACGGCAAAAGAAAAACCCCAGGAAGCTGAAGTCATAGAGGTCGGCAAAGGCCGTGTGACTGAAGACGGAAAGACCATCGCCCTTGATGTTAAAAAAGGCGATAAGGTCCTTATCGGCAAGTTCAGCGGCACGGAAGTGATGGTCAACGACGTTGAGCACATCATCGTCCGCGAAGAAGAGATCCTGGCAAAAATTACCTGAATGCAGGAATAGGAGAAATTATGGCTAAACAAATTATACTAGGTGACGATGCAAGACAGGCTTTGCTGAAGGGTGTCAACATCCTGAGCAATCTTGTTAAAGAGACACTAGGCCCCAGAGGCAAAAATATCGTTCTCGACAAAAAATTCGGATCTCCCACAAGCACCAAAGACGGCGTGACGGTTGCCAAAGAAGTCGAGCTTGATGATCCCCTTGAGAATATGGGAGCCCAGTTAGTTAAAGAAGTGGCATCCAAAACATCGGATATCGCCGGTGATGGAACCACAACAGCGACAGTATTGGCACAGGTCATTTTCAAAAACGGACTGAAATATGTTACGGCCGGCGCCAATCCGACCCTGATCAAAAGGGGAGTTGACCAGGCTGTTGAAACGATCACAAAGGAACTGAATAAGATCAGCCGCGATGTTACCGGTGACATGATCGCCCAGGTCGGAGCCATCTCCGCCAACAACGATATGTCCATCGGTAAGATCATTGCAGAGGCCATGGACAAGGTCGGCAAAGACGGCGTCATAACGGTCGAAGAGGCCAAGGGCCTTGAGACAACCATGGACATCGTCGAAGGGATGCAGTTCGACCGCGGATATCTGTCCCCCTATTTCATCACGGATCCCGACAGAATGGAAGCTGTGATGGAAAACCCGGTCATCCTTCTCCACGAAAAGAAGATCAGCAATCTGCGTGAGCTTCTTCCTCTTCTGGAGAACGTGGCCAAGATGGGACGGCCTCTCGTCATTATCGCAGAAGAAGTCGAGGGAGAAGCCCTTGCGACCCTTGTTGTAAACAAACTGAAAGGCACGTTTTCCTGTGCTGCAGTAAAGGCCCCGGGATTCGGCGACAGACGGAAAGCCATGCTTGAAGACATCGCTACTCTGACAGGCGCCAAGGTCATCACAGAGGACATCGGTGTCAAGCTGGAGAACGTGGACGCCGAATGGCTGGGCGGCGCAAAGAAGATAGTTATCGATAAAGATAACACCACGATCGTGGAAGGCGAAGGCACAGGAGAAGACGTTAAGGCCCGGATCAAGCAGATCAGAACCCAGATCGAAGACACAACTTCCGATTATGACAGAGAAAAGCTTCAGGAAAGACTGGCCAAGATGGTTGGCGGAGTCGCCCTTATCCAAGTCGGCGCTGCAACAGAAACAGAGCTCAAAGAGAAAAAAGCCAGAGTGGAAGATGCCATGCATTCCACCAAAGCGGCTGTTGAGGAAGGAATCGTCCCCGGCGGCGGAGTTGCCCTGCTGAGAAGCCAGAAGGCCCTGGAAGAGATGAAGCTGGACGGCGACACACAGATCGGCGTAAACATCGTTAAAAGAGCGGTCGAGGAACCTCTCCGCCAGATCGCCCATAACGCCGGAGTCGAAGGCTCCATCGTTGTGGAGAAGGTCAAAGGACTGGAACAGGATTATGGTTTTAACGCGCTGACCGAGAAGTACGAAGACATGATCAAGGGCGGAGTTCTGGATCCCACCAAGGTCGTCCGCATAGCCCTGCAGAATGCAGCCAGCATCGCCGGAGTGCTCCTTACCACAGAAGGTCTGATCACGGACCTTCCTGAAAAGGACAAGGGTGGACCTCAGATGCCCATGCCTCCAGGCGGCGGCGGAATGGATATGTATTAATCCGTTAAAGGAACTTCAAAGGCCCCGGGAAAATTCCCGGGGCCTTTTTTTTTGCCTGTTCATGGCTCCAGCCTAAAAAGAGGATCAGAAACCAAATTCAAATCCGGCATAAAATGATCGCGGCTTTACGGGGCCGTAAATGTAGCCGGCGTCTCTATCAATACCTTTGTCCAGATCATTCTGATAGGCATTGAAGAGGTTGAATACGCCGATAATAAGGTCAAGAGATGTCCTTTCAACAAGTCTGACTGTTTTTTTGCATTTGGCATTGATAACCCAGAAGGCCCCTGTGGTTTCCAGCCTGTCCTCATCAATATATCCTGAAAAATGTGGAACTTTCATGCTGCCTGTGCAGTTTAGTGATATATCAACATCAACGATCTTATCATTTTCATAACTCATGCGCATATAACCATAGGCATTTGGTGTGCGGAAAAAATTCTTTGAACCAAAGTCCGGCTCCGGGTCGTCCAAACGGCTTCGCTGGATGGTCCAACCCGTATTCCAGAAAAAGCGGTCCTTAATGCGGTAACCAAGATCGATGGAAACACCGTATACCCTGGCATAGGATCCATTGATCCTTCTAAAAACAAGGGCGTTCTCCCGGGGATCGAACTCCTGCTCATTCAGCACAAAGGCATCCGAGAGCATTGTGTAAAAACATTCTATGCTGGTTTGGATAACATGACCGCCTATCTGTTTGCCAAAGTCGAATCCTGTACTTATGCTGTATGATTGCTCTTTCTTCAGATCCGGGTCATTTTCTATGATCATTCCTTCACCGCCCACCTGAGTGATGTGCAGGTCTTCATCAAAAACCTGAGGCGCCCTGTATCCTGTCGAAAACGTTGTCCTCCAACTGACATCTTTCAAAACATTCAGCAAAACGCTCATTCTCGGGTTGATGATTAATTTATCGAGCAAGGAATGTTTGCTGATACGAATTCCAGCCAGAAGAAAAACCATTTTATTTAATTTGACATCGTCCTGCAGAAAAATGCCCAGTTCGCGGTAATTTTCATCTATTTCCCTGCCATAACCCAGGGCTTTATCCCGGAGCGACTCTCCTCTAAATTGAATTCCCGTGGAAAGAAGATGAGAACCGGCCTGATAATTAAACTGGCTGTTTAAAAAAAGAACCGGATTTTGAGTCGACCCGTACGCGTTCAGATCCCGGCCGGATCCGTAATAACTTTCACGCTTGGCATCCACGTAGGAAAATGCCAGATTATAATACAACTTTTTTGTCAGATAGTGGTTCCAGTCTGCGGTGATACCATTTATGTCGGAATCTATGGACTCTGCAATGTCCGCTTCATGGGGCTGAAAAGCAAATCTGTTCCCGCCCCGCCGGTTTTCCATGACCCGGAAAAAACCCAGCTTAAGCTTTCCTTTGATCCCAGAGAAGTAATTATATAAATTGAAGCCAAAATTTGTGCTGCGCAATTTTCCGATTTCAGAGTATCCGTCGCCGTCTATGTCCACAGGCTCCCTGCTTTTGTAATTTGCATAAAGAAACCCTTTTGTATTTCCTGATTTGCTGACCAAACTGGAGCGGAACCCCATATTGGTGAAGGGTTCGCCGGAAACTGTTTCCTGATGGAGAGTCAGCCTCGCAGTATTCTCCATGGGCTCTTTTGTCAAAATGTTAATGACGCCGGCAATTGCACTCCCTCCGTAAAGAGCTGAACCCCCGCCTTTGACAATTTCAATACGATTGATCATTTCCGTGGGAATCTGTTCCAGACCATAGACACCTATCATCGAACTAAAAACCGGTGAATTGTCAATAAGGATCTGTGAATATTTGCCTTCCATGCCATTGATTCGGACCTGGGTAAAATTGCAGTTCTGGCAGTTGTTCTCTACCCTGACACCTGTTGTAAAGGCCAATGATTCTGCCAATTGGGAGGCCTGCATTTTTCCGACATCACGCGCGGTGATAACCTCGGTTTTAACCGGAACCTCCACATAGAGCTTTTGAGTCCGGGTGGCGGTGACGACAATCTCTTCAGATATTTTTTTCAACAACGTGACATTAAACTTCGTTCTGGCTCTTGTCAGATCAAGGATATCCGATTGAAAATCCATGAATCCTTCCGCATAAACTTCGATGTGATATTTTCCCGGCGTAATAGCCAATATCTCGAAAAGTCCGGTCTTATCTGTCTCTGTGGACTTGCCGATCTCCGGAATGAGGACCAAGGCTCCGGCGATAGGAACTCTGTCATAACTTTTAACAACACCGGATAGGCTCAGGAATTTAAGCTCTTTGATCTTGTTGTCTGTTTTGCCGGCAGCCATCCCCTTGACCTGGATAATAAGGCAGAATATGAGCATCGCAAAAATATTGATGATAACAAGCAAGCATTTCTTCATAATTTTCTCCTTAAGCAACTTGTCTGTTTGTGTGCGTTTACAAGTCAACTGAAAAATCAAGAGTAAAATAAAAAACAGGAGAGAAAATTATGCAAGAGGCGGGGAGCGCGAAGATGGCTCAATGTTGAAAATAGATTCATAATTACAAACAGAATCGGTTTCCAGCTCTCCGCTGACAGGCGGCGGCGGCAGGAAAAAGAAATGAATCTGGCTGGTGGTGTATGTTGAATTGAGAAAATGACAG
>DAOVDI010000131.1 GCA_030669585.1 Acidobacteriota bacterium
TGCGAGCGATTTTATAGCAGCTTCATAGATCGGTACTGTGCCAAGCGGAATCTTAGCTCTGTCGAGAATATGAAGCCGGATCTTTTTTAGATCCCCGCCTGTGCTGAGATCCATAATGGTGTCGGTCTTGTATTTTAAAGACATGTCCACTTTTTTCAGCTCACTGTCTAGGCTCGGAAAATCTTCTGAAGTGCCGATATTAACATTGACTTTGGTTTTAATACCCTGTCCGATACCGACAGGTTTTACTTCTTTGTGTTTGGGGTTAAGAGGGATGACGATTTGTCCCAGAGCTATAAGACGGGCCAGTGATTCCGGATCAATATGTTCATCTTCTGCGACAGCTTTCATCGCAGGAGTTATAGTGCCTTTTCTGGCTTCTTCTAATTGTGGCATTTTCTTTTTATTTCTTTTTTTTACTTTAGCCTTCTTCGACTTCAATAGACTCCGATAGACCTCGATAGACATCAACGAATCTTGAGAGACTTATAGTTTAGCTCTGTTGTGTTTATAATTCAAGGGTTGCTTTTTCTTGCTTTCGTCTTTGACCTCTGGTAATTATATATCACCTTTAAGGATGAGAGGGGAAAGAAGGAAATCACCCCTTGAATCATCCGGGCAGACGATTGTCATACAAGGGGTCTATTTCGTATTATTTAGGCGAGTTTTAATAAGAGCAGACCTTGACGAAGAAAAAGAAGGTTTTTAAGCCCACCGGCGGTAGCCTGCTTTGACCATTCATCGCTCGGAAAATTTAGGGTTCCCAATGAAGATTCTGATCATCTCACTTTTTAAATCCTATCCGCCCGAGTACGGCGGAGCCATGGTGGCCTATGATCTTGCAAGATATTTGCCGGGAGAAAAGACCCTGATCCAATTGGCGCCAAATATCGGTAGAATCACATTGGAAAACAATCTTGAACTGATCAGCATCAGAACGAACCAGGACTCCAGGCTGAAAAAAGCCGTGACCTTGTTTTTGAGTTTTAAAAAGATAATGACCCATGTGAAAAAGAGCGACCCTCAGCTTATTATTTTTGAAGGGGCTTCCTGGTCCTTGTATTATTGGCTCCTTTATAAAAAACTGAAAAGAACAAAAAGGAATGCCAGGATCGTCTATCATGCCCATAATATTGAATATTTGCTCCGGAAGGAGAAAAACAGTTGGATCGTATCCGCATTGACCAGATGGGCGGAAGGAAAATTGGTCAGAAATGCCGATCATGTGACGTCCGTTTCGCAGGAGGACGCCGATTCGATGAAGGATCTTTACGGCAGATCTTCCATTCCTTTGCCGAATGGCGTGGATATCCACCGGTTTGAATCGATCTCAGACAGCAGGGTGAAGGATCTGCGGCAAAAGTACGGTCTTCATGGGAAGATCATTCTTTTCATGGGGCTGGTAGTATACCGGCCGAATGAAGAGGCCCTGGAATTTTTGATAGATGATGTTTTTCCGGCCGTCATACAAAAGGATCCCGAAGTCAGATTAGCCGCTATTGGAGGGGACCTGAACAAAAAAAGAGAATGGATCATCAATCCCGGAATAATTCCTTTTGAGGAGATCCCAGGCTTTATTAGAGCCTGTGATATCTGTGTTGCCCCTGTTTTTTCCGGGTCCGGCACCCGGTTGAAAATTCTGGAATACATGGCGGCGGAAAAGCCTGTGATCGCAACCACCAAAGGAGCGGAGGGGATCCTGGTCACGGACAGCAGGGATATAGTTTTGGCCGATTCTTCTGAATCATTTGCTGAAAAAATTCTTTGGCTTCTGGAAAATCCACAAGAGGCAAAAAATATTGCTCAGAACGGGAAATCCCTTGTCAGGAAATCTTACGGATGGGAACAAATTGTGAAAAGATTTATGTCCCTGATCAAGGCGGCAGACAATGAGTAGATCCCAAAAAATTGTTATCTATGCGGCCGGAATCGGTCCCACCAACAGAGGAATAGGGCAGTATGCCATTCACCTTCTTCCCAGGCTTCTGCCCAAATTGCAGAAGAGAAACTGCCGGATCACTGTGATCCTTTCCAGGGACAGCCATCTTCCCATATCACTGCCTGGAGTTGAATTTAAGAGGCTTCCTGTGCTGAGGGACAAAACAGTCCAACGCTTTTTACTGGAACAGGCTTTTCTTCCTATGTGGGGCCGGAAAGCGGATGTTTTTGTTTCTTTGGAATCTGTCCTTCCTGTTATGCCTCTGCCAGCCAAACGAAAACTGACAGTGGTTCACGATATTCATGTTATCCGTCATGTGAAAGAGCCGGAAAAATATCCGGAGGATTATACCTTTCAGTACAAAACCTGGGCAAAGATTACAACCAAAAGGGCCGTAAAATCCTCTGATCTCATTATATCGGTTTCCCGGTTTTCCAAGGAGGAAATACATGACTTCTACCAGGTCCCCCTCAGTAAGATAATTGCCGTCCCCAATGGTGTTGACCATGAGCGCTTCCGTGTTTTGGAGGATAACAAAACCCTTGAATGGATAAAGAAGAAATATGACCTTCCTTCGCGCTATTATCTGTATGTGGGACCTATCAGTACCAAAAAGAATCTGGCGCTTATAGTCCAGGCTTATGCCTCTTTGAAAAAGACCAAGGATTTTATGCTTCCTGTTTTAGTGGTAGGGGATACCAGAAGGGACCGGCTTTATGGATCCATACATTCGGACCTGAAACGGGAGGAATTGAAAAAATTATTTCTGCTTTCCGGTTTTGTTCCGGACTTGGATCTGCCGGTTCTTTTTTCCGCCGCGTTTGCTTTTATTTATCCTTCTCTTTATGAGGGCTTCGGGCTGCCTGTTCTGGAATCCATGGCCTGCGGAACTCCTGTCATTGCTGCTCGGAGCAGCTCGATCCCGGAAGTCGCTGGAGATGCGGCGCTGCTGATCAATCCGGCCGATCCTGAGTCTCTGTTAAATGCCATGGAAAAAATACACACCAAAAAGCACTACGAAACCCTGAAGAAAAAAGGCCTGGAGAGGGCGAAACTGTTTTCGTGGGAAAAGACGGCCGGACAAATGGCGGATGTGATCACATCGTTAGGAATATGAAGTGTTTTGGGAGGATCTGATACCATGAAAATACTGGCTTCAGCTTATGCATTCAACCCCAGCGGGTCTCTCCAACTCCATCCCGGAGAGGATATTGTCGGATGGAAGCTTGTCGAGCAGTTGAACCGGTTCCATGAGGTTTGGGTCATCACTCATTCCTATAACAAAGAGGCTGTGGAAAAGGCGTTGGTCCGGGGAGAGCTTCAAAACGTTCACGTGCTTTTTATTCATCTCCCCTTTGATCTCAGGAAATTTTTCTATAAGATCGAGATCGGGCAGAGAGTCTATTACTATCTCTGGCAGGTTGCCGCCTGGTTGAAGGCAAAAAAACTCCACAAGGCCGTCCGCTTTGATGTCGTCCATCACATCACATTCAACAATGACTGGATTCCGAGTGTTATGGGAGCGATGCTTCCCGTCCCTTTTATCTGGGGGCCTGTGGGAGGAGGACAGAGAACACCTAAATCCTTTATGGAGGGCTACTCATTTTCAGGGAAACTGGCGGATGGGATCCGGTTATTCGGCCAGTGGATCGGAAGGCATCTGCTGATCACCCGGAAACGCTGTGTCAAAAGAGCCAGGGCCATTCTGGTCTGCAACCAGGAAACCAAGGAAAAAATACCCATAAAACACCGGAATAAAGTGCAGTACTTCCCTGTGAACGGTATTTCCACTGAAGACCTTGCTGCAGAGGTTAAAAAAAGATTGTCCCATGAAGCTTTTCAGATTATCACAGCAGGCCGTTTGATCCACTGGAAAAATTTCGGTGAAGCGGTCAAGGCGTTTGCCCTCTTTAGCCAAAAACATCAAGACTCCTGTTTTAATATCATTGGAGAGGGTCCCGAAGTTCCCCGCCTGAAAAAACTTGTTGAAGAATTTCATATTCAGCAGAAGGTTAACTTTTTTTCCTGGATTCCAAGAAAGGAATTGTTTCAGAAAATGACAGAAAGCCATGTTTTTCTTTTCCCCAGTCTTCGGGAAGGGGGAGGTGCGGTTGTTGTGGAATCCATGGCCTGCGGAACTCCGGTGATCTGCCTGGATAATGCGGGCCCGGGGTTTCACACGCAGGAAAAATGGGGTATAAAAATCAAGCCCCTGAATCCGGATTATATTGTGAATGAAATGGCCGCGGCTCTGGAAAGACTCCATGAAGACGAAAACTTCCGGCATGGATTGGGCCAGGCTTCCCGCCGGCGGGCAGAAGAATACTATGTATGGGACCGGCTGGGGGAGAAGCTAAAAACGATCTATGACCAAGCAGGAATAGGCCAAGAGCCAAAGGCCAAAGTAAAACGTCGTTCCCGCGAAAGCGGGAAACCAGGATAAGATATGAAAATAAAGAAAATAGACTGGATTCCCGTTTGCACGGGAATGACGAGATAACGAGACAAACGAGACAAACGAGATAACGAGACAAACGAGATAACGAGACAAACGAGATAACGAGACAAACCAGACAAACGACTTATGATTTTATCAATCATACTCTGGCTTATGATCTGGGGAGGTATGTTCACCGGCCTCTACAATGTTACAGATCAAATGTTC
>DAOVDI010000077.1 GCA_030669585.1 Acidobacteriota bacterium
TGGACGCAAATCTCGCTCTCAAGGAGGAAATCCTGGCAAAAACCACACCATTAAATACGAAAGTCGGCCGCTATCGAGCGGATGACAGGCTCCTGAGTTTCCTCAGTAACCTTTGAAGGGCTCCAGACTATGCCGAGTAAAGTTCGCCCATTAACACCACAATCTTTTTGCTTCCAAGGAGTTTTATTATTCTTGTAATCCAACTCGGCATAGTTCGGAACTCGGCATAGTGCCTCAGGTCGTGAAAGCGAAAGTCCGTAATTCCCGCCCGCCTCACAGCCGCTGTAAATCCCTTCTTGATGTCACCCAACGGGCGGCCGGCCCAATCGGTAAAGACAAATTCACTCTGGCTTTTTCCCTTATTTCCTTTCCACAGATCATCAAGCACCCCATACAATGTCCGATTGACAGGGATCATCCGTGTCTCATTGTTTTTGGCATTCACCACCACAATGCGCCGGTTCTCAAGATCCACATCCTTCCACTGCAGCCTCAGGATCTCCCCCTTCCTCATCCCGGTATTAAGAGCCGCGATCACAATGGGCTGGATGTGCGCCGCGCACTGGAAAAGCAGCCTCTCGATCTCCTCGGTCGTCAGGTACCGCACCCGCCCCGGAGGCTCTTTCAACCCTCCGACACCTGTCATGGGACTCGCCTTCACATAGCCCCACTCTACAGCTTTGCGAAACATATGCCGCAGGGTGGCCAGCTCCCTGTTCACTGTGGCCGGAGACACCCGGGTCAGCCTCTCAGTCTTGTAGGCTTCGATCATCAAAGGTGTTATATTGCCCAGCCTCCGTTTCCCGAATGTCCGGCCCAGGTTCCCCATATTGTTCCGGTCATGGCGTAAGTATGTCGCCGGCGCCTTGTTCGTCCTGGAGTACTCCAGATACAGCTCTGCGTATATCAAGAAAGCGACTTTTTTTCTCCCGATTATTTTCAACGTTTTTCCTCCAAAACCCTCCTTTCTTATAAACGCTGGAAAGCAGCTAAATTTTTCATTAACAATTACTCATGTTTATGAGTAAAATTACTCATAATATTGAGTAATTCGTTATCATAAGGTATTCCAATTGCAGATTTTTTATTAACTCCCCTCAGCAAATGGTTTTAAGAACTGTGCTTCAGACTCCTATCCGTCCGTGATAACAAACCTCTCTATCATCACAATTTTTCATCGTTTTACTTTTTATAAAATCATACAGAAGAGGATTCCCGAAAATTTCTTAATAAAAAAAGGAGCTCATTTTTCAGATTTTCTTTAACCCAATGTTTTTGTTTGACATTCAAGACTTCACCAAGTCCCTGTAAAATATAGATATTGTTAATATTTTTAACTTCCTCTTCACACTTTTTTGAATAGTCACCGAGTTTTTCTCCCGTTCTCAACTCTACCAATTCTTGATTGATCTTCCAGCGATTATTGAAAAAGAACCATAAATCGAATAAATCCCGGTTGGCCATACTGCTTCTATCCAACAAAGCAACCAGTTTGTGTGCCATAATGTCTGCTTTTGTCATTACTAACATGGATATACCCAGATAATTTAATACTTCATAATGATCTGGAAAATCTCGTCGAGATATTTCGACCTTTATATTGGTTGATTCATCCCCATATGACAGAAGATAAAAAAGAGTATTTCGCTTCATCCTTGCTTCTTTTAAATCACCATATTTAATCATTATGTTTTTTATCCGGCTGAAAACCAGATCTTTTTCATCTTTATCTAGTAGATTGAAGTCCAGGTCAACCGAAAACCGGGGGAGTTTGTAAAACAAATAACAGGCCGTCCCTCCTTTGAAGCCCATCAGGGGGGCAATCTTTTTGTCCGAATAAATATCTTTTAAAATCTGGACGAGAATAAACTTGTGCTCTGATATTTTAAGCATTTTCCAGTATTTTCCTGGCTCTTTTTGATAATGTTTCGGATTGAAAGATATCGAGCAGAGCAAATATTTTTTCTTTATCTAAAACCTCAGGATTATCAAAATAATATTCCCCATAGAGATATAAAACCTCGAGAAAAGCTCTTTCCTTGGTAGCAATGGCATAGTTCTGTTTTTGAATGATTCCATCCTGATCTAGAAGATATTGTTCTTTAAGCCTGCGGTACTGAATTGGATGGGAATCGACTTCAATTTTTCGCGACAAATAACTGACAACAAAAATTGTTTCATAAGTCTGAAAAATAACTCCTTCTTTTTTTAGAACTGTCTCTAAGCTGATATAAGATGGAGTGAATATTTTTGCTGCAAGCTCGAAAGGATCATACTCAATTTTTGTGTATATACCCTTTCTTACATTTCTCAACTCACCTTTTTTCACATAATAGTTGATTTTTGATTTAAGATTGAAACGTTCAATCTCACCAGAGAGTAAAGCGATTTCATTAATTGTAAAAACAGTATTCTTTGATTGGTATAGGTTTAAAATGAAGTCTTTTTTCACTCCAATCCCCATTTTGTGAACCAGTAGTAATAATATTCCTTACTATTAGTTTACAAATATCTACTGTTTTGTCAACACCTGTTTTTTAATTTTGATTTTTAACCGTACAATCGCTTTTAACAATAATAATTTTTCTTGGATGGGAATTGCCCAGGAAAGAAGGGCCATGTTCCAGCTCCGGAGCGAGCTTCCTCCTGAAGTGGGCTGCATATCTTTTCAAACCAACGTATGATCTAGCTTCTTATCCGTATATTTGTATTCCCCAGAGTGATGGTATCGCCCGGCTTAACCCACGCCTTGTCTACTTTCTGCCCATTGACAAAGGTGCCGTTGCTGCTCTCCAGGTCCACGATATACATACCCTCCCGGGTGATATAGAGATCGGCATGCCGGTCTGACACCTGATCATCATTCAGGGCAACTGCATTTCGGGAACTGCGTCCGAGAGATGTTTTTTCCCCGGCTATGGGAACACTCTTGGTGCCGCCGCTGCTGTAGGTCACGTCAATAAATCCAAGGGCGCCGCCGCTTGAAACCGGCGCAGCAGTCCCTCTTGCTCTGACAACTAAAATAGCTACCAGCATGATAGCTGACGCGGCAGCCAGTAGAACCACAAAAATCAAAGACCAGTTGGTTTTACCAACTCCTTTAATAACCACCCCACCCCCTCCAACAGCCACTCCCTGGGTTGCGGATTGGATTGCGGATGTAAAGGCCTGGGTGAGCTCGGCCATATTCTGGGCCGAGCCTGAAACACCACCTCCCGCCTGAGCGATCTCGTCCAGGACCTGCTGTTCCCGGTCGGAAACCTGGAATCCGACAGTGGAAACCGTGATGGGGGTGTTTTCCCTTCCGGGTGGCAGTGGCTGGGTCATATCGATCGGAATGGATTGCAGAGCATTCGGAGACTGAGCGTAAAGAGCGGGAAACAGCGAAAAGTTCTGCAAACCGCGAAGGATCCGGGCGGCAATGCCGCCGGGATTACTTGAAAATGTCCTTGTGCGGATACTGTCCGCCGCTTTTACGGGGTCTTCCGAGCAGTCATTCTGCCCGTCGCAGAGAAGGACGATTGTCCCAGCCTGGCCTTTGCCGTATTTACAAAGAGCATAACGCGCCTGGTATAGGGCAGGGGACATCGGAGTACCTCCTCCTGCAGAAAGCCCGTTGATAGCGGCTTTTAGCGCTTCAGGATCGCGGGAAAAACCGTAAAGACTGAAACTGCTGCTGCAGCTTCCCGAATAGGGCATGATCCCGATCTCTATATCACCAAGCGTCATAGCGCTCAATTCGCTGAGGATTTTTTCCAGCTCTTCCGGAAGTTTAATATGGATGACGCCGTCCTCCATGTCCTTAAGGATTTCTCGACGGTCTTCCAGCTTCTTTTCAATGATCTTCTGGATGTCTTCCGGAGTCAGTTTTTTTCCGTTAAGCCAGAATGGAATACCCTGCTCGGCCAGCAGTTTGAGAGCGATCAGGTCCTCCGGAGAATTCTTATTCAGTCTTTCCTGAAATTCTCTGTCCTTAATTTTGCCCTCGGATATTTTGGCTATATACGCCTTAAACATGTTCCACTTGGCCTTGTAGGCGTTTTCCATATTGGCGCCCCAGTACATACTGCTCTGGTTGAACTGCGCATTTTTGTCGAGGGACCATTGACCCCACGTATTCTCGAACATCATGCGGTAGTAGGTAAATTCATGCATGGTCATGCCGCCGTTATTGGGGATTGTAAACTGGCTCCCGGGAAAGTTGGCATGGGGATCAACGTATGTAAAATCACCGGGAACACGCGGGCTTCCGGGCTGAATGTTCCCGCTTTCAATATCCGCGTTGTATTTTCCTCTCATTCCCTGGTACATCTGCTGAAGCCGGGTGTGGGCGATGATCTGGTTTTTAGTCATGGAGTTGACTTTGTACTTCGGTTCCATCGAAAATCCGTAACCGCTTTGATTCTGCACCAGAAAGTCACCCAGATACTCGGTGATGGTGACATTGCCGCTGTCATCCACTTTGACTGTCGTATCCCCGAACGTTCCAGGTTTGAACTGAGCCATGATCTGTTCGTCTGTGAGGCCGGCTGCCTCGCTTGGATTGTCAAATTCGATCCAGTTGATGGTTTGTCCGGTGTTCGGATCCACAGACCGGTCAAGTCTCGCTTTCGTCAGATACTCCAGCATTCCCATAGACAGATTTTCGCCACTCGGCAGAGGTTGCCCCGACTGGTCAAAGGACAGGCTTCCATCGTTGGAATACCCTGTCATCATCTGCAAAGACATCTCATCAACGCGATTGTTAATGGCCCATTGAGCGGCCGCATTGCCGATCATGAATCCTCCCATGGCGGACAGGACGACTCCCGGTCCCGCCCAGACACCGAATTTGGAGGCCAGCATGTAGCTGGATAGCCGTGTGGCGACTTCCGTGCCGGCATACATCTTTATATTGCTGACGGCCTCGTCGTATTTGCCCTCCTGAAGCTGGCTGAGAATTTCATAACTCATCCAGGCATAGGCGCCGTACTGAGCGGCCTTGGCGAACACGTGGCCGGGATTCTGCCGGGCATACTTCCAGAGCGACTGCGCATCGCTAATCACCAACTTGGCCGGTATTGTCGATCCGGCCCGGGCAACATCATCCACAAGACCCATTTCCGTGCGAACACATGCCTCGAGGGATTCTTCTCCGACGACCCAGGGGGAATTCTGCATGCGGCGAGTCAATCCTTTAGCAAAATCGTCATGGGTGGCGGAAATCTGTTTAATGAGATCGTCGGCAAAATCCTTGCCGTAGAGCTGCTGGTAGTTGTGAAGAGCGGCCTGAGTGTCGTCCACAAGGTCTGTCATCTGGGAGCGAAGACCTGCGATGGTGACCTCGTCCGCGCCCGCCTGATTTGCGGATTTAAAGGCATCCTTCAGGAATGCAAATTTATCCATCTGCTTAGCCAGAGAATGTTGACGGACGAAACCGGCAAATTTATCGAACTTAGCCAGGACGGCGCGATCAGCGCCCGTCAAAGCCGTTCCTCCCTTGGCTTTTTTCCCGACAGCCGTAAGTTCATCGAGATAACCGGACCACTGGGTCTGCTGAATATTGACATTTGCGCCCCGAAGGACCTCTTCATAGCGGGGACCGTACTTGGACATGAGCATAGCTGTGTCCTCTGCTGTGGCCGTCTGGAGACCCTTTTCCAGGCCCTTGCGGGTTCTGTTCAGGACTACCTGCCTTTCAAAGTCGGATTGAAGACCCAGATTGACGCCCATATCCCTAAGCGGGCTTCTGTCCATCACCATCCCGATGGCTTTGAGCTCATCATCCGTGTAGCTTGACAGCTTTCGAAGAGCGGAACCGGTCTCACCCGCCGGTTTAATTTTGGCCACATCATCGAGAGTATCCAGATCGACAACCGTTCCGGCGCTGTCCACGTACTCCTGTACCCATTTGCTTCCGGACGGCGATCGCATCCAGTCCAGGTTGCTGGTGGAGCCGCTGAAACGTTCAAAGGCCTGTTTTCGCAGCCCCCTCTCAAAATGCTCGATGGTGTACTTGCTCGATTCCAGGCAGCTCTCGGTCATGTGCAGAAAATCATCTCCATATTGCCCGGCCAGTTTTTTATGCAGTCTGACCGCTTCATCCGCCCCCTCACCGAAATAGATGGCGTCATGATCGGAAGGTTTGAGAGTGAACATACCTCCGAATTCCGGATGGGCCGGGGTTTTACCGGGGATGACATATTTTAAACCTCTGGTTATTCCTTTAGCCCTCAATTCAGCGTTGACCCGTGCGGCGATGGAGTAGTGCATCTTCTCCACGAGAGGGCTGAGACGTTTCATCAGGATGCTCTTCTGTTCGAAAGACAGGCCTTTCATCAGTTTGTTGCAGTTTTTAAGGATTTTTCCCATATCTCCGGCACGACTTTTCGACAACCATGCCCGGATATCTTTTCCCAATATTTTTTGCAGTTCTTCGAGAGCCTGAAGATTCTTATTGAACTCCTGTGCGATCTTGACCGGGATTCCGGGGATACCGGAGCCTGCGACAACAGGAGCGATGGGTTGTTTCTGGATAGGCTGCTTTGTCTGTGGCCCTGCCTGAACGACATTTTTAAGGGCGCCGTTTATAGCATTGATGGCAGCAGTTTTAGCCTGATCAATCTTGTTGTTGTCATTCATAGAGCCGGAGACGTCGATCAGAAGGAGGATGGAAAGTTTAGGCGCGGGAGGAGGCTGGGGGGGAGGTACGGGCTGCGCAGCCGGTGTTGTTGGATCAGCCGGCTGTTTTACCTGTGCTGGAGGCGTGTTCCGGGTAGTGGAATCGGCCCGTTCCGCCCGAACAAGCGACACAGACGGCAGCTGCACTATGCCAAAAAGAAGCAGAAAAATCCCCAACACAACGGTTTTTAAAAGCCTTCCTGTCTTGCGATTATTTGAAGACAAAAAATTAAACGGGATTACGAGCTTCATCATGATTTCCTCCTTACCGGATATCCCCTCAAAAATACAGATCTCCAGATTCTCCATAAATTTGATAGGGTTTGAGCTTAAAAAGATATATCACAGAGAAATTCATGGGTCAATAGACCCTGAACATCTCGGAAGCTTTTCCAATTCACCTGGGTTATTCACAGGTTGAGCTGCGAGGCGCAGCCAAGGAAAAACAGTCTATTGAAGTCTATCGAAGTCAATAAACTGGATTCCCGTTTGCACGGGAATGACGAGACAAACGAGATGAACGAGAGTAACGAGATGAACGATTTTTTCCTACTGCGAATGCGCTGCAACAAAGCAGACCGGTTTGCCCCTAGGGTGAAAAGTGTCGATGATAAAAATAGGATTCGAGTGAAAAAGGACAAGAGTTTAGTTCAAAGCACTTGAATCCTTGAACCCTGTCTGCGTGCCCCGCCTGCCTGTGCGTGACCGCACGCATACAGGCACAGGCAGGCCTCTGACGATATATCCTACCCATGGCAGGGATTTTGATTCAAGAAACACGCCAGGGAAAGAGAGCGCTTTATTTCCCCCTGTTAGCTGCTAAGCTCTATTTCAGGCTAAATCAAGAAGATGTAAACGGCTGTTTACTGTCATAGGATATGAAATTCCCATCAGCCCTATTATAAATACCGGTGTCAGGATATTAAATGAGTTATACGCAATTATCTCTTCAATTCAGGTGTGATTGCGGACGATCGGCTTTATTCGGCTATTTGCCTTCTTTTTTATATCCGGTTGGGATTTTGTACGTTCCGGCCGGGGCTGATTTTTCCGACACTTCGAGAAGCTCCTGCGTGGTTTTAACATCCGTTCCCATCATGGACATGGTTCCTGTTGACAGCACAATGAGCCCTTTTATTTTTTTCATTTCCTCGAGCATCTTATCCAATCCGGGTGTTTTGGGCATCATAGATAATCTGAGAGTCATGTACAGCTCATAATCAATTTTGATGTCTTCTGTCGCCCATACCTCTGAAGTGGTTGTTGTTCCCATCATTTTCATTGTCATGATGTATTTTTTGCATTTCCAGTTCTTGATCTTTTGCGTTTCCTCTGTCTCTTTCACAGAGACCTTGGGCTGCACCATCTGGGCAAGCCCTTTCATCATTTTCTGTGCCTGGGCTTGTTCTTCGTCCGAGAGATCGGAGCCAATTATAGCAGCCGCAAGAATATCGCCCGTTTCACTATAAGGCAATTCCGCGTATTTCATTTCGGCATGATTGATCGTGTACATCACTTTTTTGTCCAGCCTGATGATGATCGATGTGTCCTCACCGTGGTCGAGGCGGGCCTTGTCTTTGCCCATCCAGGTCACAAATATCTCGTCACTGGCCGGCTGAGTCTGCCCCATGAATTTCATTTCATCAGTGTGATTTTTCTGTTTGATGTAAACGTCCGCCTGCACAGCAAGGGGGATAACAACACATGTTAAGATAAAAACCATTCCATACGCCTTCAAGCTTTTTTTAAATCTCATTTTTTCCTTCCTTCCTATTTTTTAATTGGGGACAGGATACCCTTTCGCCAATTTATCAATGTTTACCCTTCTTTTTGAGTCTCCAACGGATTCTACTGGTAATTTGCCCGGCCAGGCCCTCCATAAACTCTTGGAATTCGGGAGGGGTTGCCTTCATCTCATCCAGGCTTCCTTCCAATTCCCACGGAAAGTCTTCGGCAAATTTTCCTTCGATAAGAATCTCTTCTCTATGTTCAATCATTCGGTCATCCGTATCTTTTTGCCCGCCATGAATGGGGGGCACATCCACTTCAAATTCTCCTTTGAATTTTTCTGTAATGTTTTTGACATGAAGAATTCCTTCTATTTTGTATATTTTTCTCTTTAGGTCGATGATGAATTCCAGATCGCATTCGGACCGGCTCAATTCCCTGTCCTCTTGGGCTTCCCAATTGCCTCCACTTCGTAATATTCCCTTCTTTGACTCAAATTTAAAGAACTCTGCTTCAATTGTATCTGAATACGAAAATTTTGCTGATTTAAGTTCATATATCCGGACCCTTTCATTCCCCCGGTCCTGCTTGAAGACAACATCCAATTCCCAATTGATTATTCCCTGGTATTTACTCTTTGGCATCAAAGCGGTTATAAGGGATTCGTCGCCTTCTGCACTTGATCCGAATGTGGATGTGATCGTCCCTTCCCAGTCGCAGCTGATATCGATCTTAAGCTCATAGATCTTTTCATTCTTGCACGTTTGAGAATAGGGATAGACATCCGGATCGAGAACATCACAGGAATTATACACGGTGATAGTATCTTCCTTGCAATCCCCGCATTCATCAGCGCTGGGTGCTTGGTAAGTGTAGTAATTATAATCTGCACTTGATCCCCACTCCCTTTCTCCGATTTTATTTTCACCAGAGAGCAGGATCTTCCCATGTTCTGTGGTGAAAACAAAGCGATTATCGCAACCACTGCGATAGAATGGTTGGGCATTCCTTCCTTTCCGGTCTCGGGAACTTTTCATGTTGATACGCACTTCTTCATCATATTCCACACACTCTTTTTCAGGTTCCATCTTGATGGTTACGGGCATCCGTTCGTAGTCCCAGGCAATCTCATGAAGAGGGGGTGTGTCCTGAATCTGGGAGAGAATTGCGGCCTTGTGACTGAGGGGGTCCGTATCTTCACTCCAGGATTCCCAACTTTTCACAAAGTTATTAAACGTATGATCAAATCCAAAATGTCCTGGTCCTTTGTCCTGCGCCTTGCCCGCAACGAACCAGAGGCCAAAAATAAGGCGGGATTTGAAAGGCCCTTTTTGTACGATTCGCGACTTTCCTTGTTCATCCGTTTCAAACCCACGGCGATAAACTTCCTTTTCGAAAACGTGATACTCAACCGAGAGCAAATATTCGTAATCATCCCAGTAGACAAAGATAAATTTATCGGTTTTAGCTCTCTCCTTAAAAGGATTGATAACTCCGTACAAACCTTCCATATATTGCTTTTCGGCAAATTCCAGAACTTTGCAACGGCGTGGGCAATCGGAAGCGAAAATCTGAGCTGGATATAACAGGCCGAGAAGGATTATAGATAGGCATAAAAAGGCTTGCCCATGAGTTTTTCGCATTGCTCAATTCCCCGATTACAACGTAAAAATTATCACAGAGAATCAAACAAAGTCAACTCCTCGGACCCTTTACATCAACTACTGGATGATATATAAAAAGTTATTTTAGATTATCGGCAGTTTTTATGAATAAAGCAGGCCAGTAGCGCCAGTATAACTCGGAAAACAAAAAGTGGAAAATGTTTGTTTGAAATAATATAATTTTTTCTCATTGTTTTAAACATCACACAAAAAGGAACAGAAATGAAAAAAGCACTCTGCCTGATCACAGCCCTTTTAATTTTTATCCCTGTTACTGCACATACCGTTAAAGGCGGTTCCGCATTTTATGTAGCCACTAACGGAAATGACGATAATCCCGGTTCAAAAAACCGGCCGTTTGCAACTTTCGAAAAAGCTCGTGAAGCAGTAAGAGACCTTTTGCACGATCCGTCGTGGATTGCAGAACCGATAACGGTTTACTTCCGTGGCGGAATATATCCAATCTCACAAACACTTACCCTGATTGCAGAAGATTCCGGGTCAAAAGATGCTCCGGTAACTTGGCGCAGCTATCCAGGTGAATCTGTCAGTTTTATCGGAGGCAGCATCGTGAGCGGATTTGAACTGCTCTCAAACATGGAAGCAAAGAAACGAATTGATGCTGATTATTACAGCAATATTGTTCAGTCTGACCTGAAAGCACAGGGAATTATCAATTACGGTAACATCACACGTAACGGTCTTGGCATGGAGTTATTTTTTGACGGAAAAGTTATGACAATCGCACGATACCCAAACAATAATGAATGGCTCAAAATTGCCGATGTCCCCCAGACAGGCGAATGCCTGATCCATAAGGGTATTTTTCACGCAGTTCGTCACGGACTGCATGTTGGTAAACATTATGGCAGATTTGCTTATGACAGCGATCGTCCGAAACGCTGGACTGACATTTCTGATATCCGGATGCACGGATACTGGACATGGGACTGGGCAGATGCTTACATGGATATCGAAAAGATCGACACTATAAAACACGAGGTTTATCCGGCGCTCCCGCACCATACTTATGGCTATACCAAATATCAGCGCTACTATTTTTTCAATATTCTCGAAGA
>DAOVDI010000118.1 GCA_030669585.1 Acidobacteriota bacterium
AATAAGAAAAATAAGATTTAAAGGCCGCCTGTATTTTTGTATCATTTCAACTGCTTATTAATTTAATAATAATACTGGAATTTCCGGTCTAAATCAACCTTTTTTGCTAAAGGCCAAACTTGATTTTTTCCGGGATTACTCTATAATAAATAGAAATACACGATAGCCAAGAGAGTCGTTATGGATATACCAAAACTCAACTCGATCAAACTGCCCAAAATTGAACTGCCTAAATGGAAGCTGCCCGATTTGAAGTTTCCTTCCTTTAAATTTCCAAAATTAAAAATAGGCGACAGTAAGGCTAATGTCCCAATTATTCAAGGCGGAATGGGAGTCGGCATTTCACTGTCCGGACTGGCCTCGGCGGTGGCGAACCAGGGCGGGATCGGTGTTATCGCCGCCAATGCCATAGGTATGCTGGAGCGGGATTATTTTAAAAACGGCAAAGAAGCCAATATACGGACTTTGAGAAAAGAAATCCGCAAAAGCAGGGAAAAAACAGACGGGATCATCGGTGTCAATATCATGGTGGCGGTAAACGACTATCCCGACCTCCTGCAGGTGTGCATCGAAGAGAAAGTGGATATTGTCTTTATCGGAGCCGGCCTTCCTGTCAAGGGAATTCCGATCCATGCGCTGAGGACAGCGAATGTAAAGATCGTGCCCATCGTTAGTTCCGGAAGAGCCGCCCGGCTGATCTTTTCTGTCTGGCAGAAAAAGTACAATGATATCCCGGATGGGGTTGTGGTTGAAGGCCCGCTGGCAGGAGGACATCTCGGGTTTAAGGAAGAACACATAACCGACCCGGCTTACCGCCTCGAAAACCTTGTGCCGGATGTTATCAATGTTCTTAAAAACTTTGAAAGGTCATTCAACCGCAAGATCCCGGTCATTGCTGCCGGGGGGATATTTACAGGCAGAGACATCCACAAATTTCTCAAAATGGGGGCCGCAGGTGTTCAGATGGCATCCCGGTTCGTGGCGACCCATGAGTGTGACGCAGATATCCGGTTTAAAGAAGCCTACCTGAAAAGTAAAAAAAAAGACATTGTCATTATTAAAAGCCCTGTCGGACTTCCCGGCAGAGCTATTTTCGGCCCATTTCTTGAAAAAGTGCAAAACGGAAAGCGGGATACATTCCGCTGCCCGTGGCAGTGTCTCACAAGCTGCGCTGCGGACAAGGCAAATTACTGCATTTCCATCGCCCTGAACAATGCCCGCCAGGGAAACATGAAAAAGGGTTTTGCTTTTGCCGGAGAGAATGCTTACCGCATTAAAGAGATCGTTTCTGTAAAGAACCTAATGCAGTCACTGAAAGGCGAATTGCAGTCAGCCTCTGACCAGTGGATCGTAAATCTAAAGAATGAATATAAAAAGGCGTCGAATAAACTGCAGGAACTTAAAAAAGGTTATCAGAAACTTAAAAAAGAATACGTTTCCATTATTGAAAAAAGAGGCGAAGCCTTCAATGCAGAGCTGAAAAACCTCTCAAAGAAAATTTCCAGTATCAAAACAGAATACGTGAAATACTCAGAAAAACTAAAACAGATCGAATTCCAATGCCGGTATTATTCGAGAGATATTTTGGATTCTGTTTCATAGTCCCAGCCATAATCTATATATTCCCATTCGATATTATTTCCACGGATCTTAACCATAAGGAATCCCTCTTCGAGACCAAAATAGGGCCCTTCCCACCAGGCGGAACAGACCGCTCCCCCTGTTATGAACCGAATCCCTCCGACATACAGATCCTCCAGAAAATGGCGGTGACCCTGAAGGACCAATTTTAGATCGTACCCCTTAAAGAGCTCCAGTAATTCTTTGGAATTGCCGATGACAGAACCGGGACCATGCGCCTCGAAAGGCCCGGCTATAATTTGGGTAGCCAGGCTGAAAACAGGGATGTGAACAATGATAATAATAGGAATATCTTTTTCAAGACCGGCAAGATCCGCTCTTATCCATTCCATCTGGTCCTCATCGATCCATCCCTTGTATTTTTTTTCTTCTGTTAAGCCGATGGAATCAAGGATCATAAAATGCCAGCCTTTGTGGTCGAAGGAATAATAGGTTTTTCCGATCTTCTCCTGAAACATTTTTTTTGCATATAGAGGATGTGCCGGGTCCACACCGCTTTTGCCGGAGAAGCCGAAGATCTCGTGATTGCCCATAGAATTATAAACCGGCATTTGGAACTTTCCGGATGTTTTCAGGTAAAGATCATAAAGCATGTCGGCTCGTTCAAACGTCTGGTCTACAGCATCCATGACAAGATCTCCTCCGGTGATTACAAACTCCGGGTTCAATTCATTTACGCGCTCTATGGCTTTTGTAAAGCCTTTTACTGCATTTTTTTCAGGCTGAATATGTATATCGGTCATAAAAGCAAATGTAAATTCTGTTTCAGCTTTTTTGCAGTACGTTAAAGAAACTATCAACAGCACAACAGCAATAAGAGGGATTATTTTTATCAAGGTATTTCTTTTCTTTAACATTTTTTCTCCTTTAACATGGATCATTCACAAACAACCTTATCTTATGCTGTCGAAGCGGTCAACAGCCAGGACCGGCCCAATGTCACTTTTCTGTATTTTTTCTGGTCTTTATGGAATATAATTGTCCTGTGTTTAAACTGTTCGATCGCTACACTTTGAAGGAAATCCTGCCTCCATTTTTTCTGGGCATTGCTGCTTATACCTTTATCATGCTCCTGAATCAAATCCTTTATTCAGCGGAAATGTTTATCACACGGGGAGTTGCGCTAAATTCTGTTCTGAAGCTTTTTTTCTATCTCCTTCCATCCATGCTGTCCTTCACAATTCCCATGTCTGTTCTACTTGGCATTTTAGCCGGACTAAGCCGGATGTCCACTGACAGCGAAATAACAGCCCTGAAAACTCTGGGCATCAGTCACGCGAGGCTCCTCAGACCTCTCCTCTTCTTTGCCTTTTGCGGATGGCTGGTTACATCATTTTTAACGCTGCATTTGACTCCCCGCGCAAACTACAGATGGGTTCAGACTTTTACAGACGAAGTCATACAAAAGGTTCAGCTCAACATTCACCCCCGGACCTTCAGCGAATCCATTCCCGGCATGGTTATTTATATTCAGGATGTGACAAAAGACAATCAATGGAAAAACATCTTCCTTCACATGGCTGGCAAAAACCAACATCCTCGTGTTGTTCTGGCCAGGGGAGGAAAACTTCTTTTAAATGCGGATGAACAAAAAGCCTATCTATCCCTTATGGATGGAGCAGTGCATTCCTACAATCCCGCTGAACCGGATAATTACAGTGTTACTCTCTTTAAATCCTTCAATGAAGAAGTGGACCTGAAGAAACTTTTTGACAAAACCAATGTCAGTAAAAGAGTCCGGGAGAAGGATATCAGTGAGCTTGTCACAAGAATCCGCTCGCTCGATGAAAATATTAACAAGTTTCCACCCAAACAAAGAGCTCTGCCCGAATATAGAAAGAAGCTCAATGCCCGCACCTCCCACTGGATCGAAGTCCACAAGAGGTTTGCTATCCCGCTTTCCTGTTTTATTTTTGCATTTTTAGCCCTGCCATTGGGCGCTTATACAAGGAAAGGAGGAAGAACTAGCGGGTTTACTCTCAGCATCGTCCTCATTTTGATCTACTATATCCTGATCACAGCAGGAGAGCAGCTTGCAGTTCAGGGACGGCTTCCCGCATGGGCAGCGATGTGGGGACCTAATATCCTGTTTGCCCTGCTTGCTGTCTATCTGTTTTTTAGATCTTTGAGAGAGTCATCCTTTGTCCTCTCGCTCCTGCTCCTATTCCCACGCCTGGCCGGAAGGAAAACGCCCGGTTCCGTTATAACAAAAACACAGGAAACGGCGCGGCCCCGGGCTCGTTTAAGCCTCCGGTTTCCAAATATCCTCGACCGCTACATTCTGAAAAAGTTCATTTTTATTTTCTTACTGGCCTTTATCAGTATGATCATGCTGTTTGTCATTGTCACTTTTTTCGAGCGGATAGATACTGTATATGAACACGAGAAGCCTCTTTCGTTGTTTTTTGAATACATCTCATTTTCCATACCTAATTTCATCTACCTGGTCCTTCCTGTCGCTATCCTGGTCGCCACACTGCTTTGTCTTGGCCTTCTGACAAAATTTAATGAGATAACTGCTATGAAGGCCTGCGGAATAAGTATCTACCGGGCAGTTGTTCCAATCATCATTCTATCCATAGCCATAAGTTTTTTCTCATTCTACCTTCAGGAGAACACTCTTCCATATACCAACCAAAAAACCGAACGCATATGGGATAAGATCAGGGACGTACCGGCTCGAACCTATAACGCTTTTGACCGGCGATGGGTCATGAGCAAGAACGGGAAAAGGATCTATCATTATAACTATTTTGACTTTTTGATATCATCGTTCAGCCCGCTTTCCATATATGACATCGACTCTGATTCATGGTCCCTTAAGCGCCGGATTTTTGCGTCCAGGGGATTTTTAAAAGACTCTTCCTTTTCCATGACTGCCGGGTGGACCCGGGATTTTGAGGGCGGGCGGCCGGTCGGTTATAAAGTCGACAAGCAATTCACAGTTCGCACATCCGAGAAAATAAATTACTTTATAAGGGAAAAAAAAGAACCTGATCAAATGAGTTTCTCTGAGCTCAAAACACACATTGCGGAACTGAAAGACAGGAATTTTGAAACACGCGATTTTGAGGTCGATCTTGTTTATAAGACTTCTTTTCCCCTGGCATGTCTTATAATGGCTTTAATGGGGATCCCTTTTGCATTTTCCATGGGGAAACGAGGGGCCCTTGTCGGACTGGGTCTAAGCCTGGGTATCGCCATGGTTTACTGGGGAGCGATCGGCATCTTCAAAAATCTTGGACATGTGGGATATCTTGCACCTGTGCTGGCGGCTTGGGGACCTAATCTGATCTTTGGTTTAGCTGGACTCTACCTGATCTTTTCCCTCCGCACATAAAAGTAAGAAAAGGCCAAGGAAAAACAGTCTATTGAAGTCCTTAGAGGTCTATAGAAGTCGTCGAAGTCGAGATAAGAAAAGAGGCGAAAGGCCAAAGAGGCCCTTGGCCTCTTATTCTTTCACTCGAATCCTTGAACCCTTGAATCCTTGAACCCTTTTTTTCAACGTGTCGTCGAATTTTATGAATAATTCAGGAAAGTTTTACATTTTGTATTTGCCGAAATCTTCAGGTTTTAAACCTTTGAGCCATTTTGTTAAATTTTCCGAGTCTTCCAGGTTTTCATCAAATTTAAGGCTGAGTGTCTTGTCAACAACATCCTCTTCAACAAAAATGGGTGCATGAGTCCTCAAAGAGAGGGCGATGGCATCAGACGGCCGTGAATCGATGACTAAACTCTGCCCTTGATAACGGCAGTAGATCAGAGCATAGAACGTATTGTCCCGGACATCATTAACAACAACTTTATCAATTACAACATTAAGATTATCAAAGATATTTATGATCAGGTCATGCGTCATGGGCCGCGGTGTTGAAATGTTTTCGATCATTAAAGCGATGGCATTTGCCTCGAAAACACCGATCCATATAGGAAGCATTCTTTCGCTGTCCTTATCTTCAAGGACAATAATAGGCATTTTGGAAATGGGATCGACCACCAATCCTTTGATCTTCATTTCAATTTGCATGCCGTTCTCCTAAT
>DAOVDI010000027.1 GCA_030669585.1 Acidobacteriota bacterium
CCTTTCTTCTCATCATATTTACACATTTATGTGTGTTTTGTCAAACTAATTATTTGATTCAGGCCTCAACTCTATAGACATGTCTAAATTTAAATTTTTCTCATATAAAACGATGGGGGGGAGTTCAATGAACCTATCACATACAAAACAGCGAGGTCAATTTACAATGAATAGAGATAAAGCGGTAAAAACCAAAAAACAGTCCTCAATAAGACAAACTCCACCATAAGAATTCCCTTTTTTCGCTACCGGGAATTATCTCTCAATTTTATCCATTAATGTCCTGCCCTGTGTTTTATAAAGAGGTCCCAGAGGTCTTTTTTGATATGGACAGCCAGCAGGACTTCAGGACGCAGTCCGTAATATTCGGTCTGATAACCAGCCAGAAAGCGGCGTGACAATATGTCCGTGTTATCAAGTGATGTAATGAAGACAGGTGCATCTTCCGGAATACCAGCATCGAGTGCATCGGTCCAGTAGCCTACTTGCGTGTAGGATCTCAGGTACCATGGGAGGGGCCATGTTTCAGATGGGTCGGAAACAACAACAATCAGCATATGTTGATTATCCGGATGAACAAGGGCCAAATCATCGATCCTTTGGACAAGATTTATGAAGTCTGTCGAAGTCTGAGCATAGACATAGGGGTTCCTGGAATCAGCGGGGTAGATAAAATTGGCCCGATAACTTTGATATCCCAGATGATAGATTCCGGCCATTATAACCAGTACAAAGACGGTTTTGACCAGAGGTTTTTTTGCCCTTCTCAGCAGAAAGGCTGTGCCGTATCCGGCAAGAATAACCATGCCGGTGTAAAAAGGGAGGCAGTTCCACGGTGTTTTATAAGAGATCAGGGAATAAAATACTGTTAGGATGATAGTATAAAAGGTAATAAAGCTCACAAATATTTTATGGCGTTTTTCAACTGTCCTGGACAGCATGGCTGTAGAGGCGCCGATCAACGCGAGGATCAATACCAGAGCTTCACTCCAAACAGGTCCTGAGCCGTGCCGGGAAAAAGTAAGCAAACTCAGGTAGTAATTCCAGGGATGGGAATGTATTCCTTCTGCACCGGCCTTGATGAAGTAGGATTGGAAGGACAAAAAGGAATCAAGCAGACCTTTCAGATTTGAAAAGAAGGAGGAGTAGAAAAGAAATGAAATAAGAAAAGCAGCTCCAATGCCCAAAAAAATATGTTTTGCCATCAGGCTGACTTTCTTTTTTTCGAGAAAAGAGGGGATGCGAAATATTCGAACAAGAAAAACCGCACAAATTGCAGCCGCAAATGCCAGGATGGAGGTTTCTTTGGTAGCATAGGCCATACCAAGGAACAGACCGGTCAGCGCAGCCCATAATGCTGAAGGTTTCTGGAAATATCGCCATGCGAAAATTAGTGCTCCCCAGACAAAAAAAACAAGTAAGGATTCCTGGATGAAAAAACGGTTGTAATACACCATAACCGGGGAAACGGCAGCAAATATCCCTGCAAATAATAAGGTTTCCCGGCCGAGATCGTTTTTTAAAAGAATAAGCAGCAGAATAAATCCGAGGCCAAAAAACGCAGAAACAAAGCGGAGGGTTGTTTCGCTCAATGCGGCAAAGGATGTTCCTGAAGACAGCCACGCAAAGGGCAGTGTCAGGTAATACAGACTGGGGCCGTGATGGTCGGTTTTGTCATAGGAATAGGCTCCATTCTCCAGAAGATAGCCGAATTTGACTGCTTGGTTGGCTTCATCATGGTGCATGGGCCGCAGGTCGAGCTGGATGACCCGGAATAATACTGCCCCTATTATAATAAGAATGAATAATCCAATGAAAAACCTTGTTTTCATTTGATTGAAGTGCCGTAAACCTCCACTTCCACATAATGATTCATGTCGTTTGATGTGTTTCCTTTGGAATATAAGCGTATATATCTGGCTTTTTCCCCTTTCGGGTCGATAAGCCGGCCTTCGCTGACTTCGATATATTCTTTGTTCTTGCCGATACCAAGGCCCGAAGAATTATCATGATCATTGTTATAGATTGTTTTTACATCTGTTAAAAAGTCCGCATCATCCGAGACCTGGATGATAACATCTCTGTAAACCCGGGCCTGGCTGTGAAAATGCCAGAGGAGGATGGCATGAAGAGCATATGTGTCTTCCAGATCGATCTGCACATATTGGATGCCCGGCCCGAACTCAACAAAATAGCCGTCTTCACCGGATTTCTCGCCATCCGTAACGAACTCTACCTCTCCGATGATAGGTTCCATATCACTGGCGATCACAGGTTTGTCCAGTGAAAGGAGCTTAGTGCCTTCGGGAACATAAAATGGACCTCTTTTTTTCCCCGTAATCCTCTCAAGGTTGGATGACCGTATGTTTTTGGGCGTGCCTACGAACATTGGTTTAGGGAGTTCCAGTTTTAACAGTACTTTGTCCTTTGATCCGGCCTGTCTTTCGATCAAAGCTCCCTGGATGAGTGTCACCGAAAGAGCTGCAATCATAATAATAAGAAAATATTTTTTATTCATAAGTCATCCTGCTTTATTTATAAAAACTGCCGATAGCCTAACATAACTTCTTATATATAATCCAGTAATTGATGCAAAGGGTCCCTGTTTGCCTCGTTACTCTCGTTTGTCTCGTCATTCCCGTGGGAACGGGAATCCAGACGTCGTTCCCGTGGAAACGGGAATCCAGACGTCGTTCCCGCGAAAGCGGGAAACCAGTATAAGATATGAAAATAAAGAAAATAGACTGGATTCCCACTTCCGTGGGAATGACGAGTGCCTGATACGATACTTCATGCATGACACGACACTAGTCAGGTTAGTTTTCATTTGTTTTTACTCTGTCCTTGTTTAATATCAGAAATTCCTCATCAGGCGTTACAAGATAGGTCCAGACATCTGTGTTTTTTTTGCAGAATTTTATTACTTGATCTGTATTCATAACCATAAAGGCAGTGGAGAGGGCATCTGAAAAAGAGGCGGAAGGATAGGATACCCAAACAGACTTGTGTCCTTCAGCCGGTGATCCGTTTTTAGGGTCATAGATATGTTTACCTTTTACCTCAGTTCCTGAGCCGCTCAAAGATCGATTATGAAGAATGATGGAGACAGGCATTGCAGGACATTTCCAATCTCCTCCGACGCCAACAGGCCATCCGTGCAAGGGGCCCTCCGCGTATCCCCTGGCAAGGGCAGTGCTTGTACCCCCATGGATCAACATGTTCTCTATGTCCCAGTCTGAAAGCACCTCAAGGGTTTTATCGAGCGCAAATCCTTTTCCGATTCCGCCGAGATCAAGAATTGTTTTTTCGGAAGCATTCTCCCTTATTCTAATCTTAAATCCTTCTTTTGAGGCGGAAAGATCGAACGGTAGAAACTCTCTGCCAAAAGGCTTCTGAATTGACTTTCCTAACAAATCATGTCCATATTCTAATAGAGAACCGAGCGAAATATCAAAAGCCCCCTGTGTTATTTCATGGATCCTGACCGAGAGACGGAGGCATTCAAATACTTCCACGCCGATTCTCATGGATTGGCCGGGTCTTAATCGATTGATACGCCCGATCTCGCTGCCTGGATCAAAAAGGTTTAGCAAACTTTCTATATGTTTTATTTTGTCAAAAGCTGTTTCTGCGGCCTGGCCTGCATAAACCTTGTCCAATCCTGCGATCCATATTTCAAAAGTTGTCGCCATTGCCTCAAAGGAAGAATGGAAAACCGGAGAAGCCTGAATTTTCATTTGTTATCGCTTTTTTTCAGAGTAAAAAATATAAGCAAAGATATGGATATCACAGATATTATGGCAGAATAACGATGAAATATAAAGGCCGTTTGAATCCATAAGAGGGAGACAAATGGGAGCATCATGGTGATTGCAGTTAATACGAGGATAAAAACAGAAAGGACGAATAACCAGAAGAGGCCGGATATTATGAAGGGTGAAGATTCAAATTGATAATCTCCGGATCGGAAAAGGAGAGTCAAGGCTGCACAAGAAGCGAAAATACCACCGAATGAGACATGAATAAGAAGGGGGACTCCCTGCAGGCGTATTAATCCCAGGGCTGAGAAGAGAAAACCGCTTATGAAAAGGACCAGGTAACTAAGTGTAGACCCAATAAAGATCCATTTTTTGTATCCTGAGTAATGGTGTGTTTTCCACGAATTGTAGGTTTTTTTGATATTTACCCAGGTTGAAATTTTGAAAACAAGTTTTGTTTTATGGACAAGCCAGGAAGCATATGATCGGGTCTTATCCTGTTTGTCAATTCTGAACCGAAGATAGGATAATGCAATAATCAGGCCCAGGATCATACAGGATGTGGTGATGAAAAAGATCAACGGGGACTCCTGTTATTTAAAAGCCCGGATATTTTGCCCAGGAATAGAAGAACAATAATAAAAATAAAAAGAGCGATCACAACAGCCGCGATTATTAGAATAAATTTCAAGACAGGCCGGGCAGTAAATGAAAGACCGAATATTTTCTGGTATGGTTTGTCGAGTGACATAAAAGAAGAGGCGGATCGTGAAGCAGAGGCCTGTGTTATTAACGGTCCTGTTCCTTTCACAATGCTGAAGAAAAACGGAGAATTGACTGTATGGCAGTCTTTACATCCGCCTGTTCCCAAAGATTGTTGGGCCGGTCTGACCTGATGCCCAAGAGGCCATACAACAGGAGCAGCAGCACTGTGGTCGCTTTTTTGTAATTCGCCCTTTTCGTTCAGTGTAAACATTTTTCCGCTGGAGATATAAAAATATTTTGATTTATTTAAATCCGGATCGATGTTTCTTTGAGCCAGGACATTAAGAAGCCGTTTGACCTGTTCTTCGGTCAGTGTCTGTTCTTTCCCGGTAACAGCATAAATAGTCTGCAGTTGAAATGGGGAAACAAGGGGCTCGAAGCCTTTATCAGTTTCCCAGGCTAATCCGGAAATCATTTCTTTTTCTTTAGTGTATTTGCTTTTGTCAAGATATCCATCAACTAGTTTATAGAGAAAATTCCTATGAAGGAAGACAGGCGATCCAGGGGGGGGGTCTATGGTCAAAAGAGTGGTAAGGGTGTTTTGTATCCGCATTTCTATGTCAGGGTCCTGTTCTTCAGCAGAAGGATCAAAGTCAGATATCAAAGGGAGGATCGTGTTGTTTTTGTTAAAGAGCCAGACAGCGCTGTTGTCCGGGGTTCCAGATGAATTAGAAAATACGGAAAGCTCGCCATCCTCGTTGCGCTTAAAAGATTTACCGGAATATTGGAGAAGAGGAGTGCCTTCCAATCCTTCTGTCACAGATAGCGCGAGAAGGATTGCAGCAATGCGGTTTTCCACATCAAGTATCCCGCTGCCCGCATCTTTTATCTTTTCAGGTTTCAAGGGTTTCAATATTTCGCCTTTTATTTCGCCCCAGAAAGCCGGCCACATCAAACGATTTGGGGTGATTATGCCATTTTCATCTTTTATGTATACAGGTTCGGAAATATAAGGCATATCTGTGTACCATCTGGCGATTCCGAAGATCCCCATCCTATTGGCGCGAGAGGTCATGACGCGTGTGTAATTTTGCCTAGGAAGAGGGCCGACATGGCATACAGTACAGCTCAGTTTTTCAAAATGAACTTCAGGAATGCCTTTATGCAGGGGATAGGGGGCTCCAAAGCGGCCGGAATTAAGCCGGGGTTTTTTCGGGAATTCCTGCCCCAGATGACATCCCTTGCATGTGAATTCATTTCTTACAGGATCGTTCTGCTCGTCTGCTTCTCCTTCATATCCGCGAATCATCTGATGCGTGATGCTGTTTCTGTGGCAGTCAATACATTTCAGCCCGGCAGCCGAGTGAATATCGGATTCCAGCATGTATTTTTGTGTCCCTGCCGGAGAGACTGAATGACATGCAATACAAAGACGGTCCTCCGGTTTTGTGGCGATGTCAAAAAAAACGCGGTGTTTGCTGTCAAAAAACGATCTGCGGTATATAACGGAAGGAACTATAGCATATTCCTTATCGTCCGGGTTTGGTCCGTCGTAGATATCCCATGTCGGAGGAAGACGGGATGCCATTCCTCCTGCCTCTCCCAGGCCTGAGGCTGCTGTTGCCGCCCATCGGAAATTATGGCGGAGGACCTGTATGGCCCATTCACTGTGATTCTGCAGTCTGGAGCCGCTATGACAACCCAAACAGTTGATCTCCAGCTTGCCTGAGGTCACCCATCTAGATTTTGGACTTTCCTCATCCTCTCCGGGCTCACTGATACCTCCACCTGTCATGTGCCTGGAAAAAAGAAGGGTAAACTCCCAGAAACTCAATCCGATTTCTTTCGGATGCCACATTCCTTTCCATGAACGGTAGGATAAAGGAAGAATTGTTCCTGTTTTCTGATCAATCCATATCCAGGGCTCACCAGCACGGCCGTGTTCCTGAGCTGCTGCCGCATTAAAATGAAATCCCTTGTTGATTGTATCATAATCATGACAGGGAGCGCAGGTGAACCGGGATGAATAAGGCAGAGGGTAGGTCTCGGTCGGTATGATAGGCTGGTCCAACTCGTCCTTTAATGGGATATGGTGGACCGGAACAGTCCGGCTTCCATTCCATATAAGGTTTTTTTCCTGGGAAAAAGAGAAAAGAAAAAAACTGATGACTGCTGCGAGTAATAAAGTAAAAAAAGCTGTTTTTTTCATGCTTTAAATTGTTCGGGACGGAACTTATAGATCCGCCGGGACTGGACCGCTTCATTGACTTTGAGAACAGCTACTGCGGTTTCATATCCTATCTCAGCAGGACAGTTCAGGGGAACGCCGGATATTACCGCGTTGAAAAAGTTTTCAAGATGAGGTTGGTGCGCGGGTTTAGCCAGTTCCACAGGAATAGGCCAGCGTCCGGCCTCGGCCGTGACACGGACATCCAGAAATATGTTTTTCGTATCGACCTTCTGGATGGGTTGAGTTTCCGTATTTAACAGGCCTTCCTTGACAAGAGAATCCCACTCGGGAGCATGGGCTTCCCGCATGGCCCAGTTTCCTTTCTCCGGAACTTCGGAAATTACCAGAGATCCATTATCGCCCATGAAGGTCTCATAGAATCCGCCGTGCTTTGTGGTGGTCTGGACCTGGTATAAGGCACGCGCTGTTCCTTCATTAGTTTGATATTCATAGATAGCCATTACATTGTCATACCACTGCCGGTTTTTGTAGTAATCGATTCCTCCGCTGGCCATGACTGTTTGAGGATTGCTCCCAAAGACCCAGCTGTAAAGATCGATCTGATGGGAGCCCAGATCAACTATGGGGCCCCCGCCGTATTTTTTGAACCATCTCCAGTTGCGAAAGGCCGTCATGGAAGAATATCCGTATTTGTCCAGTTTGGCCTGCTCCATAGTGTATTTTTTAGGCCATCCGAGCATATCGGATTTAGCCCTGTTCCACTGGGCATAGGCTTTGGTGACTTTTCCCAGAATGTGTTTGTCACGGATCAGACGGTCAATAGCATGGATGTAGCGAGGGTTGCTCCGACGTTGATGTCCGATCTGAAGCAGCTTCCCTGTCTGTTTTGCTGTGTGCACCATGCTTCGTGCTTTAGTCAATGAATTAGACATCTCTTTTTCACAATAGACATGAAGACCGGCTCTCATACAGGCATTGGCGTGTTTATCATGCAGCCAATCGGGTGAGGCTATAATGGCCGCATCCAGATCTTTTTCCTTGGTGAGCATCTCCCTGTAGTCTTCATAAATATTGACGATATGGCCGTATTTCTTAAGATAGCGGCTTGCATAACGCTGGCTGTATTCCCATATATCGCAGACAGCCTTAATACGAATATCCGGGATCCTCAAGCAGGACTCGATCAATACACGGCCCTGGGCGCCAGCGCCGATGAAGGCAATATTAAGTTGATTGGAGGAGGATGTTTCTTTCTGTAGAACATTATCTGGACTGCCCTTGATTACAGGAGGGACAAGAGCCATTCCCAGTCCGGCTGCGGCTGAGGATTTTAGAAAATTTCTCCTGGTTAATACTTTTTTTAATTTATTGTCCTGATCGTTATTTGTCATTCGATTTGCTCTTTAATTCGGAATCAAACCCCATATCCGAAGGACAAAAATTGATGGATCTTACGAATTCCAGGGATTCCCTGGCTCCAAAATCCCTGTCCATCCCATTGTCCTCCCACTCAACCGATAATGGCCCCGTGTAATCGATGTTGTTGAGTTCTCGGATGATCTCCTCAAAGTTGACATCTCCGTGTCCGAGAGAGCGGAAATTCCATCCGCGTTTCAGGTCGCCAAAGGGGAGAAAAGATCCGAGAATTCCTGATTTTCCGTCCAGTGTCACAGCCACATCCTTCATGTGGACGTGGTAAATACGGCTTGGAAATTCCCGGATGAACAATTGAGGTTCCAGCCCCTGCCAAACGAGATGGCTTGGATCAAAATTAAGTCCCAGTGTGGGCCTGTGCTCAAAAACATCAAACAATTTTTTTGTGGTGTAAAGGTCAAAAGCGATCTCTGTGGGGTGAACTTCAAGGGCGAAGCGGACACCGCATCTGTCAAACTCATCGAAGATAGGCGACCACAGTTTTTTAATTTTTGCATAGCCTTTTTCGATTATTTCGTCGGATGTGGGTGGGAAAGAATACCAGTACTTCCATATTGGGGATCCCATAAAACATGTGACTACCTTGCAGCCCATATTCTTTGCAGCCTGGGGTGTGGACTTCATTTCTTCGATGGCCCATTCCCTTAGTTCATCAGGCTTTCCCTTTACTTTATCCGGCGCAAAAACATCCAGGCGTTCATCATAACAGTCTCCAACGCACTGGCCTGCCAGATGGGCTCCAATAGCCCAGCACTTAAGATCATATTTTGCCAGAATGGATTTTTTGTTTGCTGTGTAATCAGGATCCTGTGCGGCTTTATTAACTTCCATGTGGTCACCCCAGCAGGCGATTTCAAGACCATCATATTTCAATTTGCTCATTTTTTTGCATACATCCTTAAAAGAAAGGTCTGCCCACTGTCCCGTGAAAATCGTTACCGGCCTCATGATCTCCTCCTTAATATATCAAACATTTATCCAGATGGCTCCTTTTTTTGAGCTCTCGACGCATTTTTCGATGAATCTAACACCGCGAATTCCGTCTTTTACCCCCGGATATTCCATATCCTTTTTAGTGAGAGGCTTACCGGCCTTTTTCTTGCGCAAGGCTTTTGTGAATGCCGCATAGATATTGGCAAAGGCTTCGAAGTAACCTTCAGGGTGTCCGGAAGGGATTCGGGAAAAGCTCTGAGCAATGGGAGAGAGTTGGTCTCTGCCCCGCGAAATGATCTCGGTCGGCTTTTTCAGGTAGGAGAACCTGCAGTAGTTGGGATTTTCCTGAGCCCATTCTACGGAGCCGTTGGAACCGTATATCCGGACCCGGAAGCCATTGTCCTGCCCTATAGCGATCTGAGAGCTCCAATACATTCCTTTGGCGTCCCCTTTGTAATTAAGTAAAATTGATGCGTTATCATCCAGGAGCCGGTCCTCTACAAGCGTGTCCAGCCGCGCACAGAGAGATTGGATCTCCAGGCCTGTCATGTAAGACACCATGTTTTCGATATGGCTTCCGATATCTCCGACGCAGTTGGATAAACCGGCCTTGCTGGGGTCTGACCGCCATGCTGACTGTTTCTGGCCTGTCTTTTCAAGAGGAGAGGCCAGCCAGTCCTGGGCATATTCTGCGTGAACAAAACGGATCTGGCCTAATTTTCCATCAGCGATCTGGTCTCTGATGTGTTTGACGACCGGATAACCGGTATAAGCATAGGTTACGCAAAAAAGAAGATCTTTTTCAGAAGCCAGTTTTTCCAAATTTTTCGCATCCTTACTATCAGTTGTAAGAGGTTTATCACAGACAATGTGTATTCCGCTTTGGAGAACAGCTTCTGCGATAGAAAAGTGTGTATTGTTTGGAGTGACAATGATTACAAAATCGATCTTATCAGTCCGCTTACTTTCTGCTTCCATCATTTCTTCAAATGTCCTGTAAAGCCGGCTTTTTTCCAATCCGAGAGATTTTCCTGTGATCAGTGTATTATTAAAATCTGTAGAAAAGCAGCCGGCTTTAAGAACAGCCTTGCCGTCCATTGCTATAGATTTTCTGTGAACATCGCCGATAAATGCGCCTTGACCTCCCCCGACCATTCCGTATGTCAATGGCGCTGCATTGAAGTCTGATTCCTGTCCTTCGATCATGGCTGCCTCCTCATTTTTTCTGGATCTGCTCAATTGCAGCCAGGGCTTCATCCTGGACCGCTTCATCTTCCAGGAGCGATTCTGCCAATATAAGGGCTTCTTTGCAAGCAAAAACCGGGAGAACTCCTAACACCAGTTTTTTCTCTTCCGGACGCGATGCCAGGCCCAAAGCTGTTTTCAGACTTTGGACTGCTCCTTCCGGAGATTGATATTTATCCATTTCGATCATACGAATATATGCGCGTAAGGCCAAAATCTTATGTGTAGAGTCCCCTGTATTTCTTGTGATCTGAAGAAGGTCGTACTTTGGAGATAAGCCGGGCCAATCAGCAAGGGCGCGAACAGCAGCATCCTTAATATCTTTATTTTCATCATGCAGTGCCAGCCTGAGAAGACCAAGTTTACTGTTGTCTCCGATCTTGCCCAGGATCCGGATAAGGCGTGCTTTGCTTTTTGGGTCTTCTACTTCTTCAAGAAGAGCAGTTACAGCATCGCCGCGCCTCTCAGGAATGGCGATCTTTGAAGAAACCGAAGCAATGGTGATTCCCAGTTCATTGGCCTCTGCTTCAGATCTGATACTGGGGAGATAATTGAGAAGTTCTGGTAAAGCGGATGGATGTGCGATCTTACGACAAGCTCTGATTGCCTGAAGGCGGTTTTTAGGATCATCCGTACAGATCTGATCCATCAAGAGACTGATCCCGGACAGGATGCAGCGTTCACTGATGCTGCGCAGATATTCAGTCCGTATCTTCGGATCTGCAGTTTTAACGAGGCCGGTCAGGATCGCCTGGTCGATATCCTGCCCTTGAAGTGTCCAGAGACTTTTTCTGGCTGCGGTCTGTTCAATACCAGTGGATCGGGCCGCATGTTTTGCCAGAAGACCAACAGTGTCCGCACTGCCGATCTTTGCCAGGGCTTCCAGGGCAGCAATTCTGACGGCTGAATCTGTACTTTTTAATGAAGTGACTGCACTGCGGCGAGTTTCAGGGATCTTGTATTTGGAAAATACAGCTAGAAGCTGGACCTGCCGGACAGCCGGTAGTTCTGTCAGCAGGGGACACAGATAAGAGATATGTTGTTTCGAGAAAATGACGGGGATCATGTTTATCGCAGGCAGATAGAGATCTTTTTCTTTTCCTTTGAGGAGGTCCATGACCATCTGTATGGGACAAGTATGCGTAGTGAGGATCCTGCCTTTGACAGCGGCCTGTTGAATCGGCAAAGGTATGCCGTCAGTCATTAACACTTGATAAAATTTATAAAGAGGCTTTATTTGAGCTTTTCTCTCAAGAAGTTGATCTGTGCAAAGTAGCAAAGAAAAAGCGGCTTTTATACGAAGATCTCCTTTGAGATCTTTAAGAGCCTGAGAGAGTATTTCCGCGGATTCGATAGAAGGGATCTGGCCTATGGCTGCTGCAGCGGATTCAGCCAGTATTTTGTCAGAACCGTAAAGATATTCTTTTAAGACAGGAAGCGCAGATGTGTCTTTCCTGTTCCCCAATGAAGAGATGATACCGAGTTTGACAGCAACTTGAGTTTCTGCCAGGGAATCGATAAAAGCCTTCTGAGCTGCATTGCCTGGAATCTTCTCAAGCGCATAGCGTGCTGCATCAGATGTGTCTCCTTTTAAAAGCAGTTCCCTTAGGACAGGAACGGCAAGTTGGCTTCCCACAGTGTGGAGATGACGGCAGACCGCCATTTTTGCTGTGGCTGTGGCATTGGATTCAAGAAATGTTATCAATTCTTTTTCACAGGCAGTACGGGAATCAGGAGAATTCCTGTTTGCAAAAATATAACGCTGAAGTTGAAGAATGATCTGGTCGTTTGTGCCTTCCTCATAATTCCTCAATTCATCCAGAATGTTTTTCAGGGAAGGTGGACGATAATCCGGCCAGATCCGAACTTGGGTGAGAAACGGAACGTCTGTATGAACAGCAGGGAAATCTCCCGGGATTATTTGAGTGACTTTCCCGGTAGCAGCCCATTCTGTGCCCCGTTGAAATGTGACGACAAATCCTGCGCACTCTACCGCGTTGGAGGATTTCTCTTTTCCTGTATGGCCGAGAACTGTATGGAATACACGGCCCTTCCCATATAACACGGTAAACAGGACGGGTTCGTGCCGGCCTGATCCGCTGTAAACAGGGTCGCTGTAGGCTGTGGCCAGGACTGTGAGGTTTTTGGCTGGGCCTCTTAACAAACTGTAAAGTTCATCCCTGGCATGCATCCATTTAACAGGGAGTCCTTTGGTAATGGGGTGGTTTGTTTCACGGTTTGTAACTGCAAATTCGTTGAGATGGCCGTGGTATGCAGCAATTCCTGGTGAGGCATCTGTAACAATTTTTTCATTTTTAAAGAAAACATACGAGCCCAGAGTTTCATTGCGTCCTTTACTGCCGCCCAGTCCGATGATGGTGTAATATTCCTTCCAATCAGGAAAAGCATGATCTGCCGCATGGTAAACGACTACCCCGCCTCCGTTTTTTACATAGTTAACAAATTTTTTACGGGTCTGTTCAGGCCAGGAATCTCCCTGGTAGTTTAATATAACGACATCATATCTGGAAAAATCAGGAGAAAATTGACCCATGTCTTTGCCTGAGGCAGGGCTTTCTGCGATGTCCACTGTGAAAAGCCCGGTATTCTCTACGACCTGCTTTATTATAGGAGTGCTGACTTTCCAGTCATGGGAATTCTGACCGGTCACGATCAGGGCCTTTAATCCTGTGTTTTCTGCAGAAGCAGTGGTCTGTCTCATGGGAAGCAGGATCAGGGAGGCAGCTAAAGCCATCCATATTAAATTTAGGATACAATTATTTATTGTCTGTCTTGTGTTTTTCATTGTGACGATTCCTCTAACATCCCAACTGCCATGGACTGCGGTATGACCGGCCTAGAAGCCGTTCTGCCTCAGAGTCATTAAGGATGGTCTCAGTCTGTGGATCGAATTTGATCTTACGGCCTAACTTGATGGAAATCATTCCAAGGTGCCCCACGCTTGCTGAGCGGTGAGCTGTTTCAGCCGGTGTAATTGTCTGTTTACGGCTTTTTACACAATCGAGGAAGTTTTGATGATGGTCTCTGCTGTTATAAAGTCTGATCTCATTTGTGCCGATAATGTCTTGTTTCAGGTAAGAGGGATGTGTTTCAAACTGGCCTCTGTCGACATACACCCATCCGTATTCGCCGGTCCATTTTGTTCCCATTTTTATATTTTTATGCCCCCCGGCAATGGTTATGGAAATCTTGTCAGCATATTTTGCAGTAAATAAATACCGTGTCGGGCTGTTCCAGATGCCGGCTCTGGAGTATTCTCCGTAGCCCTCTACCTCAACGGGGCCTGTGCTGTCAAAGCCTAACCCCCAATGAGCGATATCCAGATGATGGCCGATCCAGTCCATGAGCTGTCCTCCTCCAATATCCAGATTCCAGCGCCAGTTCATGTGGACCCGGGCCGGACAATAAGGGGCATAAGGGGCAGGACCAAGCCAGAAATTATAGTCCAGATGAGAAGGTGGAAGTCCCATTGTTTCCTGGCCGCCGGTACCGGCAAAATCATAGTGACCTGACGGAAGTCCGACTTCGACTTTCAGTATCTTTCCAATACGGCCGTTCCGAACGAGCCCGGCGCCTTTGTGGAAATTGGCCACAGAACGCTGCCAGCTTCCTGTCTGCCATATCCTTCCATAGCGCTTGACGGCATTGCATAAAGCACGTCCTTCCGGGAGAGAATGAGTGAAAGGTTTTTCTCCATAGATATCTAACCCTGAACGGGCAGCAGCAATGGAAACAATGGCGTGCCAGTGGTCAGGTAGGGCAAGGGAAACCGCATCAAGGTCATTTCTCTTGAAGAGTTCGCGAAAGTCATGGTAAGTGGAGCAGTTTGTATTGCCGTATTTTTCGTCAACAATGTCTTTTGCCCTTTGTAAGTGTTTTTTGTCCAGGTCACATACTGCAACCCACTGGACTTCGTCCTTTTCTAAAAAACTTTTCATATTTGGGATGCCCATCATGCCGAATCCGATTCCTGCCATTACGATCCGGTCGCTGGGTGGCAAAATACCCTGACGCCCCAGAGCAGGTGCCGGAACAATGGATGGAAATCCCAGGACTCCTGCGGTTGCCATGGAAAACTTTTTTAAAAATTGACGCCTGTTGATAGTTATTCTTTTCATGTTTTTTCCTGTTAGCCTGATTTATTCATAAAAACTGCCAATAACCTAACATAACTTATTATATATAATCTAGTCAGGCTTTTATCCGAACAATTTCCGCCATAACTTTGTTCTGTGACATTTCTGTAATATCTAAATTTTATTAAAATAACCCAAAGAACACAACGAACTCAAAGAACCCAATAAACTCTTAAAAACTTCAATAGACTTCTACGACTTCAATGGACTCCTATGGACTTCTATAGACGTTTTTCTTTGGTCACTCCTCGCAGCTACGGCAATCTCGACCCGTGAATAATCCAGGTGAAGTCAAAATTTCTTTTTTTTTGGTTCAAATCCGATTCTGTCAAAAGGATTGACAATGCTTGTTGTGATGTTTCGAAGATGTGAGTTGATGCGTTTTAGCCAGCGGATGTACAAAGCCAGGGCTACAGCATCACCTGAGCCGATATCGATCTTTTCGCCCCGAACAAGCCCTAAGAGAAGGCGGTCGCAAGCTTTGTTGATCCAGAAAAATTGATCCAGAGTTTCCCTCCCTCTTTTTGAATCGCAGAATTCAAAACAGTACCTTGTCTGCTTGAATTGCTCATCCACATCTTCCTCTATTTTCCGGAGTTCTTCTTCGAATTTCCCCCCGTAGAGTTTTCCCGGATGGTTTAAGGCCAATTCAACCATGTTTTTTGCGTAATCGCCAATACGTTCAATATCGATAATAATGCTGACAAGGATGAGCCCGGAGGAAAGGTCTAATGCTCCTCCGATGGCAAGATGTTTGAATACATCCCGGCGAACCTCACGCTCATATTTATTAACTTCAGCATCTTTGTCACGAATATGGATATCGATCTGGGAATCATCCTTCATACGCAGAGATTCTCTGGATTTATTAAACATGTTTCGTGTGAGATCGAGCATTTCAAAGGAGCGTTGATAAGCTCTATCCATAAGTGTGTCTTTTTTGAATATCGCAAACCATTTTTTAAACATGATATGTTCTCCCTTATTTGGAAATATATATCAAAAGAATAGGCAAAAGGAAAAAAACAAAACCGATGTAAAAAATCGGGATCAGTTTATTTCGGGTTGAGAAGTGCGCAAATTTCTGTGCCAAAAATATGGGAACGGATCTGAGAGGCCACCAGATAATGATCCCGGATATATTAAAAATAAGGTGTGAAAATGCCACTATAATGGCTGAAACGTTACCAGTAACAAGAGCAGCGAGGATTGCTGTGATAGTCGTTCCAATATTGGCTCCCATTGTGTAAGGAAATATCTGGATGAGGGTCAGCAGACCTGCTCCTGCCAGAGGAACGACTAGGGATGTTGTGATTGAACTGCTCTGGACCAGGAAAGTTATAAGCAATCCGACGAAAAAAGCACGAAACGCGGTTTTAAAAAGATAGCGGTCAAGTAAGCCCTCCGCCTTGCTGACGATCAAGATTTTCAGTGATTTAACCATCATTGTCAATGAGAACAGGAGACAGAAGATGGCTAGCGCCAAAAGGATCCAGGGATGATCTCCGATAAGGCTTTTAATCACAGCTACTACCGGTTTGGTGATTGCTTTGACGGGGCTCAGAAATTTCAGGCCTCCGATATGCTGGAATTCGTTCCCCATAAAAGTTGCAGCGTGCCCTAAATAATTTGTGAAATACTGCAGGGGAAAAAGGACAAGGACCGCCAACAGATTAAAAAAATCGTGTACAATAGCCGCAGAAAAGGAGCGCTTGAATTCCAGGCTTCGATTTATCTGGGTCATGGAAGCCACGGTATTTGTGACCGATGTCCCGATATTGGCTCCCATGATGATGGGAATGGCATTGGCGATATTTAATGCGCCTCCGGCGACAAGTCCGACCACAATGGAAGTGGTAGAAGAGGATGATTGTATAATCGATGTGGCCAATATCCCGATGAACAGGCCGACAAGGGGATTTGTGGTTGTTTTGATCAAAGCTGTGGCAAAACCCTTGCCGAACAATTTTAAGGAAGTTCCCATCAATTCCAAGCTGAAAATGAACAGATAGAGAAAAGCCAAAAGGAAGATCAGGTTGAATATGACTTTGTGCCTTGTATAACAATTAATAATAAATCTCATTCAATCCTCTGAGCGACCATGATTGTTTTTATATCACACCTGAAATCAGCCAGTCAAAATTAGTAGCAAGATAGTATGTTTAAATCAAGAACAGAATTGATTATCATACTCTTAAACAGTTATAATACCCACCAAAAAAGGATTGATATGAACATATCAGGAGCTAAGATAAAACCCTTTGTATATTTTGCTTTGTCATGGATGATACCGGGATTTGGACACCTTCTGTTGAAAAAAAAACAAAAGGCTGTTGTTTTTTTCTTCGGGATTCTTGGACTCATCTTGATAGGGCTGTGGATGGGGGGTGAGATCGGGGCCCTGTATGGTTTTCAACCTATCCATATTATGGAATTCATCGGCAGCCTGGGAAACGGACTGTTTTATTTCTTTTTCAAACTGACAGGATTAGGGAATGGCCAACTCAATTCTGTATCGTATCATTACGGCACAGCTTACATAGGAGTCGCCGGTTTTTTGAATTTTCTCATTGCAATGAAGGTATTTTCCATCGTGAAGGAGAAAATGGATGATTAAAAGTCATATGTTTTCTCTGGTGCTGTTCGCGGCAATAGTCTCTATTCTGATGGCCTTTATCAAGTTTGATGAAAGAAAAGCCATTTTTCGATATGCAGTAAAGATGTTTTTGTATTTCATTGGAAGCGTTATTGTTTTGAGCTGGGTAATGAATTTTATTTGATTAAGGATAAATGCCCTGGATAGATAGTTATGAAAAAAGATAAAAAAGATAAAAAAGAAAAAAAGGGTAAAAAGGGTGGGAACCTTCGGGAAAATATCGAAATGATCCTGGAAGTGCTTGTGATCGTTTTTTTTATAAATACGTTTTTGATCCAGACATATGGTGTTCCGACTCCTTCCATGGAGGATTACATGCTGGTCGGGGATCAGCTTTTTGTGAACAAAGTTGTATATTCTCAATCTGCGGGCAAAATTGAAGATCTTCTTTTCCCTAAAAAGGCTATAAAAAGAGGAGATATCGTTGTCTTTAAATCCCCTCCAGAAATCAAGGCAAAGAATAGAGTGACTTTAATCTATGTCAAGCGTGTTATCGGTCTTCCCGGCGATCTGCTTCTGATCAAGGATAATGAGGTTTATATTAACGGAATTTCTATCGATGAACCCTATCTCAATCTAAGAGCCGACCAGAGAGTCCCGAAGGATTTTCCTCCGCAAAGACCGGATCTATGGTGGAATGAATTTCCACAGGAATTCAGAGACCAGCTTATTGAAACAGACATGGGAATGGCATTCCATGTTTCGGAAGGCCATTATTTTTGTATGGGAGATAACAGGAATCTGAGTGCGGATTCACGCATTTGGGGACCTGTCCCCAGAGGAAATATCATCGGGAAACCATGGAGGGTCTACTGGTCGCATGAAAAGGGCCGCAAACAGGCTTTAAACCGGGGGATTCCCGGCCGAATAAAAAATACGGTTGTAAATATCTTTAAGAATACACGATGGGATCGTATTTTGAAAAAATATTAAGGAGAAGGGGATTTTTATGTTTAGACGAAAATTATTGGTTTTATTTTGGATCTTTATCTTTTTATTTGGCGCCGCGGCCTATGGAAAAGAGTTTGAGCTTTATTCTCCTGATAAAAAGATCAAATTAACAGTGGACGTAGGCCAAAAGGTTCTGTATTCGGTTTTTTATGGATCCAGGGAGATTATCAAGCCGTCGCCCATATCCATGGCCATTCATGGGCAGGGTCGACTGGGAGTACAACCTGTTATCACTGACACAAAAACGAGATCAGTGCATGAAAAGATTCGCCCGGTCATCCGTGTCAAAAGTGAGATTATTCCGGATATATTCAATGAGCTTTCCATTGTATTCAAGGGAAATTTCGGGCTTATCTTCCGTGCTTATGACGAAGGAGTTGCTTACAGGTTTGTCACCCGTTTTAAGAATCCAATAAAGGTTGAATGTGAAGAGGTCGTATTCAATTTTGCCGGAGATCACTCCATCTATTTTCCATCGGAAGAGAGCTTTATGACTCATCAGGAAAGGCTTTATGAATATCTGCCATTAAGTAAGATTCCTGAGAAAAAGATGTGTTCTTTACCTGCGCTTGTTGACATCGAGCAGGGGCCTAAAGTGGCAATCACAGAAGCGGACCTCAAAGATTACGCCGGAATGTATCTGAGAGGAACCAGCAGGCCGTCTTTACATGGCATTTTCCCAATGTTTTCGCTGGAAGAAAAACAGACGCGGGACAGGGATATTCATGTGAAAAGGAGGGCAGACTATATTGCTGAAACATCGGGGAGCCGGGATTTCCCATGGCGCGTTCTGATTTTTGCAGACAAGGATGGTGATCTGATCGAAACGCAGATGATCTACAAGCTGGCTGGGGCCCTTGAGTTAAAAGATACATCCTGGATAAGACCAGGAAAAGTGGCATGGGATTGGTGGAATGCAAACAATATCTTTGGTGTGAATTTCAGGGCCGGGATCAATACAGAGACATATAAGTATTACATCGACTTTGCCTCCCAATATGGGATCGAATATATCATACTGGACGAAGGCTGGTATGTTCTTGGGAATCTAATGGATATAAAGCCTGAGATCGATATGGAAGAGATTGTTCAATACGGCAGGGTAAAAGGAGTTGGCCTTATCCTCTGGGTGGTCTGGAAAACTCTTGAGGACCAGTTGGTTGAGGCCTTGGATCAGTTTGAAGAATGGGGGATCAAGGGAATAAAGGTTGATTTTATGCAGCGAGATGACCAGTGGATGGTGAATTATTACAGAAAAATTGCCAGAGAAGCCGCTAAACGGCACCTGCTGGTCGATTTTCACGGGGCCTATAAGCCAACAGGCCTTAGGAGGGCTTATCCAAATATCCTGACAAGAGAAGGGGTCATCGGACTGGAGAACAGCAAATGGTCAGAAAAAGCCAGCCCTGAACACAATGTCACGATACCTTTTATCCGGATGCTGGCCGGCCCAATGGATTATACGCCCGGGGCCATGATCAATTCCCAGAAGAAGAATTTTAAACCGGTATTCTACCGCCCCATGAGCATGGGAACCCGCTGTCATCAACTGGCTATGTATGTGGTTTTTGAAAGTCCGCTGCAAATGCTGTCCGATAGTCCTTCTTTGTACTTGAAAGAAAAAGAGTGTATGGAATTCCTGGCAGATGTTCCTGTGGTCTGGGATGAAACCAGGGTATTGGATGCCCGTGTGGCAGATTATATTCTTATCGCCAGGCGATCCGGGTCTGACTGGTATGTGGGCGCAATGACGGATTGGACTCCCCGGGAACTTGTTGTGGATTTTTCCTTTCTTGGAGAAGGGAAGTACATGGCTGAGATCTATATGGATGGTATCAATGCAGACAGGTATGGCAGTGATTATAAAAAAAGTGCCAGTAAACTGAGCTCAGAGACGAGGTTAAAGATCAAGCTCGCCCCGGGCGGAGGTTGGGCTGCGAGGATAAAGCCGGAAAAAAAGCAATAGAAGCCGATCCCGGGTCATTTGACCTCTTTGTTTCTTCCGGCTATGATTGTGTACTGATAGCATCCAGTTATTATTCTCCGAGCTTGAAGCGCTAAAGCTTCGGCAATGCCTTTAAGCCGATAGGGTGAGACGGGAAACGGTCTTGCCTCCCGTGTTTGGAAAGGAGAAAGAACATTTGAAAAAAAAGCTTATTTTTTGCCTGGTTGTCCTGGTTCTTTGTTTGGCTGCTTGCCAGCAAAAAAAGGATACGCTGCTTATCTTTCATGCCGGTTCTCTTTCAATTCCATTCAAAAACCTGACCGAAGAATTTATGCGGGTAAATCCCGGAGTTGTCGTTCAAACCGAGGCCGCAGGCAGCCGGACGTGCGCACGGAAAATAACCGAGTTGAACAGGGCTGCGGATATAATGGCCTCTGCTGACTCCGAGGTGATCAGGAAGCTGATGATCCCTGATCATGCCGGCTTCTGCATCGATTTTGCAGTGAATGCGATGACTATCATGTATAACGAGAGGAGCCGCTATGCCGGAGAGATAAGCGCAGATAACTGGCCTGATATCCTGCTTAGATCCGGAGTGGAGTACGGCCATTCAGACCCTGATGCTGATCCTTGCGGTTACAGAACCATTCTGTGCTGGAAGTTGGCTGAGAAGTATTTCAAAAGACCGGGGCTGTATACACAGCTTGTGGATAAGCTGCCCAGGAAAAACATACGGCCCAAGGAAGTCGATCTCCTGGCCCTCCTTGATGCAGGGGAGCTGGATTATATATTTATTTACCGCAGCATAGCCGAGCAGCATAAGGGACATTATATTGCGCTGCCTGATGAGATCAACCTGAGATCTCCATCATTAGAATCCCTTTACAAAGAAGTCAGTGTTGAGATAAGCGGGGCTGCGCCCGGAGAGAAAATCGTCCGCCGCGGAGCTCCTATCATCTATGGGATCACCATTCCCAATACCGTGCGTTATCCTGAACTGGCAGAAAGATTTGTGGCGTTTGTCATTGGACCCGAGGGACAGCGGATCATGCAGGAGAGCAGTCTTTTCCCGGTCATATCTCCGAGAGTAGATCATATTGAAGCTCTTCCTGAATCTTTAAAGATGTTCTTTACCAGAGGGAGAGATGAAATTTAAGATCGTATTCTCTCTGTTAGGAACTCTTCTTATCCTTTTTATTGTGATCCCTCTTTTCCAAATGATGATATCTTCTGATCCCGGTGAGCTGGCCAGAACTGCACTGGATAAGGATGTTCTCCGGTCGATATGTTTGACTCTCAGAGCATCCTTATGGGCTACAATAATAGCTTTTATTTTTGGAGTGCCGCTGGCATACATGCTGGCCAGGACATGCTTTTTCGGGAAAAAAATAATAGAGGGTTTGATCGACATTCCAGTGATCATTCCCCATACAGCAGCCGGGATAGCGCTCTTGATGGTCTGGGGGCGTCATTCTCTTTTTACACGGTGGACCGGCATCTCGATCATAGGGACAGAAGCCGCCATTTCCGTGGGCATGTTTTTTGTTTCCGTCCCTTTTCTCATTAACAGCGCCAAGGAGGCTTTTAAACTGATCGATGTCCGTTATGAAAAGACCGCAATGACTCTGGGCGCTTCCTACTGGAAAACGTTCATTACAGTGAGTCTTCCTATGGCCAGGAAATCAATCATTTCCGGAGGGATTATGATGTGGGCTAGAGGCATATCCGAATTTGGAGCCGTTGTTATCCTGGCCTATCATCCAATGACAGCGCCTGTTATGATCTTCGAGCGTTTTCAGAATTTCGGATTGAGTTATGCCGTTCCGGTTACGGTTTTACTGATAATTATCAGCCTGGTCATATTCATAATTCTGCGTGTTATCGAGGATAGAAAATGATCCGGATCGAAAGGCTCAGAAAAACGTTTTTGGATTTTGAAATATCAGACGTCAATATCGATATCCGGAAAGGGGAGTATTTTGTTGTACTGGGACCGAGCGGATCCGGGAAAACGATTTTGCTGGAAATGATCGCAGGCTTGACCAAACCTGATTCCGGAAAGATTTACGGCGTCAAGGAAAAAGGTATCGGTCTGATCTATCAGGATTATATGCTGTTTCCCCATATGAATGTATTTAATAATATTGCTTATGGGCTGCGTATTAAAAAAGAAGAAAAAAGTAAAACAGATATCTCTGTTCAGGCCGTGGCTGAAGAACTTGAAATAACGCATCTGCTTCACCGCAGTGTCCAAACCTTATCAGGAGGAGAGAAGCAGCGAACTGCTATTGCACGTGCTATGGTCTTGGATCCGGATGTTTATCTGTTTGATGAGCCCACGGCTGCCCTGGATATGAGCACAAAGATCAAAACTCACAGACTGTTTATGAAACTGCACAGAGATCACAGAGCTACAATCATACATGTAACCCATGATTTTGAGGAAGCCCTGGCGCTGGGCGACAGGATCGCTGTTTTAATGGATGGCCGGATAATTCAAATAGATACTCCGGAGGCGGTGTTCAACAATCCCAGCACAAGGAAGGCTGCTGATTTCATGGGGTATAAAAATGTTTTCAGCGGAAAAATTGAAAATAATAAGATAGATATCAGAGGGAACGAGATTCTGACTTTGGTGCAGGAAGCGAAGTCCGCCTACATTGCCATCAGGTCAAGCGATATTTTTCTTTCAAAGGAGAAAATCCTATCATCTGCAAGGAATTCTTTTTATGGGAAAGTGGTTAAGCTGATCCAAAGGGGAAGTCATATGGAAGTGATGATCGATACTGGAGTATTATTTCATGTGGATATCACATACTCGTCGCTGAGGGAAATGGATATAAAACCTGGAACCAGGCTCTGGGTGACTTTTAAGACATCTGCAGTCAAGGTCTTTAAACATTAAGGAGGGACAATGATCTTAGTTGAAGAAGCAGAGAGGATCTTAAAGCAAATTCCTGTAAGAATACATACAGAGGAAGCTGCTGTCTCCGATGCGTTAGGCCGCATTTTAGCGCAGGATGTAGTATCTCCGATCTATATGCCTCCCTTTGATAAATCCGCTATGGATGGATATGCATTCATATCTGATGATGATTCCAAACGTTTTAAGATCATCGAGATTGTGCCTGCCGGAGTTATTCCCAAAAAGAAAATCACAAAAGGGAATTGTGCCAAGATCATGACCGGGGGAATGATGCCCGAAGGCGCAGATAAGGTTATTATAAAAGAAGTAACAGAAGAAAAAGAAGGATATATGCGGATCATCGGAAAGGATTATAATATTAACCTCTGCAGGATGGGGGAGGATGTGAAACCTGGAGATGTGGTATTAAAAAAAGGAACGTTGATCCGTCCTCCAGAGGTCGGAATTCTCGCCTCCATGGGTTTGTCACGTTTTAAAGCATTCAGAAGACCGGTTGTGGGAATTGTGGTGACCGGGTCTGAGCTGGTTGATCCGGGTTCTCCGTTAAAAGAGGGGCAGATCTATGACAGCAATTCGTATTCATTATCAGCGCAGGCCCAACAGATGGGGCTTGAAATCCACAATGCCGGAATTGTTTCCGATAACATAAACAGGATACAAAGGGTTTTTGAAAAGCTGTGGCAGCCATGTGATGTGGTTATCTTTTCCGGGGGGGTATCAGAAGGGGACTATGATTTTGTCCCTGGAATTCTGAAAAATACAGGTTTTGAACTACATTTTGATAAAGTGGCTGTCAAGCCGGGTAAGCCGACTGTTTTTGCTACTCGAAAGCACGATGTAGTTTTTGGAGCGCCGGGAAATCCAGTCTCCACTATTGTAATTTTTGAGATATTTATTAAGCCTTTTCTATACAGGATGATGGGGCATGAGTTCAAACCGGTCTATAAACAAGGGATTTTAAAAAACGATCTTTCCAGAAAACGAGCCAATCGGTCAGCGTTTGTCCCTGTCCTGTATAAAGGCGGAGAAGTCAAGCCCCTTCCTTACCATGGCTCTGCCCACATTTTTGCCCTAAACAAGGCCGATGGATTTGTCTGTATACCAAAAGGGATCAAAAAGATGCTAGCCGGGAGCACGGTGAATGTTCGATCGATTCAATAGAAAAATCAATTATTTGAGGATATCGGTCACTGACCGGTGCAATCTGAGATGTATCTATTGTATGCCTCCACACGGAGTTATATTGAAGAACCGCAACCGGATCCTTTCTTATGAGGAAATCGTCCTGATAGTCAGGGAAGCTGTCAAGTGCGAGATCACAAAAGTTCGCTTAACAGGTGGAGAACCTCTGGTCAGGAAAGACATCTGCCAATTGATCCGTGATCTGAGAGTGATTAAAGGGCTGAAAGAGATCACACTAACGACAAACGGAATTCTGCTGGAATCAATGGCAGACGAGCTTAAAAACTCCGGTTTGGACAGAATCAATATATCTCTGGATACCCTGGATCCGGAGAAATACCGAAAAATAACCCGCGGGGGGGACTTGGGTAGAGTTCTGAAAGGGATAGAAGCTGTGCAGAAGGCGGGATTTACGAGAACCAAATTGAATATGGTGCTGATTCCCGGATTGAATGATGAAGATGTAAATAAAATTAAAGATTTTTGCTGGGAAAATGCGCTTGTACTTCAGAGAATCAATCACTATTCATTAAACAGCCGAAAAAACAATCAGTCTGATGCTGAGGCGGAACGGCCGCTCCCATGTGATTTCTGCAACCGGATCCGGTTGACTGCAGACGGAAAGCTTAAACCCTGTCTTTTTTCAGATCAAGAGATTGATGTGGATTTTGAAGATATAGCGGGCAGCCTGAGGAAGGCCATTCTGAATAAACCTGAAGAAGGGCAGTCCTGTACGATCAGGGGAAATTGGGAAATAGGAGGATAAAATGAAACTTTCCCATGTGACACAAGATGGTAAAGCCGAAATGGTGGATGTCAGTAAAAAGACTATTGTGAGGAGAGAAGCGGTCGCATCCGGAAAGATATATCTTCAGCAGGGGACGGTTGATCTCATAAAAAAAAACCGGATCCAGAAGGGGGATGTGCTTTCCACTGCACGGATCGCTGCTGTTCAGGGAGCAAAGCGGACATCTGAACTTATTCCTTTGTGCCATAATATCACTCTCGACCACATCCAGGTGATGCTGGACATTACAAATGATGGTGTGGATATTAAAAGCCGGGTTGTGTGTATTGGCAGGACCGGTGCAGAAATGGAAGCCTTAACAGCGATTTCCATTGCAGCATTGACAATATATGATATGTGCAAAGCTGTGGATAAGACAATGAAGATCAGTGAAATATCTTTAAAGGAGAAATCCAAGAATGAGATTTGAAATTGAAGCGGTTTGTGTTTCCGATCAAAAAAACATACAAAAGCATGCCGTCGAGAACATCCTGTTGATAAAGGATTATGGGATTGAAAAGGATTCTCATGCAGGGCCGGGGATTCGTCAGGTCTCGTTCCTGGCGGGAGAAGAGATCGACATTGTACGGTCTGAAGGTTTATCTCTTGAGCATGGCGCATTCGGTGAAAATATAGTTACTCGCGGGATAGACTTGACAATAACAGAGGTGGGCGGACGCCTAATCATAGGCGAAACAGAACTGGAGATCACCCAGAAGGGGAAGGAATGCCACACTCCGTGTATAATCCAGGAACTGGCAGGCCGCTGTATCATGCCGGAAAAATCAGTTTTTGCAAGAGTGATCAAAGGAGGGATCGTCTATGCTGGAAGTAGCGGTCATTACAGTATCAGATAGAGCGTTTAAAGGGGAGTATGAGGACCTGTCCGGCCCGGAGATAAAGAATATTCTTCAGAAAAGTAAGCTGAATATTAATGTCGTTCTGACTGTGGTGCCTGATGAAAAAGAGGCGATCCGTCAGGCGATCATTGGAAACCTGGAAAAGGATTATATCTTTACAAATGGAGGAACAGGAATTTCGCCGCGTGATATCACGCCTGAAGTGACAGAAGAGATATGTGACAAAGAACTGCCTGGAATAAGCGAGTATTTGCGGAGGGAATCCATTAAAGAGACTAAAAATGCTGTGCTGTCACGGGGATACAGCGGAGTAAAAGGAAAAACGATCATCGTCAATTTTCCCGGGTCGGTCAAGGCTGTTTCTATGTGTACACGCCTGTTGATACCGGTCTTGGAACATGGGATAAAAATGATCAAAGGCGAAAAACACTAATACCTGCTTTATTTATAAAAATTGTCGATACGTTTAAACAACAATAAGATTATTTGAAGACCTATCTTTATGTATCGACACTTTTTACCCTACGGGCGAGCCGATCTCACCGCAGTGGCTTCGTCGTGTTCCGTTCGCAGTAGGAAAAAATTGTTTATTTCGTCATTCCCGTGTAAACGGGAATCCAGTCTGTTTTCTTTATTTTCATATCTTATCCTGGTTTCCCGTTTCCACGGGAACGACGTCTTACTTTCACCTTTCACCTTTGGCCTTTCGCCTCTTTTCTTATTTCGACTTCAA
>DAOVDI010000102.1 GCA_030669585.1 Acidobacteriota bacterium
TCCATGAAGATCAAGTTTGCCAACTCGATCTTTCAGGAGGTCATACCATTCCGAAGCCATGCTCCGTCTTTTTTCCCAATCTTCATTATCCTGCTCAGCTTTTCTTGGGATATCCACCATAATCCCCAAATAACGATCATCCGGCAGTCTGGGGAAAACACTTTTGACCAATTTGACTAAATGTTCGGCCGTTAAATTATTCATTCTACTTTTTCAAAACCGGGACAACAATATAGCAAATAAATACTATAGAAAATAATACTGAATATTGTCAACAGCAGCCGGCAAACATGCCTGAGTTCGACTCAGGCAAAAAACAGAACCGTCCCCATCACTGAATCAGAATCTTTATACCTCCGTAAATAGCGAACCCTAAAGTCCCATATCCTTTGACCAGTTCGTATTCACTATCCAGGATGTTATCCAGCCGCACATAAATTTCAAATCCGGGAATCAGATTGTATGATACAGTTCCATTCAAAAGTGTAAAAGCATCCATGGTCACTCTTGTTGGCGTCCATCCGATCCAGGCCATATCTTCCCTTTCCCCGATATGAAGAATGGTCAGGGTGATATTCGCCTTTTTCTTAAATGAAAAATCCATACTGGCCGAAAATTTATTCCTTGGTCTTCTTAAAAGAAAAGAATCTGTTTTTTTATCCCTGGCATCAGTCCGAGTATAGGATGCAGAGAAAGACATGTTTTCTAAAGGCTGCCCTTTCAGATACACTTCAGCCCCGGTAGAAACAGCTTCACCTATATTTACATAACCCCTGACATAGTCAAAGAGGACCAGGTTTTCATAGGTGCTTTGAAAATATGTTGCTCCCAACAAGAACCGATTTCCGAAAAAGCTTTGTTCAAATCCAGCATCCCATCCAGTGGATTTTTCCGGTTCCAGATCTTCATTCCCAACCGGCCCCCAGAATGTCCCTGGAGCATACAATTGATAAAGCGAAGGCGCTTTAAATCCTGTTCCATAGGTCGCTTTGAGCCTTGTTCCTGTCGTTTCTATATAATAAGAGGGAGCAATCCTGAATGTAACTGCGCTTCCAAATCGATTATGGGAGTCAAGACGGGCTCCCACTGTTGCAAAAAAGCGATTTGCCAGCCGTATCTTGTCCTGAATATAGGCGCTGGTCAAATGAGCTTTTTTCGTGGGGAAAAAGCTTGAAAAGGGGCCATAAAGCCCCATTGAATTGTACTCGGATTCACCTTGTTCCCGGAGATGCTCAAAACCAAACGTCAGAGTGTTGGTCTTATTTAGAAAAAGGTTGTGCTGCCAATCGATCTTGAAAATCCTGCTTTTGTAAAAGGCATCTTCCGAAGAGAAAGGATTCTGTTCGTCCTTCGGATTGTCATACTGCCGGTCATTCTCCAAAAGAGAAACATAAAATTTTTGCTCCCAGCGATTGTTCAGAAAGAGGCCTTTAAACCCCGTTTTAAAAAGAAAAGCATCATATGTCTGGACATTATTAGGATCGTCACCATAAGCTCCTCCAAAATTATCAATATCCAGCTTTGTATTTATGGACTTCAATACAATATCAAAAGAAAGATTTTTCCTGGGCCTCACATCAAACCTCCAGGAAAAGGATTGATTGCGCATGCCATCTTTTTCCTGATTTCCGGAATAAGCCGAGCCGGCAGCAGATACACCCTCAGTCTCCAGATAGGACGCACCAAAAGAATAGGACCATATCTCTTTTCCACCGCTGATAACCGCATTCATCTCCCTGGTTCCATAGGAACCTGCCCTGGAAGAAAATTCAATTTCCCCTTTTCCCTCGCCTTTTCGTGTAATAATGTTGACAACACCGGCCATAGCATCGGAACCGTAAAGAGTGCTCTGGGGACCACGCAGGATCTCAATCCGCTCAACATTATCCAGAAGGAGAAGGCTCAGATCAAAAGTGCGACCCGGAGTAATAGGATCATTTACTTCCACACCATCGATCATGATCTTTGTGTGCTCGGAATTGGCACCACGCATGAGGAGGGAAGCGGATGAACCCGGAGGACCGTTCTGTGTAAATATTAACCCCATAATCCCCTCGAGGGCTTCAAGGACAGTGGATTTATTCATCCTCTGCAGCTCTTCCCTCGTAATGACAGTAACAGAACTGGCGACCTCATTCTCAGGGGTCTCGATCCTGTTGGCCGTAACCGTGATCCGGTGCTGGATAGATGACTTTGTTGTTCGATCTTCGCTATCCTCAGAATAACTTGAAGATACAAAGAAAAAAACAACGAGGACAATAAAAAACAATCTTTTTTTCATTTAAAACTCCTATTGTGTATTGTCCCCGTTCAGGATGGTTTCCCCGCAGCAGACAGTTGCCGGGCTTGCTGTCTTTTACGGGGAAATTTGGCAGGAAAAACCAACCCTACCTTCCTCCCGAAGACGGGTTATTCTGGTTTCAGGGAGGTCTCCTGACTCTCGGATCATTCTCTTTCCAGGCCTTCCCATTCTCTTCCGAGAACAGTGGCATATTCTGGAAATTGTCCTCGATTACAGTAGCGGGGGCTGTGTTCGTATTTCACGAACTTCCCTCTTCCTGAAACCGGAAGTAATTTATGCTGGCATGAAATGCAGACAAAGTCAAGTTTAGGCTCGCGATAATAGATGTCTTTTATTTCCCGATGCGGGATATCAAAAGATAGATGAACAACGGCCCCCCGATCAACGCGGTAATGATACCGACAGGAAGCTCTGTGGGAGCCAAAACAGTTCTTGCCAGTGCGTCACATACAGCCAGAGACGCTCCCCCAAGAAAAAAAGAACCAATCAAAACCAGGCGTTGGTCATAACCGCTGAGCCTTCGCACCGCATGTGGCACTATCAACCCCACAAAACCGATCGGGCCGACCAGAGATACGACCGCAGCAGTAGCAAGCCCCCCTCCAATAAAAACGTCCCTCTGTACGATTTTGACATCCACGCCATGTCCGAGAGCCATCTCTTCCCCCAAGGCAATATGATTAAGGTCGTTCGCATGAAGGAAAAGGATTCCTATCCCGGGAAGAAGGATGGGAAAGAGGGCGCTCAGCTCATGAAACCCAACAACATCTATCCCTCCCATCATCCACCTCTGGAACACTACCAGGGCATTAGGGCTGGAAAGATAGGTCAGAAGGAGGATTCCGCCTCCGCACATGATGCTGATCGTCACACCTGCCAGAAGCAATGTGTATATGGACACTCCACCCTGGCGATGGGCAAGCCTGTAGATGAGAGTAAGACTTAGAGAAGCCCCGAGGACTGCCAGGACCTGGAGGGTGCTGAAGGGACCCCATGTCAGCAAGAGTTTTGGTATGGATATGGCAATAAAGGCTCCAAGAGCAGCGCCTCCGCTGACCCCTAATGTAAACGGCTCGACCAGTGGATTCCGGAACAGAACCTGGAACGCGGCCCCGACGACCGCAAGCGCTCCTCCAGCCAGAAGGCCCAGAATCACCCGGGGCAATCTCTGAAGCCAGAAGATACTGCCGTCCGGGGTATTGTTCCCACTTAAAAATTGGATAATTTTTCCCGGATCGATAGATTCCGGTCCGATCCAGGGTAAAACCAAAAACACACTCAGGAACAGAAGTCCATATAAAATAACCGCCCTGGTTTTCATGAGCTTTTCTCCGGTCCGATCCTGGGCAACACTGCAGGCCTATGAGACTCAGGGTGCTTGTTCAGCAAGAGACCGTCTCCGTACACTTTTTTTAAAACAGAAGAATCAAGCACTTCCCCGGGAGTTCCGGATCTGAAACATTTTCCCTCGAGAAGTAAGATCAGCCGGTCGCTGAACAATGATGCCATATTCAAGTCGTGAGTCACAACTCCGATTCCCAGTCCGTCTGAAGCCAGTTCGCGAAGAAGACGGAAAAAATAGACCTGCCTGTGAATGTCCAAAGCGCTTGTCGGTTCGTCCAGCAAGAGAATATCCGGTTCCTGCGCCAGGACCGACGCGAGAAAAACCCGCTTTTTCTCGCCCCCTGAAAGACTGGAAAGCCTGCGGTGTTTGAATTCCGTCAGATCCGTCCGTTCCAGGCTGCGAATGACAGCCCTTTGATCCGGCTCTTTGAAGGCGCCAAATCCCTTGATATATGGGTATCTTCCCATCCGGACAATATCTTCCACCGTATAATCGTAAACACTGATCAATTCCTGCGGGAGGTATCCCATGTATCTTGCAATGGTTCTTCTGTCCATTTGTTTCAGGTCAGAACCTGCCAGATATACATCCCCCTTTATAGGGCTCAATACACCGGCAGCAATACGAAGCAGAGTGCTCTTTCCCGAGCCGTTGGGTCCGATGATCCCCACAACTTCACCGGGCATGATAGCGAGCCCGGATAAGGACAGTTCCCACTCGGAATCAGGATAACAATAGTAAATGTCTCGAAGTTCGATGATCGGCTTATTCATCAAAAACCTCGGGATGAATGATACGGGCGAGATGTTCTGCTGTCTGGGCAACCCGAACGCCGGGAATAAGAAGATAATCATCCGCAAGAAAATATATCTTCCCTTTTTTTACGGCTGTCAGAATGGAAAGCTTGTTCCAATCCTGTTTCATAAGCTTAAGTTTGCCTGCAGGCAGTCCGTTGAGTTCAATGATCAAATCAGGCTGCCTTTTGACCAAGGCTTCCTTCGAGATTTGAGGATATTTTCCTTTGACATCGGCAAATATGTTGGCTCCTCCTGCAATTTCAATCAATTCATGTAGGAACGTTCCTTTTCCCGCAGTCATAATCCCAGTTAAATCTCCGGGTGTATGACCCAGGCTTAAAAAAACAGTTCGTTTTTTCCTTTCCTGGACTTTTCTCCTAATCTCCTGAAGAGCTTCTGTGATCGATTTGGCCAATTTTTCTGCCCTCGCTTCGACTTTAAGTGTTTTTCCGAGAAAAAGCACGGCTTCAGGAATATCATTAAGCCTTTCGATCTGAACAGAGAGAAACCGGATCCCATGTTTCCTGCAGAAAGCGGCCATAGATTGATGATGTCCCTGGGTTAGAAAAAGATCAGGTTTAAGCGCCAGGATCCGCTCCCGGTGAGGGTCGATCAAGCCTCCGATCACGGTTTTTTCCTTGACCTCCTCAGGATATTTGCTGAATTGACTGACACCGACAACTCTGTCCCCGCATTCTAGAGTAAACACGATCTCCGTTATTCCGGGCGTCGCACAAATTATGCGCTGTGGATATCCATATTCCCCATTTTTTTGACCCTGTAAACTCCCATAAGACGGAATGGAAGGATTGTTATCCAGCCGGGATAAAAAGACAGAAATGAGGATTCCTACAACAACAAAGAATAATATCCATAGGAAAGAAAAATAGCGTCTTTTTAGCATTTGAAAGCCCCGTCACATATAGCACGGGGCTCTGTTTATGTCAAAATGAATGAAGTGCCTGAAAGCCAGTCACAGATATTCGTCCAAAGCTTTGCATAATCCATTGGTACGTCAGCTCTTAACGCTTGTTAGGCTCCCAATATTTCGTTCAAACCTTCCAATACTTTGGCTATTTCCTCAGGAACGGCAACACCAAGTTTCCTACCAATCCGCTTTATTGAAAGCGTTCTGATTTGACTGATTTTAACCCAAGATTTTTTAGGAAGTTGAGTCGATCCAAGTTCGAGAGTGAGTGGAAATCCCGCAGATGGAGGTTGGCTGGTCAGAGCTACCGCTATCACAGTTCCTGATCTATGATTGAAAACGTCTGCGCTTAGAATAAGTACCGGACGTTTTCCTGCTTGTTCGTGGCCAATCGTGGGTTGGAGATTAGCCCATCGGACTTCACCCCTTAATACTCTGGCCAAGATTCCAATTCCTCGCTCAAGCCTTCCTCGGCAATGTTTTGCTCAAATTCGGGATTAAGTTTTGAACATTCAGTCGCGAGCCTTGTTGCGCGAATTTTCTTTAACTTCTCTGCTACCGCAGTCTGGATAGCTCTGCTACGACTTGGGAACTTGTTCTCAACGACAAGCCTATCAAGCTCGTCAACTAGAGTTGAATCAATAGTTATTGCAATTTTTGATGCACTCATATTTCGCCTCCAGTATGATTATATATCATACCTTCTCAAAATGCACCTTTTTTATTGGTGAGCCTAACGTAGAGCTGAGTGGCTGGGCAACGATAACCGAAAAACTATGATAAAGGTAAAAACTAACGGTCAAATACTGCTTTTCAAAAGCGGCACGGCTTTGCCCAGTCCATCTCAAGTGCCTGGTTAGCGATTTTTTTATATTATTTCAATAGGGTACGTTTCGGCATAGGCTTTGTTTAATTGCCGGATATTTCCCATTGTCCTTTCAGACTTTCCAATAACCACAAACATAAGTTGATGCCAAAAAATGCCCGCCAAATGTGCCGATGGAATAACTGCTAAAAGTCTTTCCTTTATTCGTGCAAAGTCATCTTTAAATTTGATTCTTCTAAAATGTTGAAATACAGAAATAACTGAGTTGTGGGAAATTTGGTCCAACATTGTCGATATTTCCGAATACCTCACATGCTTTTTGTTGTATTTTCTTTCTGGCTCCAGGCCATTGTCTGGGTCAAGGAATACCACTTGGTCACAATGATTTGATATGCCGTAACAAAATGAATTTCTGTCTGTTTCTGAAATGTAATTTTCTGGTTTATGGAGATTCAGCTTGTACGAAGCACCAGTTTTGAGAGGGAGTAATTTTATTATAGAAATATCTCTTTCAACCCGTAACTCATGGCAAAATTGAATTATTTCGTTTCTTGCCGGGAACCAGTCAGGTTTTGTTTTTCCTTCATTTGTATTGTCGTCGGGGGTCATCATGAGCAGAATGTTCAACAACTTGAATCCGAGTGCATTGGTCAGATAGTCGTGATAATCCCATTTGAAGCTATCTTTCGAGTCACCAAGGTATTGAAGTTTCATGTTATTCTTTGATCGCTAACGTTTGAACTCACTGGTTTTTACGGAGCGCAGCGGAGTAAAAATCCAGTGCAGTGATTTGTTAGCTGCATGTTATCCGACGTAATTTTCCACTTCAACTGCGAGTTTCAATCCAACACTATGCAGAACAGAATTAAGACTTGTAAGTTTAGGATTTCCTTTTGTTGACAGTATTCGGTACAGGTTTTCTCTATTGAGATTGGTTAGACGAGCTATTTCTGAAATTCCTTTAGCATTAGCAACATCTTTAAGAGCCATAAGGAAGACTTCATATGATCCGTCTTCCAGTGCAGCATTGAGATATTCTGCAGCTTCAACAGGATTAATGAGATCTTCTTTCAAACCTTTTTCGTATGATTCGGTTGTCGTATTTTTCATGTCGTCCTCCGTTGATAATCGGCCCAATATTTTTGCGCCAATTGAATGTCTTTTGATTGATTCTTTTTAGTACCACCGCTCAGAAGAATAACGACAGTAGCGCCGTTCCTTGCAAAATACACACGGTAGCCAGGACCATAGTCGATTTTAAGTTCGCTTACACCTTCTCCCACCGATTTGCAGTCGCCGAAATTTCCTAGCCTGACTCGATTCAATCGAACTCGTGCTCTTGCCGCTTTGTCC
>DAOVDI010000174.1 GCA_030669585.1 Acidobacteriota bacterium
AATCAACAATCCAAGGAAAGGATAGTTTGAAAATTGAATAAATTACGAGGATTTTTACTATTACTGATGATTGTTTCCATGACGGCCCAGTTTTGGGGATGTGCTTCCGGATCTCATGTCAAGCCGCTTTTTCCATCTGCTGAAAAACCACGGGATGCCGGTCAGGAAAAGCCCATCCCTCAGCAGCAGGATGAGCCCTCACAGCTCGTTGTTGAACATGAAACTGATGAGGCGCCGTCATTGGAGCCTGAGTCATTGGATGTTGAGTCATTGGAGCCTGAGTCATTGGATGTTGAGTCATTGGAGGCTCTGGGGAACAAAAAGATCGGCCCCCTTAACTTTGATGGCGAAAAATTCCCGGCTGTGTTTGATATTATCTCTTCCATGACAGGCGTAAATTTTAAGATCGATAGAACTTTAATGAATACTGAAGTTACAATTTTTATAAGAAGAGATACCAGTCTCATAACTGCAATAGAAATGCTCTGCTACAAGTACGGCCTTGCTTATGATGTCAATCCGGATTCTATAAGTATCAAAGGGTCCAAACAGAGGCAAATCTCTCCTTTAGAGGAAAAACTGGATAATATAAAGGTTGGCGCCCTTGATTTCCAGGATGAAAAGCTTTCCAATGTTTTAAAGGTTATCTCATCTCTCACAGGTGTAAATTTTGTGGTCAAAACCGTATTATTTGGGAAAAAAGAAATTCTGACAGGGGAAGGCGGCAAGGAAGCGGATGAGGATGAAAATCGAAACCAGTTGCTCAATAGAAAGATCACAATATTTTTAAAAGATGTCAGTCTCAAAACAGCGCTGGATATGCTTTGCAAGCAGTACAGCCTGGTTTATAAAGTTGGTGGAAGTTATATCCGCATCAGGAATGAAGCAGAAGATTTAACCGGAGCCATCCGGATGAGTTATTATGATATCGGACCGGACCGCGCGGTTAAAGAGATAAAACAAGGCGCCGTTAACATATCGGAGGGAAAGATCCACGTTGCGCTAAGGGGAGGTTATCTTGGCCAGGTGCTTAAGGAAATTTCAATAAAATCCGGTAAAAATATTGTATGCAGGGAAGGTATTCACTATAAATTCGTAGAAATTTTCATCACAAATGTTCCTGTCATTACCGCCATAGAAGCTATCTGCAAAAAGTATAACTTGTGGTATGAGGAAAATAAGGAAAAGAATTATATCTGCCTCATGAATGCCGGCGATTTTGCAGATCAAGCAAGCCTGGATTTCAAGATAAAAACCATGGTGTTTAACCTCAAACACGCGTCTGCTCCCCAATTGGCCGATTCTATTGCCAGCGTTATGGGCAACAGGGTTGAATATGTTTTGCCAGTCAATCTCAGGAGTTACGAGCATCTTAAGGAGCCCAAGATAGGAGAGGAGGAAACAACGATCCAGGCGAAAAAATCGGATGCAGATATCACAAAAAATATTGAGACGCCTGAATTCAAAAAAAACATCACTGTCGAAAAGATAGGGGCCCTTTTGGGAGCAAAGCTGGACATGAAACTTACGGCCCGGGATATCCGCTGGATCAACAAACAGGTAGGTTTTGCCATTATAAGTATCTTTTTGCGCAACAACACTATTATTGCTTCTTCAACAGATGATGAGATTTTAAGAGAGATCCGCGATCTGATAGATAAGCTTGACACTCCGACTCCCCAGGTCCTGATCGAGTGCAGGATCCTTAAAACAACCCTTACTGATGATTTTACCTCATTCTTTCAGCTCACAAATTTCGGCTACAGAGAAAAGGGGGGTGAATCATACGGCGAGGCCGCTAAAACCTGGACAGCGCCAATATTTGGCGCGGCAGGCGCAAACGCTTTTTATAATTTTGTCGATGATAAATGGAAACTGGATCTCCAGATGAAACTGCTGAAGAAGGATGGGATCATAAACATAATCGGAACCCCGATGATTGTTGCCGCCCAAAACAGCCAGGCAATTTTAGAGACAGGACTGAAGAATTTTCCCTTATTCGAAGACATAGATGTTATTCCGCCTGTTTTTGATGATGATGGAGACATGACTATGCAGGGTTATACTACACCCCGATACAAAAGTGTCGAGCTTGTGGGCACAAGCCTGCAGATTACGCCCCAGATAAATGAGGACAAGAGCGTTACACTGAAAATTAATATCAATCAATCGACTATAAATAAGGGGGCCGCGACGATCCAGTACAGCGCCTTTGACGCGGCTGGAAATCCTGTAACCCCCTGGGAATCAACCAATGTGGATGTGCTGTCGGAGAATTCCGTAGCGACGATCGCTGTTGTCCCGGAAAGTCACACCCTGGCCATTGGCGGGCTTGTAACCGAGAAAGACCATGTTATTGAGGACAAGGTTCCTTTCCTTGGAGACTTACCCATAATAGGTTTCTTTTTCAAGGACCACCAAACAGTAAAAGAGCGGACAGAAATAGTATTTCTGCTGACCCCGCATATAATGATGGCCCCGGAAGAGGCAGGGATTGTGACTGAG
>DAOVDI010000188.1 GCA_030669585.1 Acidobacteriota bacterium
CCAGGCAATCTTTCTTCTATCAATCTGTGCCATCAATTCTGCAATAACCTCGTGATAACCATCCTTCCATCCTGGAAAAATAATTATCGGGTCAAAATGGAAAGCAACATAGTATCCCTTTTTTGATACACGGGCGGCTGCCTTTATTCTCTCTATAACAGGAGGCGCCCCTTTTTCCTCGCTGGAAGCGATTTTTTCTGCGTTTAAAGACCAGGCAATGACTACATTGTCCGGTGGATCATTTCTCATAAGATTGTCAATATTCACTGTTTTTGTCTTTAATTCAAAAAGAGCCATTTTTTTATTTTTAAAGCAGTCTATCATGTCCAGAGAGCGATCTGTTATATGATCCAGGGCCAGCGAATCTCCCAGTTCTCCTGTCCCTATCCGAAGCGGCCGGGGGTTATCTTTTAGAAAAATTTCAATCTGTCTTTCCATTTCACCTATATTCACGTGCACGGTTACTATAGGACTGGCCAGATACGTCTGGAGAATACAGTAGGAACAGTCCATCGGGCATTGGACATCAGCATTGATGATGTAATAATTGCAGCCGATATACCTTGGAGTGCAGGGACATGGCTTTACAAATTCACCCTTCTGTTCTGTCAACAGCAAACGCTTTTTTCCCTTGCTCAGAGGATCCCGGCAGATTAAAAGATCTTCATGGGCCTCACGCTCATCACTTATTACATCCACAGGAACATGTGCCAGCCTCTTCAGTATCCTTTCTGTCATCGGCCGGCCAAGACAGTCCTTAACTACAAAAACTTTTTCCGGGAAAAAATCAGTGCTGTTCATGGCCGAACTTTTCCAACAGTTTCGTGAATTCCTCATGAAATGTGAGATCCGCCAGGAATGAGAGTTTCTTTTCATATTCTTCACGGTTTCCAAAGCGAAATTTCAGTGTAATTTGATCATCCTCAAAGAATGGCGAAGGATCGATGTGCATATCCCCAGGCATACCCATTCTCCCGACATAGGATTCAAACAAATCCTTCCAAGAATAATATTGGGGATACCGCTGCTTCTGCAAGGCCAGGCGGATCTGATCCGCTTTTTGAAGCACGGAGAGGTTTTTATTGTTCAAAATAAGGAGGATTTCCTTACTTTTCAAAATCAGCTCAGAAGAAATGTTCTCTCTTCTGCCGATCTCATAAAGGTCCTCCAGCAGTTGTTTTTGTTTGTTCTGTCCAAGAGATTCCAGATACGGCATTAAATCCGACCATATTTTAGAATCAAATTCCAAAAGAAGTCGAACAACCTGTAAAGAAATGTCCTGTTCAGAAATAAAACGTTTCATGTCCTCATCCAAACCGGCGATCTTTAGAAAAATATCAAGAAATGCGGGTTTAGCTGGAACAGCGAGTTTAGAACAGTATTCTCTCACAAGTGTTTTATCACTCAGGCCGAAAGATCTTAATTTTTCCAAACATTCAGCCTTTTCCACCAGGGATAACGAACGCAAGGAGAGATTCTCATCAAGGGCTGTCAGATAGACTCTTTGGTCGTTTTCCTCATCATAAACAAGTGCAGGGATCTTTTTCAGACCTATTTTCCGGCCGGCAAGCGCCCTTTTCCACCCGCACACAAGAACATACTTGCCATCCCGTATCGCCACAACCACCGGCTGGATCACACCTTCCCTTAAAATGGATTCAGC
>DAOVDI010000069.1 GCA_030669585.1 Acidobacteriota bacterium
TGAAAAATATGATGGCAAGATCCTGGAAATCAAGACAGAGAAAAAGACACAAAAATACAGGCTTGTAGGCATTCCTTTTTACAATAATGAAGATGAGAATAAGTTCAAGCAAAGCCTTTACGAAGTCATCGAGAATTAAAAGCTCTCAACAAATTGCTTCACTTTTATTGATAGAAATCTTTTATAGTTTTCGAAGTCTTTATCTGTGGTAAAGATAATAAGATTTTCCAAACAGGCTACTGCACAAATTAAAAAATCAATAGTTGAGCCTTGAACTCCTTGACTTCTACAGATATTACTGAATTCAGCTGCTTTTTCAAAATGTTCAGTTTTAAGCGTAATATCTTCGAATGAAGAGAGCAATTCTTTCAATTGACCAAATTGTTTTTCATTTGATATTCCAGAAAGGAGTTCTTGCCGGATAGGGCCGATTATAGCAACTCTGCCGTCTTTAATTAGATCTTTAAGTTTTTTGGTTAATTCTATGTTGGGAGATTTATGGCGAAATACCTGAGACCATATACAGGTATCAACCAGAATTTTCATCGGCTTCTCATTTTCTTGTATTCATAATCCTTATCAAAATCAATTATTCCAAAAAGCTTAAAGATGTCCAATTGCTTTTTGTGAGAAATATATTCTTTCAGCGCAGCAGTTACAGCTTCCTTTTTAGTTTTATGATGCCCTGCTTTCAAGGCTTGAAGAATCAATTCATCGTCTAGCGCTAGATTTGTTGCCACTTCGCACCTCCTTCTACACAATATATAACACATTATATTGTGTAAACCAAGGCTTTTTTAAATGTATTTTTATTTTCATCTAACGCCTTGGCGATCAGCGACGGCGCGACAGCATCCGCTGGATTTACTTGTTATCTTTCTTCGTTATCTCTGTTAACAAGGCTAGGACTAAAAGCAGGAAGGCAAACAGCAATATATTCAGCACCGCCTTTATATGGGGTGCTGTACTTCACCCATTCATCTTGTTCAACAATTAGAGCCTGCCCTGCCTTAATATCAAATGATTCTTTTTTAGTTTCGATCTTTAAAGTTCCTTTTAAAACGATTGTATATTCATTGAATTTTGGAGTTTGCCCAGGTTCTTCCCATCCTTGAGGACTATCCATTTTGGCAATACTTACTTTTTCTGTGCTGCTATTAACATTCCCAATAAATTCTTTAATTATTTTTTCTTTATTTCCGCATGCTTTAATTTCAGTCGGTGTTTTAATTAATTTTGCCATAATATTTCCTTATGTTATAAATCTACTTTTTAAGCAATTCAGAATGCGAACCTGTACGCTCAAATATTATTTCTATCTTTGTTGCTTTATAAATAAGTAACCAATCTGGAGAAATATGGCATTCGCGATGATGACAATAATTTCCAGTTAATTTGTGATCTTTGTTCTGAAGAGGTAAAGGCACTTCATCAATAAGGCATTTCATTACCTGTTTTAGCTTCCCAATTTCTTTACCTTGCTTCTTAGCTTTCTTAACATCTTTCTCAAATTGTTTTGTAGTGATGGGAATGAGCATTAAATTCCCAGTTTATTAAACATATCATCAGTATCTTTATGACGGATAAGATTTTTGCCCTCATCTGTTTCTTTAAGCACTTTTTCAGTCAATTTATTGGGTATAGCAACTTCAAAGGGGAAGCCGTGCCGGAGTTTTACTTGTTTGTAGAAAATATTAATCGCATCAGTAGTTGACAAACCCAATTCATGAAAAAGATTTTCAACTTCTTCTTTTAAATCTGGTTCTATCCTTGCTCTTACGGTAGCTGTTTTACTCATAATACACCTCCATCTAATACAAATATAGCACAAATGGGCTACAGTGTTAATAGTTTTTTAGATTTATAACAGCAGTACTCACCCGCTAAAAAGCGCCAAATAATATTAATCCCATGCAATTTCAACCTAAATACGCAGTAAAACCCTATCAATATCCTGGTTATATTGCAAGCCATAAACACTGGAAATATCTGAGTAGTTTTTATAAATAATTCAGATTCGCCTGGATTATTCACGGGTCGAGATTGCCAGATTGCCACGCTCTGCTCACAACGACAATATTATATACATTAATGTCGTCGGCTAGCGAGGAGTGATCAAAGAAGAACAGTCTATAGAAGTCCTTAGAGGTCCATAGGAGTCTATTGAAGTCGTTGAAGTCAAGAAGAGTTTGTTGAGTTTATTGGGTTTGTTGTGTTCTTTGGGTTATTTTAATAAAATTTGACTCAATGAGTTCAAGAAACTCCATGAACTCAAAGAACTGGATTCCCGTTTCCACGGGAATGACGATAGGACAAGAACTGGATTCCCGTTTCCACGGGAATGACGATAGGACAAGAGCTGGATCCCCGCATACGCGAGGATGACGAGAGTAACGAGACAAACGAGAGTAACGAGACAAACGAGAGTAACGAAACAAACGAGAGTAACGAAACAAACGGGTACTGGATGATATATAAGAAGTTATGTTAGGCTATCGGCAGTTTTTATGAATAAAGCGGCCAGGAATATACAGACAAAATAGCCGGCGGCGATCAGGAGAAAAATCTTCTTATCTCCGGCAACCAGGCTGTATAAACGGCTCTCCCCTGGCTCCGGCAAAGGAGAGGGATCCCATTCAAGACCGTATTTCCGGGCAAGCCCTTTGATAAAAAGGCAGTGAATAACAGGCACGTTCTTTGCCGCCATGGCAAAAATCATTCCCTGTTTCTCCACAGGGGGAAAGTCGACAATATGCGCCAGCCCTGGTTTGACTTCCAGAATACGGGAATCGGTTCCCATATTGGCCCAGCTTCCCCCGATATTGACAAATGCCCTGATCGGAGAGAGATCCGCTCCCTTTTGGTACAGCTTTATGCGCCAGGCAACATTTTTTTCCAAGTCAGGCTCGGATAAGAACAATACCCCGGATTTTCTTATCTCCTGCGCAAGTTTTTCCCGGCCCGGTTCACTCATATCCTCTCCAATATCTTTGTTCCCTCCCAAAGAATACGCGATGGGAAGAGTGGAGAATATTCCTTGCTCTGCAAGGCAGCGCTGCATGTCCAGCAAAAGGAAATCCGGATTATTTGCTCCCCATTGGGACGCTCCGATGGAACAGATTATCAAAGGCTTTATCTCCATGGCTTTTGAGGCGGCCAGAACAGCCGTGATAAGCGCCGGAAAGGAACCCGAGGCCCCGACAGCGATCACATCTCCATTCCTGACTCCTGCTTTCCTCAGCAGGTAGACCAGAAGTCCGGCAAAATTCGGATCGGCGGAGGTTCTCTTGGCATCCAACTGACCAACGGATGTGGTTATGGAAGAGAACTCCACTCCGATCAATCCCGTGGCGTTGATATCGTTTGTCCGATCGATGGGGACACCATTTGCCTCGCGGCAGGTCCTGAGTATTTCCGCTGCTTGAGCCATCAGTTGAGAGGCTTCGACCATCTCCTTTTTCAGGGGATTCAAGCCTCTCACCGGAAAAATCCGGGCAGCTATAAAAAAGACAATACTGATGCTCAGAAGGACATAAATCCGGACACTCTTCGTGCCGGCTCCGGCTCGTGTATAATCCATGTTAAAAAACCAGGGCCACCACCCGGGCACAAAAATAAGTCAGTACGGATACTGTCAAAAGCCCGGCCAGGGTAGGCAGTTTTTTCTGTTTTTCCAGGTTGTTGGCAAGGAGGCCGGGAATAATCCAGCCGATCGCTTTTAATCCGGTAGAAGGGCCAAATAGGTGGGGCCATGCTATCCCCCAGGCAAAAGCCCAGAACGCGCCAAACAGAAGGAGAAGAACAAACCGCCTCCTGCCAAAAAGAATAAAAAACCGGGATAGTAGTCTATAAGAAAGCAGCGCGAAAAATGCAACAGCGATCGTGATCACGATCTTAAGAGGCCTGTCCAGGTAGAGGGCCATGTAGGCGGGTACAATGATCCCGCCGGGATAAAGATCCGCCCATTCTGAATACAGAAGCGCAATAACAACTCCTATAATAAGTGTCTCATACACCATAGGCTTCCCCAATTTTTTCCCATAAGCCGACAAACTTGCGGCCCATGCCGCCCATATTCCCCATACCGATAAGGACAGCCTGCCCGGATATTTCAGCTCGAAGCCTTTTCATGACGACCTCAGGATCTAAACTCCTGCTGTGCCAGAAAATCGTACCCAAATCCATGGACCGGAATTTTCTATTCAGTACCATGGCATGCCCGCCGATCAGCATCATCCCGTCAAATTTGGAAAACCGTCCCCGTTGAATAGCCTTGAGCCATTGAAGCGTTCTGTCTCCTCTATCCATTCGGAGATTCAGGATGCCTATTGTCCTTCCTCCGGGAAACAGGCCTTGTATCCTTAACTTCTTCAGGACCTCGATGGTTGAACCAGGATCATTTGCAGCAAAAGCGCTGATCGCAAGCCACTTTGAAGACCGGGCTTCACCTTTGATCGTCCATATCTTGAGACCCCCGATATCCGGATTGGATTTCAGCATTCCTGCATTGATAGATCGATCTTCCAGCTCAAGAAATTGTCCGACCCCCTTGGCCAAACGGATATTCTGTTCCCATTCCTGATCCAACCCAGAGCCTATTTCCTTGCTGATCCTGGCCTGTGGAATCTTAGGAACACATATGATCCTCGATCCCCTTTGCCGAGCCGTTTCTTCAAAAACAGGAAAAAGCTCCTCTTCCGGAACAAAAACTGTCCCGTGAAAAGGAATGGCGGCTGCAAAGCTTTTTGCGATTTCTCCGGCTGTGTATCCCATATGTTCCATGTGGTCCATCCGGACATTAGTGATAACAAGAATTTTGGGCCGCAGGATGCTCAATGACTCGGTGTTGAGGGTTTCCGGACGGATGCTCATTAGCTCTGCAACAAAGGACTGTGCTGAAGTTTCCAGAACCATCTTGATGAATCTTTTACCCTCCAGGATGGACGGCAAACCCCTGCGTAATAAAACCATCTCTGCCCCATCAGGTGAAATAAAAACCGGCCTTGAGCCTGTGGTCTTAGCTGCAGCTGCCAGGCCGGATGCATTGAGCACCCCTGCAATGAGACGAGTGACACTGGATTTTCCCCTTGTGCCTGTAACACAGATACGCAAAGGGATCTTCTTCAATCGCCGGACATGCTGATATTTTTCAACCGACAGGTAAGCGAAAAGAATAAAAATACAGAGGCCGGTTAAAACAAGAGAACTGATCACTCTCGATATCGCATATCAGGCTTTATGCCGGACGAGAGTCTTTATCCCTTCCAGAAGCATATCGATATGCCTGTAGGTGACATAGATGGGGGTTGAGACCCTGACGCCATAAGTTCCCTTTTTTTTGCTGCCGATTGTCCGTACTACAATATTGTATTTATGGCGGACATAGTCCACGATCCTGGCCGGATCAACGTCCTTGCAGGAAAACACGGTCAAACCACCGCTGATATAAGGATCTTCGGATGTATGCAGTTTCACTCCAGGGATCGCTTTTAACTCCTGCTTCAGATATCCTGCCAGGGCCTTGATCCTCTTTTCAATCCGGGTTCTCCCGATGTGATTCTGGAAATCTACAGTTTCTCCCAGGGCCACCATTAGGGCATCCGCCCTCTGGCCGAGTGTTTCGAATTTTCTCGCATCTGTATGCGTATCCCATCCGGATGAAGCTATTGTTGGCCAAATCCGGTCCTGCATCTCTTTTTTGATATACAGGACACCGATCCCGCAGGGCGCACCCATCCATTTATAGGGACTGGTCATATAGAAGTCCACACCCAGGCTTTTCATGTTGAGGTTCAGCATACCGATCGCATGCGCACCATCAGCCAGGACCAGGACTTCCTTATCATGGGCCATTCTGCAGAGCTCTTTGATTGGGGAGATAAGGCCTGAGATAAACACCGTGTGGCTTATGCTGATGATCCTGGTCCGCTGTGTAATCGCTTTTTCAAAGGAACCGACAAACTCGTCAATGCTTTTTGGCGGCAGGCCGATGGGAACCTCAACGATCTTGATACCAAACCTCTTTTCCTTTAACCGCCATGGATGAATCCCGCCCGGATGTTCCATCGTCGAAAGAAGAACTTCATCACCTCCCTTCATTTCCAACCCGTTGACCATAAAATTAATGCCCTCTGTCGTATTTCTTGTCATAACAACTTCTTCCGGCGAGGCGTGGATGAATTCCGCCAGCCCCCGGCGTACTTGCTCCCTTTTCCTCGGGATGTAGTTGTAAACATCAAAGGGATTTGTCACCTGGACTTTGAAGGTCTTCATCAATGTGTTAAACACGGGTTTGGGCATAGGCCCGACCGTCCCGTTGTTCATCATTATAACCCCGTCTTGAAAGAGAAAATGCTGTTGGATGGAATCCCAGTAGACTCCGTCAGGTGATTCATCCCTGATGTATTTCTTATTAAGAGATGTTATGCTCTGGTAGATAGAAGCGTTCAGCCTTGTCAGGGTTGAAGCGGACAATGCTGAGCCAGCTACAAGATATTTAACAAAATCCCTTCGAGACAACCCGTTCATGGGGCTTCCGTTGCTTAAATAGTCATTTTTCATATTATTATCCTCCTAATAGCATATATCAAAACGCTAAAGATTAAGTTTATATTCCCTGATTTTCTTATCCAGAGTCGGCCGGCTGATCTTCAAGATCTGACTCGTTTGGGTTTTGTTCCCCTTGGTGGCGCTTAGTACATGTTGAATATAACTTCTTTCGACATTCTTTAATGGTATTAGCTCTTTGGGAAGAAGATCTCTTTCCCCTCTTTCAATGGGAAGATTTTCCTGCAGTATGACATCTCCTTTAGCTAGAATAACGGCCCTGGTCAAAGCATTTTCAAGCTCCCGCACATTCCCCTTCCATGGTAGATTCGTGAGGAGTTTCATCACCTGAGGCGGAACCTTACGGACATTTTTACGGATCTCCAGGTTAATTTTTTCAAGCAGATATACAACCAGATCCGGAATATCTTCCTTTCTTTCTCTCAGGGGAGGAAGTTCGATCTCCACGACCTTTAAACGGTAATACAGGTCTTCTCTGAACAGCCCCTTATCAACCAGAACTTTTAGTTTTTTATTACTCGCGGCAATGATCCTGGCTTCAGTTTTCAGGATCTTTTCTCCTCCGACCTTCATGAAATCCCGTGTCTCAATAACGCGCATGAGTTTAGACTGGAGATTTTTTGACATATCTCCGATCTCGTCCAGGAACAGAGTTCCTTTCCCGGCAATCTCAAATTTTCCTTTGGTCTCAGTGACCGCATCTGTAAAAGCCCCTTTGACATGGCCAAACAACTCACTCTCAAGGAGGGTGTCTGATATGGCGGAACAATTGATGACAATAAAAGGTTCCTTGCTGAAAGGACTGTTAAAATGGATAGCTTTGGCGACCAGTTCCTTTCCGGTACCGCTCTCTCCCTGGATCAGGATATTGGTCCTCGTTATCGCAACTGAACCGATCATTTTGAAAACATTTCTCATCTGAGGCGATCGCCCCACAATGTTATCAATTGTGTATTCCTTCTCCTTTTCTGCAACAAGATAACTGAGTTTCTCCTCCAGGCTTTTCATCTGGAACGCCTTGTCAATAGTCAACTCGAGATCCACAAAATCAAGAGGCTTAACCAAATATTCAAACGCCCCCAGCTTGATCGCTTCAACCGTAGTTTTCATGTCGTCGTAGGCTGTTATGATGATAACCGTCGCCCCATGGCTCTTCTCTTTGATCCTCTGCATGGTTTCAAGTCCATCAATATCCGGAAGGCGTATGTCAAGTATCACCAGGTCAGGTGATCTATCCTCATATGCGTTAATCCCCTCATTTCCGGTTTCGGCTAAATAAATATCATACCCTTCTTTGGAAAGGTGTGTTGAAAGCGTTTTACGTATTAAAGGATCGTCGTCAATAATCAATATTGATTTCATCTTTCCTCTTCACACGGGATGAGCACTTCGAATATAGTTCCATCTCCGGATTTCTCTTTAACACGGATCGCGCCTTTATGCCGTTCCACAATTTTTCGGGCATTGGCCAGACCGAGCCCAAATCCGGAACTTTTTGTCGTAAAGTAAGGCTCAAAAACAGTGTCCCGATCTTTTTCTGGAATGCCGCAGCCGTTGTCCGATATTTCTACCTTAACCGTATGGCAGGATCTATCTTTAACATGAAATATGCCTACTTTGATGATTCCTCCTTCACTGACCGCATCGTTAGCATTATCGAGCAGGTTGATAAATACCTGTCTCATTTTATCCGCGTCCACTCTCACTTGAGGAAGCTCCTTTTCATAATTCCTGATCACCCGGACTTTCTTTAATTCCATTGAGTCTGAAACCATCTTAATGGACTCATCCAGGATCATCTCCATAGAGAACTGATCTATATTCAATTTAGCCTCTCGGGCAAAGTTGAGAAGTTCCTTGATAAATATCTCTATCTGCCTGATGCCTTCCTGGGATATTTTAAGGTGTGACAGCTCAATATCTCCCAGTCCTTTATCGGCAAACACTTTTTGAATATTCAACTTGATAGACGTTAAGGGATTTCGGATCTCGTGAGCGATACCAGCTGCCATACGGCCGATGGAGGCCAGTTTTTCCGATTCGATCAATTTTTGATGCGTTTCCTCGGCCTGTCTTCTGGATCTCTGCAGATCCTGGCTCATCTGGTTAAAACTCTTGGCCAGCTCACCTATTTCGTCATGGGAATGAATATCTATGGTCTTGCTGAAATCTCCCCGAGATATTGTCACTGTTCCATCCACAAGTTTCTTGATGGGGCCGGTAATATGACGGGCTAAAAATATCGCCCCAATAAGACCGACGATCAATCCAGCCAGGCCGATCAACAGCAAGGCCTGCCTGGTTTTCCGGATCTCTTCCAGAGTCTCTTCCAGGGACATGCCGATCTTGATGCTGCCCCATCTGAGCTCAGCTCCTTTATAATGAACAGGAATCTCAACCTCAAGGATATTGAGGGTTTGTTTAGTCTCTTTATCCTTCAACCGCCGTCTCTCTGTATTATAACTCTGCGGTGTCACATTGGCCGGAAGGTTGCTGGACATGTATATATCTTTAAAATTCTTTATGAATTGGGTGGAGGCAAAATGGCGGTTAAACCTGTCATAAAAAATGATGTATATCAATTGAAGATCGATCTGTTTTTCGATATCCTCTGTAACTCCCTGCTCATTAAACGCACTAAAAGATTCGATATTGAGCTGTTTGATATATTTTGCGATAAGGACGCCTTTTTCGATCTGCTTCTCGAATATTGTTTTTACTTCACGCTTTTCGATCATCAAAAGAATAGACCCTACAAGCAGGACAAGCAGGACAAAAATTATCACAAGAAACCGTGTCTGGAGTGATGATAGAATCTTCATTAATGGTTAGATCCAGGATTATTGAGCGGCGTCTCGAACCTGTTTAAAAACCCTCATCACGTTTGCACCCCATATCTTCCTGATATCCTCTTCAGAATATCCCCGGCGCAGCAATTCCCTTGTGATATTTGGCATCTCACTCACATCATTGCAGCCATCGATTCCACCGCCGCCGTCAAAATCCGTTCCTATTCCCACATGATCCACACCGATAAGACTGACGACGTGGTCTATATGATCCACAAGATCCGAAACCGTAGCCAGCTCCATGGGATATTTCTCCATGATGGCCCCGTATTCCTCATACATCTTGTTGCGAAGCTCCTCATTTTCGGAATCCTGAAGCGCTTTGTATTTTTCCCTGAGTGCGGTAAGGGCTTCAGTTCTCTCCGGATTGGGCTTCGCTTTTTTCACAAAACTTGATACAAGACATATCTGGATCACGCCGCCATTTTCCTTCAGCGCCAGGAGCATGTCATCCGAAAGATTCCTGGGATGATCGCAAAGAGCCCTTACACTTGAATGCGATGCGATCACAGGCGCTTCAGTCGCCGCAAGAACATCAAAAAAGGACTTGTCCGAAATATGGGAGACATCAACCATGATCCCAAGACGATTGCATTCGGAAACAACCTTTTCCCCGAATTCACTCAGCCCGTTGTCTTCGGGATACCTTCGGTCTGTGGATGAATCACAGATATCGTTATCGCTGCCATGGCACAATGTGATGTATCTTACTCCCCTGTCAAAAAAGTACTTGACTAAAGTCAGATCCTTTCCAATAGGATATCCGTTCTCCATTCCGATAAAAGCGGCTCTCTTGCCAGCTTTTTCAAGCCGGTATGCATCCTCCGGAATGGTGGCAAGCTCCACCAGATCGGGGTAATCCCGGCACATCTTCTGAACGGCATCGATCAGGCTGTCCGCTCTCTTTTTGGCCTTGGCATATCCATCCGATGTCAGATCTCCCTGGCCGACAAAAGCTGCAAAAAATTCCGCATCAAGACCCCCTTCTTTCATCCTCGGAAGATCGATCTTTCCCCCTCTCCTTCCCGATTCATGCCTCTCTCCCATGTCGTATTCGCCGCGAACCATATTCATTGGTGTATCGCAGTGGGTATCCACGGTCAAAATCCTGTCATGGATTTCCCGTGCGTTGACCTGCACATCCTCCCCGGCCTGTTCTTCAGTACAGGCCGATATAAACATCAAGGAAAATATAACCACCGCTGCAAAGAATAAAAATTTAACATTTTTCATTTTATCTCCCTCCAAAACGACACGTTTAATGGGTAATACTTTGACAACCGGTTATTTTATTCCAATGTTTTCTTCAATGCAACAAACAGTCTAGTGTCCTGTCATCTATGTGATGTCGCAAAGATGATCGTCATTCCCGTGTAAACGGGAATCCAGATAAATCAGACAACGAACCCAATAAACTGGATTCCCACTCCCCGATCGGAGTCGGGGACAAGCTTCGTGGGAATGACGAGCGCCCGATACGATACTTCACGCATGACACGATACTAGGGGAGCTTGAGCTTTTCCGCCAGAGCCTGTCCCTGCCGGGCATAGTTCTGGGCTCTGCCCTGATCCCCAAGGCGGTTATACAGGTCAGCTAGAAGAAAATAGCCAAGAGGCAGATCCTTTTCCTCCGGTTTGAACTCGATCCCCTTCAATACAAGATCAACAGCCTCATGGTAGCATTCCCCCCTGTTCAAATAAATCCTTGCCAGATAAAAATAACTTAAAGGAAACCTGGCATTGGATTCGATGGTCTTCTCGAGCATGGCCTGCTCCTCATCCACCCTCCTCTGCACCCGGTACAGCCTGGAAAGATTAAAACTGGCCCTGAAATTGTGCGGTATATTCTCCAGCTCTTTTTTGTATTCCGCTTCTGCCGCTGAAATATCCTCTTTTGCCTCAAAAAACTGGGCGAAGTTGTAATGTAGATTTCGCAGTGCGTGGTTGCGATCCAGGGCTTTTTTCAGATAAACTTCGGCCTCATCCAGACGGCCATTGATCACAAAAATCCCTCCTAGAGCATTGTAAGCCGAGGCGGATGAAGGGTTTAGTTCCATGCATTTTTTATAATGTTTTTCCGCTTCTGTATAATCCTTCAGCGCATAATGGATATTCCCAAGGATAAAGTGGATCTGGGAATCCGGCGGGATGGATTGAATGGCATCAAGAAGAAAGGACTTTGCTTTTTCAAACTTCCCCATACTGACATAGGAATTGGAGATGTTTATGACAGTAAAAGCATCACCCGGCTTTTTATCAAGAACCGAAAAAAAACTTTCCAGCGCCTTTTCAAACCGCCCGGCTTTAAAATACAGATTTCCTTTGGTGAAATAGGCATCAATGACATTTGGATCATCTGCAATGATCAAATCAACAAGCTGGACCCCTTCGTCGAACCGGCCTAGAAGCCCCAGCTCCTTTGCCTGGGAAAGCTTGTTAAAAACAGAGATCTTTTCCTTCGGGTCGCCCAGGGCTCTTCCGCGCAGGGAGGAGGAATCGGTAAAGGTGCCGATATACCCCAGAGCTGTCAATTTCTGGCGTGTCTCTTCGTCCATACTCCGGTAATCCAGTTCCAGAGCGTTCCGGCTTGATTCTTCCAAAAAACTGTTCGCCAATTCCATCAAGCGGCGCGTCTCCTGAGGCCTGGAAGCAACAAGATTGTTCATTTCATCCGGATCGCTGTTCAGGTCATAAAGCTCCAATTCAGGGGCAATGATCAGCTTGAATCTCCTGTCCTGCACACTTTTCAGTTCGCTCCACCCGTAATGAAAACGCGGGTAATAGGTCTCAGTGTAAGCGAAGGATTGCTCCAGTTCCGTATCCTCCGAAAACAATGGGACAAGGCTCTGACCCTGATTCTGTTCGGGAAGGGGAAGCCCGGCCATTTCCAGGACCGTAGGATAAATATCCACCAGCGAAACGACCGAACCCCGGCTCTTTCCCTGAAATTTTTCCAGAGGCGTGACCACTATCAGGGGCACATGGACCCCTTCCTGATAGATAAAAAA
>DAOVDI010000046.1 GCA_030669585.1 Acidobacteriota bacterium
ACCAGGCGCACTGTCCTCTCCGGCGTCCTGTGCGCGGATGTCACTTCCACCGCAAAGGGGACGTCAAATTCCTCAAATATCTTGATCGCTTCCTTGGCCACATCAAAATCTGATTCACTTCCCATAAAAAGCGCAACCTTCATTTGTTTTCCTCCTTTTTCACTCCAATATCACTGCGGTAAAACATTCCTTCAAAAGAAATCAGGGGGAGTGTTTCATATATTTTAGTCATGGTTTCAGTCAGTGTGTTTTCAGAAGCGCATACATTCAGTACGCGACCCCCATTAGTATAGGTTTCTCCTTCCTGGAACTTTGTCCCCGCATGGAATATAGTGATACCGGGAATGTCCATGACGTTTTTTAATCCCTTGATCACGAGACCTTTTTGATATGGGCCCGGGTACCCGTCAGAGGCAATGACAACACAACCGGAAGTCTTATGGCTCCATTTTGCCTTGACTCGGGAAAGATTTTCCTCTACAGAGCCCATAAGAAGATCAACCAGGTCGCTTTCCAGCCTGAGCATCTGAGGCTGGGTTTCAGGATCTCCAAAACGGCAGTTATATTCCAGCACCTTGGGACCCTGATCTGTCAGCATCAACCCGACATACAAAACACCTTTGAACTTTCTGCCTTCCTCCAGAAGCCGTGTAATGGTAGGAGTTACGATCGTCTGCATAACCTCATCGAACAGACGCCTGTCCGTATAAGGAGAAGGAGAGATGGCGCCCATGCCTCCGGTATTCGGGCCCTTGTCCCCATCATAAACGGCTTTGTGGTCCATAGTTGTTACAAGGGGAACCGCCACGGCACCATCTGTGATCACAATGAAGGAAACCTCTTTCCCCCGCAGAAATTCTTCTATCAAAACCCTGTTCCCGGCTTCCCCAAATTTTCTCTCGGTCATGATCTCGTTTATAGTCTTTTCAGCCAAAGGCATATTCTTACAGATAATTACTCCTTTTCCGGCTGCAAGACCATCTGCTTTGATAACCACAGGGAAGGAAAATCTTCCTGATGAAAGCATTTTATTTGCCTGGTCAGGGCTTTCCACGACCTCGAAATCGCCTGTAGGGATCTTATGTCTTTTCATAAATTGTTTGGCAAAGATCTTGCTGCCTTCCAGTTCAGCGGCGTTTTTTTTCGGGCCGAAGACTTTCAATTTCATTCTCTCAAACTCATCAACAATCCCCAGCGTCAAAGGGACTTCGGGCCCGACAACAGTCAGATCGATTCCTTCTTTGGACGCAAACTCCAGGAGAGCAGGAATATCCTCTGGGGAAATGTCCACATTGTCAGCGATAGCCATTGTTCCGGGATTTCCAGGGGAGCAAAATATTTTTTTCACATGCAGGCTTTGAGAAATCTTCCACGCAAGCGCATGCTCTCTGCCGCCAGATCCTATCAAAAGTACTTTCATATTCGTTTTCCGTTTAAATATTCCAGATTTTCTTGAAACATCTCGGTAAACTTCGGATAAGGAATTGCTGATCTGATCACTCTGGCTGCAAGAGGAACAGCCTTCTCCGGAGGCAGGCAATAAAACATGTTAAGAAAGTTCTGGCGGTATTTTTTCACTTCGTCTTTGACGGATTTGTTTTCTTTGAGCACATCCGCAATCAGCCCTGAAAGCGTGTCAAAATCTTTTTCCTTCATCCCGAACCGGGTCATTTCCTGAACACCCATCCGGATACCGCTTGGCTCCAGAAAAGTCTCGTCGTCAGGAAGCGCCTGATAATTGGTCACAATGTTGTTTTCTTCCATCCTGCGGGCGATATCCATACCGTTGCCATATTCCCGGACCCTGATGAGCACCTGGTGGGTCTCGGTAAACCCGTCCGCTTCATCCCCTTCCACTGGGATCCCTTTATCTTTTAATGCCTTGGCAAAGGTTTTAGCGTTGCTTCGCACCTGTGCCTGATAATCGTCCTTGAACTCATTCATCTCATAGGAGGCCATCAGTAGTCCGAGCAGGGTTCCTAAATGATGGTTGCTGGTCGATCCTGGAAACGTACGCCCCTTGATATCCAGCCAGAGCTTCCGTATGGGAGTCCCTTTCGGGAAATTTCCGACCACAAGGCCTCGCTGGGGGCCAAAAAATGTTTTATGCGTGCTTCCAGTAACCAGGTTTACCCCCTCGGCAAGAGGCGCTTGAAAGGCTCCGTACAGGCCAAGAACATGGGCCATATCAAACATGATGACCGGAGGTTTTTCCCAATCCTTGACAATATCCGCCACAAATTTGACCGGCTCCCTGTAAATAAACATGCTCTTCCCAAAAACAATCAGGTCCGGTCTGTGCTTTTCCAGCAGTTCTCCCAATCTGCCGATGTCGGGCTTGTAGGGATTGTCCCTGGAAACCGGAAAATTGATTACATGCTCCTTGCCTGTGGCAGGATCTTCATCTACATAATTGAACAGAGCTCCCATTGGCTGGGCGCTGAGATGGCCTCCCTTGGTCAGGTCATTGTTCATGACCAGGCTCATCTTACGGGATGGCTGGCCTTTAGGCCTGTTTCTGTTCAGAAACTTAACCATGGCTTTGAAGACAACCTCATTGGCCATCTGCCCGCTGATAGTGCGCAATTCTACTTCCGAACATCCGAAAAAATCTCTCAGCTCTTTTCTGGCTTCTATTTCGACATCCTTGATAAAATCAATTCCCTGATAGAAATATATCTCTTCGCCCTTCATGGTCCTGTGCTCCGCATATCTCCCTGCCGGGTCGGATATCTCGCACATCTTGACCAGGAGGGAAGGAGTGGACTCAGACGGAATGAGGTTAAAAGATTCTTTCTGCCTCCAGGTATTGTTTGTCTCTATCCTTTGAAACAAAGATTGAATTTTTTCTTCAAATTTAGACATCACCTTCTCTCCTCTTTATCATTTGAAATATTTATTTTCAATGTCCTTGATCTTCTGAAGCCGGTCACCGTGCCGGCCAGATTCAAAAGAGGCCTCCAGCCAGGTATCCACGACCGGCAAGGCCTCATCAAGGGGAAGTATTCTCCCCCCCAGGGTGAGACAGTTTGAATTATTGTGACTGCGGCTCATCTCCGCCATATAAGCATCCATGCATGGTGTAGCCCGTATTCCCTTGAACTTATTAGCAACAATACCCATACCCAGCCCGGTTCCACAGACCAGGATAGCCCTGTCACATTCCCCTTTCAAAACAGCTTCCATGGCCCTGACCGCAAAATCCACATAGTCCACACTCTCTTCGGAGAAGCATCCATAGTCCTGATAAACAACACCTTTTTCCGAGAGGTGTTTGACAACCCCTGCCTTTAACACGTAACCGGCATGGTCCGATGCAACGGCAATTTTCATATTTCCTCCCCCTGAATATTTCTTGTGACTACTTTTTTTTTATCAGCTTTTCGGCCTCGGGCATTACTTCTATAGCCTTCAGCACGACAGGATCAGTTTTTCTGTAAACGTGATAACTTTCCTGGATGTCCCAGATGTTCCCAAAAAGTTCTCTTTCCAGTTCCCTTTTGATCTCCTCCTCAGCTTCCGCAAACCGGGCGGGATCAAAATCGATCTTCTCTTCTAAAAGATAGCGCTTAAAATCTTCCAGCAGCCTGGAATCCGCAGAGAAAGAACTATCAAAAAGGATCTTTCCCTCAGGAGGGAACTCATCTGAATTGATTTCCCCGGGAAGGATGTATTCTTGTGCCAGAGGAGTCTCCTTATCCTTAAACTTTCTGCCGTATCTGAAAAAAGCTCCCTCAAAAAGAAGCTTTACAGTCTGAGGCTTGTATCGGAATATCACTTCATAATCAGGACTGATACCACCCTGCCCCAGGACCTTACGTCCCCCGGATGTATAGCGGACCTCCCGGGCTTCTTCCGGTTTTTCCGTTCGATAAAGATAGTAGTCTTCATACCGGGTGTAGTCTCTCTGAATGGATACGCCGCTGGGCGTATAATACCTGGCAGTTGTCAGAGCAAGTGCAGCATTCGGGGCCAGTGGAAAAACCGTCTGAACCAAACCCTTGCCCCAGGAATCTTCGCCGATGATCAACCCCCTGTCATTGTCCCTGATCGCACCACTTACGATCTCCGGAGCGCTGGCCGTACCCTGGTTTATCAGGATCACCAGAGGAATATCTTCAAACTGCCTGTTGCGGCGCGCATGAAATTCTCTGTTGTAATAGGAATCCCTCCCCTTGATGGATACAATTATTTTTCCTTTAGAAAGGAACTCATCCGAGAGCATAACAGATTGCCCGAAGGTGCCGCCTCCATTTCCTCTGAAATCCAGGATAAGCTTCCGCATACCCTGCTTACGGAGATAGTTCATTTTCTCTTCAAACTCTTCTGTTGTGGTTTCTGCAAAATTCCGAATAAAAATATAACCGATATCTTCGGTAATCATGAATGCATAAGGAACACTGTAAAGGGGAATCTCTTCGCGGACGATACTCAACTCGAGAGGGTTATCCAGACCTTCACGCACGATCGTTATATTGACCTCGGTTCCTTTTTTCCCCCGCAACTTCAGCATAGCATCAAAACTGGAAATGAATTTAGTGCTATCTCCATTGATGCGCGAGATAACATCCCCTGCTCGTATTCCCAGCCGATACGCTGGTGTGCCTTCGATAGGAGAGATCACTACCAGGCGGGTTTCATGCTTTTGGATCAGTATCCCCAATCCTGAATATTTCCCTTTGTACTCTTCCTGCATCAAAGTCAAACGCCGCGGATCAAGAAAATAGGAATGAGGGTCCAGGGTTTTCAGCATACCTTTTATAGAGGAAAAGGCGAGGCTTTCAGGATCGACCGCTTTAAAATAGTTCTTTTCGATCATCGTGATGAGGGAGGACATTTTGTCGACGGAACGTTTCCAATCGTCCTCAACCTGAGCCGGTAAAACCATAAAGAGGGACAGAAGTGAAACAAATGTGATGATTTTCTTTTTCATGATCGTCTCGGATGTTTAATGTTAACAAACACAGGGAAAGAAATCCAGCCTGAACACCGCTTTCCTGGCTTTTCACTGTTGACATCGATCAGAGGAAAAGCTATATTTTCCATGCCGAAAGAAACCTGTTTATTTAAAAAACGGCAGAAGAAGAATATGTTTGGAAGCATTGGTTTTCCTGAATTACTCGCGATCATGGCGATCGCACTTCTTGTATTCGGCCCAAAAAAACTTCCGGAAGTAGGGCGGTCTCTCGGCCGAGCTCTACGCGAATTCCGTAAAACATCCGACGAAATAAAGGGAAAGATCGAGGAAGAGATACAAGCCTCAGAACTGAAGGATATTCACGAAGAAATTAAAAAGGACATAGATGACAAGGGGGAAGGCTATTAAATCTGCTGACGAGATGACTTTCCTAGAACATCTCGAAGAACTTCGGAAACGGATTTTTTATTCCCTTATTATCGTTATCGCCGCTGTTATTCCTGCCTGGATTTTCAGTAAAGACATTTTTAATGTTATAGCAGTACCGGTCAACAAATACCTTCCTGAAGGGACAAAACTGGCTTTTACAGCGCTCTCCGATCCATTTTTTGTTTATATCAAGGTTTCTTTTTTGGCGGCAATCTTTTTCACATCTCCCTTTCTTTTCCTTCAATTCTGGTATTTTGTCGCACCCGGCCTGTACAAGAAGGAAAAAAAGTACGTTATCCCCTTTGTTTTTTTTACAACCCTTTTTTTCTCAATGGGAGCGTTTTTCGGCTTTTATGTTGTATTCCCCTTTACATGCCGTTTTTTTCTTGGCATCGGCTCTAACTTTCAACCCGTGATCACCATCAATCAATACCTTACTTTGGCGCTGCGCGTTCTGATAGGCATCGCATTGGTTTTTGAGCTGCCGATTCTTGTTTTTTTCCTGGCCCGCATGGGGGTTGTCACAGCCCGGTTCATGGTCAAAAATTTTAAATACGCCATCCTTATCATTTTTATCATCGCCGCGATCATTACGCCGACTCCGGATATGGTTGTACAGACGGTAGTCGCCCTTCCCATGCTGGCTCTCTATGGAATAAGCATATTAATCGCGTTAATTTTTGGAAAGAAAAAAAAGGAGGAAAAAAGCCGGGAGGACACTCCTGCAGGATAAAATGACGAACAAAAATAAAGTTATCATACGCAAAGTCCAGGACTACGATCCCAAAATTATTAAAGACATTATACTTGATGGGCTGAAAGAACTCGGAGTGTCCGGTAAGATCGGTGGACGGATCACCATCAAACCCAATGTGGTGATGGCCCATCACAAAATTGCGCCAACTGCATATACCAGGCCGGAATTTATCGCCGGACTCCTGGATGCTCTTAAAGAGGTCGGTTCAAAGGGAACAGAGATCACCCTTGCCGAAAAATGCGGGACAGGGCTGCCTACCTCCAGGATGCTCAGAAGAGCCGGCTACTATAAACTGAAGAAATCCCATAATCTCAAGATCCGGCCTATTGAAGAGGCCCGTAAAAAAAGAATTAAACTTCATAAGGGCAGGATACACGAAGAGTTGACGACCTCGGTTGAGATCGTTGACAATGATCTTCTTATCTACACGCCAAAATTAAAAAGCAATGTACTCGCACAGGGATTAACAGCATCCATAAAACTCAATGTCGGGATCCTTCTCGATAAGGAACGGATGTGGCAGCACAATTTCAACCTGGAAGAGAAGATCGTGGATATTCTCGAGGTAGGGTATCCTGATCTTATCATCACTGACGGTATTGAAATGTCCTTCGGGGGAAATCAATTGACACAGCATGGAATATATCTGGGGATTATTATCATGGCCAAAAACCCGGTCGCCCATGACGCAGTCTGTGCTCACATCCTGAATCTCGTTCCTGAAAAAATCACTTATCTCAGAATAGCCCAGGAAAGAGGGTACGGCTCTCTGGATCTCAAAGACATCGATATATCCGGTGATATATCCTTGAAAGACCTTCAGGAAAAAACCAGGGACTTTGACCTCGGCTACATGAATGTCAAAGATGTCAAATGCGGTTTCCATATCTTCTGCGGAGAACCATACTGCACCGGGGGATGCCATGGCGTTTTTCTGGACTGGCTTTACATGGTCAAGGACAGAAAACCAAAACTGTGGGAAAAACTGCCCGAATGGACCGTTGTCATCGGAAAATATAAGGGTGACGTCCGGGCAAAACGAGTTATGCTCATCGGCACCTGTACCGAAGTACTCGGAAAACTTGAGGCCCGCTCTAAGTTCAGAGTCAAAGGATGCCCGCCAAGGCATAAAGATTTGGTCCTCTGGCTCTTTCTGCGTGCCGGAATTGTGAATCCGCTCTTCCGGATCGACCTGATCTTAGACTCCTATCTTTTCCTCTTTTTCTCCTGGTGCCGGCGTTTTTTCCGGGGGAGGCTATGACAACGATAGACGGCCGTTTGATAATCGGAAACCACCGCATCGAGACAGAACATAAAAAAGAATCCTTCAACCCGGCAACTCTGGAAAAAATCGGCTCTTTTGATCTGGCTTCTTCCGAGTTATGCCGCCAGGCCGTCCAGACAGCAAAGCAAGCCTTTCATTCCTGGAAAGACCTGCCTTTTTTTGAGAAAAAAAAGATCTTCCTCACAGCAAAAAAAATCCTGTTATCACAGAAGGACCGGATTGCACATCTTATCACCGTAGAAAAAGGATCCCCTTTGGCAGAATCTCTGGCAGCCGAAGTGCTGGGGGGGCTTGAAGTCCTGGATTATTACGCTAAAAGGGCGCCTGTTTATTTAAAACCAAAAAAAGCAAAACATCATGTCGTTTTGTTTTCCTACAAAAAAGGGGTTTTCCATTTCCAGCCCCTGGGCCCCACTCTTATTATCTCCCCATGGAATTATCCATTCATCATCCCTATGTATGACATTTTAAGCGCTCTGACAACCGGGAACACGGTAGTCCTGAGGCCGTCATCAACAACTGCGCTGATCGCTTTATCGATCGGGGAGATATTTATTCAGGCAGGCCTTCCTCCCGGAGTCTTGAATGTTGTCAACTGTCAAATTCCCCAGGCTGAAGAGATGATCACAGATCCGGCTATCCAGACAATTATGTTTACAGGAAGCGTTAAGACCGGAAAAAGGATCATGGAACTGGCCGGCCACAACCTGACCAACATCACCCTGGAGCTGGGGGGAAAAGATCCCATGATCGTATGTGAAGATGCGGATCTTGAAAGAGCTGCTCAAGGGGCTGTATGGGGGGCTTTTACCAACTGCGGACAAAGCTGCGGTTCAGTGGAAAGAGTCTACGTCCAGAGAAATATTGCTGAAGAATTCACACAAAGGGTCGTTGAACTGACTCGAGAATTGACTGTCGGAAATCCAACGGATGAGAATGTTGATATGGGCCCTATGACATCTCCCGGCCAGCTCGATATTGTAGAAGATCATATAGCTGACGCCCTGTCCAAGGGAGCTTCGGCCCTGTTCGGAGGAGAGAGGATCAAAGACCTTCCCGGATACTTCATAAAACCGGCTGTTTTGACCGGTGTGGACCATACAATGAAGGTCATGACAGAAGAAACGTTCGGACCGGTCCTCCCGATATTGCCTTTCTCCGATCAGGAAAAAGCGGTCGAACTGGCCAATGACAGCGTTTATGGCCTGACCGCTTCGGTCTGGACTCGCAGCAGAAAAACCGCCAGAAGGCTTGCTGACAGAATCGAAGCAGGAACAGTAACGATCAACGATCACATGTATTCCTTCGCTGAACCGGGCGCCATATGGGGAGGGATCAAACAGACCGGAATCGGACGCTCCCACGGGCCTTACGGCATCAAGAATCTTGTCAATTCCAAATATATTGGGTCAGACTTTTGCCGGAAAAAGAAGCAGATCTGGTGGTTCCCCTATGGAAAACAATTAAACGATCTGCTGGATAATGCCCTTATGCTGTTTCATCATGAAAAGCCAGGAAAAAAGATCAAGGCGTTACTGGGTAAGCTGCCATCGTTCAAGCGAATACTGAAAGGAAGTCTTTTGCGGAATTATATAAAAAATTTCCCGCGAATCCTGAGGAAATGACAAAAAAGGCGCGGTTAATAGGACTGACAGGCACTAACTGTGCCGGGAAGGGAGCGGCTGCCGCTTTTTTCCGGAAGGCGGGATATGCCTATTTATCCCTCTCCGATCTGATCCGCGATGAAATTTGCAAAAAAGATCTCCCTCTGAGCCGGGATAACCTGATAATAGCCGGTAATAAGTTGAGAGAGAACCACGGGGCTGATATCCTTGCCAGGCGGATCATGACAAAAGTGCAGGGAAACACGATCATCGACAGCATCCGGAATTCCAAAGAAGTTGAATTTCTTAAAAGCCAGCCTGATTTCATTCTCCTCGCAATTGATGCGCCTGTTAAAATGCGTTACGAAAGAGCCAAACAAAGGGGCAGGGATGAATCAGTTGAAACCCTTGAGGAATTCATCGCCAAGGAAGCAGAAGAGATGTCCCACTGTGAGAAGGGCCAACAGCTGCACAAATGCATGGAAATGGCAGACCACAAGATCCAGAATGACGGAACCCTGGAAGCGTTTCATAATAAATTGGAGAAATTTCTATGATCCCAAAAAGAAGTTCCAAAGATGAATATTATCTGAATATTGCCCGGGAAGTGGCTCAACGAAGCACCTGTTTGCGCCGGTCGATCGGCGCTTTGATAATAAAGGACGACCAGATCATTTCAACAGGATATGTGGGTGCGCCCCGAAAAACAAAGTCAAGCACAGAACATGGTTTTTGCCTGAGAGATAAACTTAACATCCCTCATGGTCAGCGATATGAGCCGTGCCGAAGCGTGCATGCTGAACAAAACGCTATTATCAATGCTGCCAGAGCCGGAGTCAGCCTTCTCGGTGGAGACATGTACATATTCGGAAGCGACCTTGCAACAGGAAAAACCATAAATGCTTTTCCCTGTTTTATTTGTAAAAAAATGATCATCAACTGCAGCCTGGACAGGGTTATCTGTTCCATAAAGGAAGGCGGAATGAATATATTCAGGATCAAGGATTGGATCAAAGACTGGCAGATCGAAGATATTGTTGATGACAAACATCAATACGGATGATCCGAAATGAGAGACAAATGAGGACTAAACAAGCAATCCAAGGATTAATATTCGGACTCATATTCCTACTAGGCCTCAGCATGTTTCAATTTGCGGTCTTTGGGCAGGAGCCGGAAACAGGGCAGCAGCCCGTCGTAAATCTTCTGAAACTTCTGGGCATTTCTCCTTCGTCCGAATCCATCGATTATGTACAGAATAAGACCCAATTCCAGCTTCATACGCTTCTTACTGAACAGCGCCACAAAAAAACGTGGAATTTGAGTGAGATTATCCGGAAAGATTATGAAGCCGGACTTAAGATGCTTTTTGCCGTGGATGAGGACATCGAAAATAAATTGGCTCAGCTGCTTGAGAACCAGCAGAAATTAGACCTTGCGGCACAGGCCGTTGAAGAAGCTGTTCTCAAAGGGAATAAAATCTATGTTTACGGCTGCGGAGCGACAGGCCGTCTTGCCAAGCAGATGGAAAGCACATTCTGGCGTCCTTTCTGGAACAGGGTCAAAGATCAAAAAAGGATCTGGAAAAAATTAAAAAGCCATCTATCCGATCACATGGAAGATCAGCTTATCGGTGAGATGACAGGAGCGGACAGGGCTCTTATCAGTTCGCTTGAAGGATTCGAAGACCTTTTCCTTATCGGCAGACTGCAGCTTCTCGACCACAGGGTCAAAAAAGGAGATGTAGTTTTCTGTGTCACAGAGGGCGGCGAAACGTCCTCTGTTATCGGAACGATCCTTGCCGCTCTTGACCAATGGAAAACGACTGGAAATCACTCGCCTGATATAACACGTAAAAAACTCTTTTTTATCTACAACAATCCTGATGAACACCTGCTGCCCTTTAACCGCAGCCGCAGGGTCCTGGAGGAGCCTGGCATCACCAAGATCAACCTGACTACCGGCCCTCAGTCCATCACCGGTTCTACACGCATGCAGGCAACTACGATCGAAACCTTTGTTGTCGGACACATTCTTCAGGCGGGAGTGGATCGTGCACTGCGTCACATTCTTTCCAATAAAGACATGTCGAGACTAGGATTCAAGAATAAGATATTGATGGAAAAGAAATTGTCCGGTTTTAAGGATATTCTTAAAAACATCAAAGCCAATCTTCCCGCCATTGCCCGTTTGACAGAGCTTGAAACAGCAACATATCAAAACAACCATTTTTCAACCTATTTCGCCGGTAAAGGGCTGATAACTGTATTTATCGACAGCACAGAGAGAAGCCCGACGTTCCGCCTTTACGCTTTAGATACAGTTAAGGAGAAAAAGCGCAGGTGCTGGATCCAGGTCTGGACTTCGGCATCAAGCAGGGAAAACGCATGGAAAGCATTTCTGGGACGGCCCTTCAGGGGGCTTTCTCCGGGTTTTTATGAAAAGCCTTTTGCAGAAAAGATCAATGATCCCTACCTCAGGAAGGCCGCCCTGGACAGCCTGAAAAACGCAGGAAATAACCAGCAGGATCTTTATGATTTTTCATTTGCGGATTTTAATATCAAAAACAGAGGCCCTGCGGAAGGAGATTTGGGAATCTGCGTCTTAGTAGGGCCGGAAGAAAACGCTCTAAAAAAGAAGGATTCAGACTTCAGGAAGTTTATTGAACTTCATTTAGGGAAAAAGACTCGAACCGCCGTAATAGTGGTATCAGACAAGTCTGAAAAAACAATAAAAAAACTCACCGGAAAAATCACCGGGTTTTCTCCGGAAACGGCTGACTGCCTGATCCATTTAAAAATCTCTGCTCAGAACGATCCTTTTAATGTAAACCGGCAGATCGCACTGAAAGTCCTTCTTAATGCTCATTCCACGGCTGTTATGGCCAGATTGGGGAAGGTCATCGGAAATACCATGACCAATGTCAGCCCCAGCAACCTCAAACTGATCGGAAGGGCGACCTATCTCATACAATCCCATGTCAATGATGTGCTTAAAAACCATCGCTGGGTGAAAAAACATGGCATTCAAAAGCCGCTTGTCTATGGCGTAGCCAATGCTGTTCTATTTGACAGTATCGGATTTCTCAAGGTGAAAAAAACAAAAGCCGGCCAGACCGCTGAAGTCGCTCTCTCCATTATACGCATCCTTGAAAGCCTCCGCCTTGGACAGAACATCTCTCAAGAAAAAGCTTTTAAAATAGTCAACACAACCGGTCTTGCAAAATATCTCGCAGCCGTAACCTCCTGAGAAGGAAAAACAGTCTATAGAAGTCGTCGAAGTCTATCGGAGTCATTGAAGTCTATCGGAGTCGAAGAAAGCCAAGGGCCAATGCAAAAGAGGTCCAAAGCAGCTTAGCCCAAAGTCATTTAATTTACGTCATTCCCGTGGAAACGGGAATCCAGACGTCGTTCCCGTGGAAACGGGAATCCAGTATAAATTGTATTCTAGATTCCCACTTTCGTGGGAATGACGAGATAAACGAGAGTAACGAGACAAACGAGATAAACGATTTTTTCCTACTGCAAATGCGCTGCAACAAAGCAGATCGGCCCGCCCGAAGGGGAAAAAAGGGCCGATGATAAGAATAGGGTTCAAGAATTCGAGTGTTTTTACTATGTCCTGCTGAAGTAAGTGCCTGGACTATTTACGAGTCGAGGTTGATGCATCTGCAAGAGGCTGTTCGTGAAGCCGTATTTTATATACTGCGAACGGACGGCATCGCAGCAGATGGGATAAGATCGGCTCGTAAATTGTTCAGGCTAGGGGAGTGCGGTTGTGTTTAGATAATACCCCTTAAAATCAGGCAATCGCTGCAGCGCCTGTTCCTGAACAGCTCGAAAGGGGGATTTATAATCAAAATGTCTGTTTTTGAAAAAAATAAAACCGCCTGACCGGATAATATCCCAAAGCCAGGAGATCTTTATCATGGAGTCAACTACAAGAACGAGCCCTGCCCCAGCCGAATGAGCTGTTTTCTGGACATCCATAGCCATATGGATATGTTCTTCCTCTGTCAGATTCTGATCGGAAATGTGGATCCAGGAACCGCTTTCAGCCAGAAAAACGCAGTCTGACAGTAACGGACCGTGATGATAATAAACCAGCCAGCTTCCTCCCTTTGAGCATGAATAAGCCAACTCATTCATGAGGGACATGTCCCGGCTGTGCTCCCTGTTGGAAATATGTATATAAATACCGCTGCTGCCCAAATTTTTAAGCTGGGAAAAGGAAAGCCTTTCTTCCTCTTCCTCCCCGATCAGCGGCCCATGATGGAATAATGCAGTGATCGAATGTCCTTTCTGGCAGGCCTTATTAAAAAAAACAAGGTCGTGTTCCCCGCGGCCAACACTGTCACTTGTATAGAGGTCCGCTCCAGCTTCAGCCATCCATTGAATCTGCCCCGGTTCTAAAAAACCTGAATCCACAAGCCGGAATCTTCCTCCTCTTTGCCGATGCGTCTTGACTGCATCCATCAACCAGGAATAATCATACTGGTCGTCCCGTACAGTGATCGTTTGCCCCTGAATTGACCTGTTAAGAAAATTGAAGGCTTTCTCCATTTCACTGTCCAGATAATCTACAGAAATCTTTTTTTCCATTGGTGTTTCTTCTGTTCTTTATATTGATAAGACGTAATAAGATGTCATATTCCCCCTTGAATGTAAAGAAATAATCAGAGGTGATCTTCATTGTTCTTGAAAACAGGCCGCAAATTCCTTATCATCTATTCTGGATTATGCAGAAAAAAAACTTGAATAGGAAACTTGTTCTTTTTTCAGGTGGAATCGATTCAACGACCGCACTTTACTGGGCTCAGGCCTGCTCCGATGAGGTGTTTGCTTTTACTGTTGATTACGGACAAAAGCACAAGATCGAGATAGAATCCTCAAAAAAGATCACAGAAGTGCTCAGAATCCCACATAAGATCGTCCGGATCGATCTGACCCAGATCGGCGGTTCCTCCTTAACGGATAAGAAGATCAATCTGCCTGTTTTTGAACATGTCAGCAGGACCAAAAAGGGGATCCCGAACACATATGTGCCATTCAGGAACGGAATACTTTTGGCGCTTGCAGCAGCCTGGGGTGACGTTATCGGAATAGATTCAATCATTGTGGGATTTAATATCATTGATTCACCGAATTATCCGGATACTCGCCAATCTTTTGTCAGAGCCATGGAAAAGGCTGTTAACACTGGAACCAGAACATCATCCTCCGGACGGAAAATACATGTAAAAGCGCCATTTATCCGCATGAAAAAATCCGAGATCATAAAAAAAGGGCTGTCTCTGGGAACGGATTATTCCTATTCAATATCTTGTTATGCAGGAAGCGAGATACCGTGCGGAGAATGTTCATCCTGCCTTTTAAGACAGAAAGCCTGGGAGGCCATCGGAGAAAAGGACCATCTTCTGCAGAGACTCGAACAGGAAGGACAAATATGAGCTGGACATTAAAAGTCAAAGACCGGTTTCAGGCTGCCCATTACTTAAAAAACTACAAAGGGAAATGTGAAAAAATCCACGGTCATACATTTCTTATCGAGGTAGAGATTAAGGTCACTAAGCTTAACGACGCAGGCCTCGGGATCGATTTTACTGAGATCAAGAAAAAACTCAGCAAGATCCTTCCTGATCATACGCTTTTAAACGACATCTATGATTTTAATCCTTCTGCGGAGAACTTATCCCGTCACTTTTATTTTCAATTGAAAAAGATCTATCCCGTAGAGCGGGTTACAGTCTGGGAATCCGAAGATGCCTCAGCCTCATATACTGAAAATTCATGAGATCTTCTCTTCTGTTCAGGGAGAAGGCCTCAGACTCGGTGAGCCCACGCTTTTCATCCGGCTGACGGGCTGTAATCTCAGGTGTCCATTCTGCGATACCCGATCGGCTTGGGATGGAGGCAAAGAACTTGCTATACCTCAAATCATTGGTCAGGTCAGAAAGCTCCGCAAGCGCTTTTTCACTGATTGGATATGTCTGACAGGCGGGGAGCCCCTGCTCCAGAATATCCGTCCTTTAACAGAAGCGCTGAAAAATATGAACTTCCATATCCAGGTCGAAACCAATGCAACTCTTTTTAAACCCCTGCCTGTTGACTGGTATACTATATCGCCCAAACCGGAACTACACTTCGCACATCCAAAATTCAGGAAAACAGCAAAAGAAATCAAGATCGTGGTGACCCGCGGATTGACTCTGGACATTATTCAGCGGCTGCGGTCAGAATTTCCAGTCCAAATACCGATCTTTCTCCAACCTCAGTCAATGAAAAAATGGAGCATGGATCTGGCCCAAAAACTACTTCGCCAGTCAATCGCTATAGGCCTCAAAAACATCAGGCTGGGAATTCAACTGCACAGGATCTACAATATCCGATGACATCTATGGGATATAAATTTGCTTTTAATTCTATATTTGTTTTACGATCTGACCTTTCCCCGGGTTTTCAGATGATCAAGCGGTCCATAAAGGGATAGTAATTTTTGAAATTCCTCTTTGTCATAAAAAGAGCATTTTTTTTCGCCATACGCTTTCGCTGTTTCAACAGCAAACCTTACAGCCATTTCAAGATCCATGCACTGGTTGGCTCCGGTAGCGCATCCCGGAACCGGAACTTCGGACGTAAGGGCTACTCCCACGACAGGAGCCGAGGTCACGGTTGCCGGCTGCAGAATACTGTTAAGGTGGAAGATGCCGTTTCCGTAGGGAGTGATATCCTGTATGGTTGCCGGGAAGACCACTGGGAGTTTGCCTGTCACGTTCTGCATGATGTCCAGCAGGTCTTCGCTTACTCTTAATATATAACCGTCCTTAATGGTAGGAGAGATAGCGAATCCCCTATGATTTATTATGCGGTTTCCTTTGGTCGAATCAATGGAAAGAACAGCATCCATCAGCTCGTCGACCTCATATTTGTTCATCGTCTCAATGGAGACAGGAGAATCCATAAATGGAACAGGATCATGAGGAATTGTGGGGGCATTAGGGCAGAGATGAGTCGCTGCAATAATATCGCCGACAAGCCTGTCTCCTTTTTTTCTCATCACGGCGATCTTTGCTGCACTGGCCAGTGCGGCGATCGCCCCATCAGCATCAGATACAAAACCGGTTTTCTGCGGTCTTGCCCCTATACCTCCCAGGCGGCCGACAATACCCAGCGTAGGCGCTGTGCCGCCCTCTGATCTTCCCTCTGCGCCGTGGATAAATATCTTTAAAAAATTTGTTTCTCCGGCTTCCCCCTTCACCTTCTGGATCTTTATTTCCTGTCTCTTTATTCCTTTATCCTCAAAAAAAAATTTTACATCCGATTCGCTTATTTCCGGGCCATCAAGCAGTTCCATGACTTCTAAAACCTGTTTCAAAGGCATGTTATTTCTCCTTACCAGGGAATATTTTCATCACTACAAAGTAAAGAATAATTGAGGAAATTATTCCATTAAATGCAAAGATTGAAAAGGGAAAAATCTTTATGATGAAAGGATGTCCGGAAGTCATCCATCCTATCAAAAAGGATACAATGTAAACAAACAAAGCTTTTGTATTTATTTTCGCCTGCAGTTTTTCTCCGGTTTTATCTTTCTTCAGTCTTTTTAACAGATAATAGTCACAGAGAAAAATGCCTCCGAGCGGTCCTATGCTTACAGTCAGAATGATCAAGAAAAGCTCAAGTCTCTCAAATATACCCAGTGCGGCAAATAAGGAGGCAAAAAAACCTGCTCCAATTGTTACTTTCCACCGCTTTATCCGAAATATATTATTCAAGGCAAGCACTGATGAGTAAAGATTGCTGTCATTTGTTGTCCACTGCGCCAGCATAAGAACAAGAAATCCTATAAAACCCAACCCGAGATACTGGCTGCCAATAATGAGTTCCGGAAGCCTTTCGTGATAGACCCCTGTGTTCATTGCCAGGAAAGAACCCACAAAATGAAGAAAAGCGCTCACAATCATGGCAACTACTGCTGCAAGATAGATGTCTTTTAACCGAGGACGGGCATAACGGAATATATCCGCGCTTGTTGTGGCACCGACGATAAAGCCTCCTGCCACTATCGAGGCGGCGGCTCCGATCGTAGCAGGATATGGGTCCGGTTGATGCACGGCAGCCAGAGAAGTCAATGTCCCGGCAGGCAAAAAATGGAAACCCATTTTAATAATTCCCCATATAAATATTATTATCATAAAGGGAGAAGCTATCCAGCTCAGAACGCTCAATCCCCTGATGCCGAAAATAGCAGGGATCATCATCACCAGGCCGCAGAGGAAAGAAAAAAGTGGAAGTGATATTTGTAGGCCAAAGTAAAATTGAACGGTCCGGGCAAAAAACGCCGCCTGAACCCCGAACCAGCCCATAAGAGAGAAAGCGATGGATAGAGAGATAAAAATGGCTCCAATTCTCCCAAAAGAAAAATTGGCGATCAATGGGGTTGAGAATCCTGTTTTTGCTCCTATATACCCTATAAATGCCATCATGACTATAAGGATGATCTCTCCCAGGGCATAGGAAAACACTATACTCGAGATCTTTCCGAGGCCGAGCCCTATCATCATCCCTCGAAATATTGCCGACATGACGACCGCGATCCCAATCCAGATTACAGCAAGATTGACCCAGGATTTTCTCTTGTCCAGAGGTACCGGCTCTAAAGAATAATCTTCCAACAACTGGGAGTCTTTCAGAGATTTTTCCATTATTAATAATTTTCTAAACTCAACTTAACGGTGACAATGGCATAAGCAGGCACATCAACAGAAAAAGCATTTCCTTTTATCACGCCGGCATTATTTTTTTGGGATGGGCGTTCCAGCAAGTCCACCTCTTCCGCACCGGCAAGAAGCCCAAAAAATGACTGATTAACTTCAACCCTGGCCCTAACACTTTTTCCATCAGTCTCGTGTAGTCTAATAATAACAGTATTTTCGTTCTCGGCTTTCTTTATGCATGAAATCAAAACATTTCCAGGTTTACTGGAAATGAGCGATCCAGCCTGCGGCGGCAAACTGCCGGAGTGATTATCAGTATAAATTATCTGCAGAGGAGAATTAAATGCAGCTCCACGACGAACCATGTCTCCGACATTCATCTTACTGCCGTGGGGCACCAGAGCCATCCTCATTGTATGTTTTCCGAATTCAGGCAGTGGATCCGGCGAGTAGCTGGAGCGGATCAGGGTCAGGCGCAGCGT
>DAOVDI010000004.1 GCA_030669585.1 Acidobacteriota bacterium
GTATCTGGATAGGCCTGTAGAGAAAGAAAAAATATTAACCTGCCTGGAGGCGGCGCGGCTGGCTCCATCCGCAGACAATGTCCAGCCCTGGCGTTTTTTGGTGATAGACGATCCTGAAGTCAGGGACGCATTCAGCCGGGAGGTTTTTTCCGGTATATATTCGTATACTAAGTTCGCTAAAAAGGCGCCTGTACTTATCCTAATCCTTGGTAGGTTGGATGTGCTGGCCAACAGGATAGGCAAACAGATACAGAATATCAGTTACTTCCTGATCGATACAGGGATCGCAGGAGAGCATATCGTACTTCAGGCGCAGGAGCTGGGGATCGGGACGTGCTGGATCGGATGGTTTAATACACGTAAAGCGCGTAAATTCTTCAAGATTCCCAAAAAATACAAGATCGTCTCTTTAATGGCATTAGGATACTATGAACAAGAACCTACAAGGGAAAAGAAACGGAAACTGCTTGAAGAGATAGTCTGGTTCAATACAATCAATTAAAAATAGGATTCAAGGGCCAAAGGCCAAAAGTCTATAGAAGTCTATTGAGGTCCATAGAAGTCTATCGAAGTCGTAGAAGTCCATAGAAGTCTGTTGAAGTCAAGAAGAGTTTATTGCGCTTATTGGGTTCGTTGTGTTCTTTGGGTTATTTTAATAAATTTAACTCAACAAACTCAATGAGCTCAAAGAACCCAATAAGCTCTTATCTCTTTTCACTTGAACCCTTTTTTTCAATGTGTCGTCGAATTTTATGAATAGTCCAGGTTTCCTGGGTTATTCACAAGTTGATATGCACGGCGGGGCGCATGAAGCCGTATTAATATACTGCGAATGCGCTGCAACAAAGCAGATCGGCCCGCCCGGAGGGGAAAAGCGTCCAATATAAAATAGAAAGTGAAATAGAATTCACAGGGCAATCTCATCCCCTCACCTAATATCAAAAATACTGTCAATAGAAATAAAAAATGATAGAAAGTATTGGACGCTTTTATGAATAGTCCAGGTTAGATTTCAACGCCGAAGAGCCCCTTAAAAGCAAACCCAAATATAACAGACAAGGCAAAGTAAACTATGATCCAGTGTATATGCCAGCCGAACAGGTTCATGCTTTCATTGGGATAGGTCAATTCAATGGATTTGATAGGGGAATCTTTCAGCAGAGGGGCCTCACCAGGATTAAACAGTTGATCGAGGGTATTTTTCCGGACTTTGATAGTAGATATTTTCCTGAGGTGTGAGGTTGTGGCATCGACTGTTTTTGTGATCGTCCAGCCGCCGATCTTCAGATCAAAATGGTGAACTCCATTTTCTTTAACTGAAAAGCGCCAGTCGATCTCTTTTTCCTCCTCGATGCGAAGAGGCAGGGTTTCGACAATAATCGCGGAGGATGAGGGAATAAGAATAATATCTGTTTCAACTGGGTTGTAATTATCTTTGAGCTTAACTTTCAGGATGGCGGTTTGATCGGGAGAAAATGATTTATACCCGAACCACAGGTTCATCTGAATGAGGATCAGGATCAGGGGGATGATCATGATAAGCATGGGTTTCATGGTGCAGCTGATATATTTAAGGTTGCACTTGAGTATCTTTCCCTGAGAACTGAGCGATATTTTGAGATTGTCCTGGAACAACCTCAATTCCAGGATATGGGCCTTGATCTTGTTTTTTATGCTTTTGATCCCTTTCTGATTGGATGTCAGGCGAAAGACAAGAAGCATAAAGATCCCTGTAACCAGGGAAAGAACGATCATTCCGACCCAGGGACTCATCCCTCGAAAAGGAAAAAGTATCCATTCGACAAGTTTTCCGAAAAAGATATTGATTATGGACATGTTAGACCTGGTGTAAAATCAGGAAATATATCCCAGCCCTTTTAACTTCTTTTTCATTTCTTCTTCTGAGTCGGCTTCTTCAAGGGAGGATATCTCTTTTTCGAGACAGTGAGCGATAAATTCCTCAGGGGAGGAATAGCCGGATAATTCGGCAAACTTTTTCACTTTTTCAAAAAGGCCCTTATCCAGTTTAACTTTTACTTTTGCCATGATTCATTAGCTCCTTCGTGCTATATAATAGATTTTCCTATCATGCTTGATGGTGGTTTTATATTAAAAACCTTCAGTATGGTTGGAGTAAGGTCGTACAGTGCAGGAGACATATTGTTGATCTTCTGGTTCATAAGCAAAATTCCTGGGACAACTTCTGGAGAAGCCATGTGATCACCGCTCCATTTTTCCTCATTGTCTTCCATGATATTTTTAGAGATGCTTCCCATGGGAGATGACCAGGAGACCCGGTAGCCTCGATTGTACCCAAGTACAATATCTGGAGCTTGATCCACAAGAGGTCCCTGATAAGCCTCTTGAGCGGTATAGGCCTTAAGGATGGGATGCTCACCTGTTTTCGGATCTTTGTAGGCTTCCAGTTTCCGGGCGATCTCTCTGGTGAGAGATTCCTTTTCATTGGGATGAACAAGGCCCTCTCCTTCTCTTCCTTTCAGGTTGATAAACAGGCTGTTCAGGCCATAAGCATAGGCCTTGGTCCTGGACCAATCCGTGTTCATAAAGAGGCCGTCTTCTCCCTGTTTCCAATCATTGATCAATTTATGGTAACCTGCTTCTTTTAACCACGTATTGACATTAAAAGAACGCCTAAATGAAGCAAAACCGTGATCGGAGAGGACCATAATCACAGTGTCCTTGTCTGCCTTCTGTATAGCCTGATCCAAGAGAAAATCGACCCGGGAGTAAATGTTTTCAATAGTGCTTCCGAATTCACGGGCAAGTTTTTCATCATATTTAGGGTGTGACTTATCCAAAAGCCGCCAGAACATGTGCTGTCTCTGATCTGTGCTGGATACATAATAGAATAAGACCCCGGATTCAAACCTGGCCAACTCATACTCAAACATATCCTGACGTTCCTGGAAAATCATGTTTTCCTGTTCAAGGAAAGATTCATCGTCCAACGCTGCATTATCCAGGGCGTGTGTATCGGCCGGAAGCCCTTTAGTAAAGAATGGGCCAAACCGTTTTGCCAGTTCTTTGGAATAATTGGGTGGAGTGGATATAGGAATGGCGGGATCAGCCGGATCAACATTGATAGGGGATACATAAAGCTCGAATTCAGGGCGGACCTGTTTCAGGTAGAACATGCAGATCCCTTTTATACTCTGAGTTGGGATCAGATTGAAATGGATTTTCTTCCAACCACTCCATTCTTTTTCGTTGAGAATGAACTCTTGGTCCTGGATAACGATCTTTGCCACTGGATTGACCGGATCTAAAAAGACTTTGAAGTCGATAGTCGCTTTTGGAGCGCCTTTTTTAAAAGCATTATCAGGGCCGGGCAGCTTGGCATCAACACGGTTGCCGATAACATAAACCTCATGGTGGTTGCCTCCGGCATAGGAGCTATTCTGAAGATCTGCGTAATCTGTAGTGTAGTAATTATATATACCATAGCTTCCTGTGACATCCGGTGTGTTCATACCGGATATGGTCCTCTGATCTGTTTCCTCTGGAGGATAGTTGCCGGGCATCTTAAAAACTGTTGCCGGGATGTCATGGTCTTCAAGGATCTGCCAGAATGCTTTGCCGGATCTTTGTTGTACGGCTTTTTCACTGCTGAGGGGCAGGACAAGGTTTCCAATGGTAATGGATTTTCCAGCACCTGTTATTGCAGCTGAAGAGAAATCAGGAGAGTAATCTTCTGGATTACGGGACATAAAATCAAAAATACCGTGGCCGCCTGGGTTCATACCTGTGATAAAATTGGACCATGCGACCGGGCTCTGGGGGGGGAGGCTTGTTCGAAGCTTGGTGAATGTCCCCTGGTTTTGAAGTTTTTGAAAAGCCGGAAGTTTTCCCGCCTTCATCCACATATTGAGGAGGTGAGGATCGACTCCGTCAAAACCAAGGATTATCATCTTTTTCGGGGTGTCGGTTTTTCCGAAAACTCTGGTGATCATGTCCGAAGAGCTGCCAGCAGCCATCATGGAACCGGCTGCAAGCCCCATCTTTAGAAATTCTCTCCTTTTTATTTTTGACATTGTTATTGTCCTATATGTTTTGTGTTTTTATCGCTCGTTAGAGCAGACATGTCTATTATAGCACGGCCGTCTATATGGCCGGGGATATCGATTCCAAAAAGATCCAGAGCTGTAGGCGCAATATCCACAATAGATGGTGTTTTGGTGTTGATTTTTTTACTGCTGAACAGGACTCCGGGAACAATACTGGGATCGATACAGTGGTCTCCGCTCCAGGCTTTGGTGTTGTCCTCGAATACAGTCGTATTGACTTTGCCGGTGACCGAGTCCCAGGAAACTCGGTAATCGATATTATATCCCACGATAAAGTCAGGGCAGTTACTTTTATAGGGGCCGGGAGGGATCTCATCGCGGTCATAAAGCTTGTTGATTGCGACTTTCCCCATCTTGTCGTCCCTTAATCCGGACAGCTTAGCGTTGAGTTCCTGTTTTAATGTTTTTAATTCTTCTCCGGGAGAGACGAGGCCTTGAGCTTCGCGTCCTTTGAGATTGATGTATATTCCTCCGAGGCCCAGGCCGTAGGCCTTGGTTTTGCTCCAGTCCACATCCTTGAACCACTCATCGCTTTCCTTTTTCCCGTCTTTCAGGTGAAGATATCCGTTCAGATAGAGCCAGGAATTCAGGTTGAATCCGCGGGAGAAGTTTTTGAATCCATGGTCAGACATAACGACCAGGAGGGAGTTCTTATTCATTTGTTTCATGACTCGTCCTACAAGGTCATCCATGTCGGTATAAAGTTTTTCTATAACCTGTACGCTTTTTTCAGTCTGCCCGGTTTTTAGGGCGGGATGGTTTTTGTCCAGGTAGCGGAAAAACATATGCTGGATGCTGTCTGTTATCTGAAACCAGCAAGCGACCACTCCTTTTTTGGTTTTATCCATAGCGTTGAACAGCATGTCCTCAGATTCCTTATGGTTGTCATAGCATAGTTTGATAAAGGAGTCCTCGCTGAGAATCTCTTCATTTAAAGCCCAGGTATCGTCCGCTTCTCCCAGTGTAGTGTAGCTGCCGATCAATTTTCCGAGGTAAACGGAGTAAATATAAGGATGGGAGATGGGAAGTGCTGGCTTTTCAGGATCGATATTCAGAGGTGTCAAGTACATTTCAAAGTGGGGATCGGTCTGGGAAACATAAAACCGGCAGATAGCTCTGATCTTCATTCCGAGACCTGGCCTGAACTTGATCCGTATCCAATCAGAGAAGGTGCCGGGCTTGAGATCGATCTTTTCTCCTGAGACCTCGATCCGGATGTTGTTTTTGTCTTTGTCCACAAAGATCGTCATAGGAAGGCGCAGTTCTTTTTCTTTCTTGAGAAGAGAATTGACAGGGCCGGAGATGTAGGTTTCTATGGTATTGCTACTCCTTTTAACGGGGATGATCATGCCGCCTTCATGTTTTTGTGTTTTGGCCGAGTCGGTAGTGTAAAAAGAAAATGTTCCCTGGCTGCCTTTGAGATCAGGAGCGCACATTCCTGAGATCAGGTGCCCTTTAAATTTTTCAGGCGGGAATGTGATAGGAATCCTCAGTATGGTGCTGAATATACCTTCATCACCAAGGATATTCCAGAAGGGAATGCTCTTTCGAAGACCCTTGATCTCCGGTTTGGAAAGAGGGATCTTGTATTTTCCCAGGGGAAGAAATCGTTTAGGAGTTCCAATCTTAGCGGAGGAAAGGTCGGGCAGATAGTTTTTTACGTTTCGGCTCAGAAAATCAAAGATATTATGCTTGTTGGGATGACAGCCTGTCATAAAGGATGACCAGGCCACAGGTGATATGGCCGGGGTGGTTGTGTCCAAACGGGCATAGGAACCCTGATCCTTGAGTTTGGACATGTTGGGCAGTTTGCCTTCAGCCATATATTTTTCGATCAGAGTAGGCTCTATTCCGTCCAGTCCGACTATGACCATCCGGTCTATACGGCTTTTTTTATAAGCCTTTTGCCCTTTAAGAACCTTTATAAGAAACCGGAAGGGCCATGCGATGAAAGTAAAGAGAGCCAGAAAAAAGGTAATAAAAAGCACAAGAAAAGAAGATATAAAGGCAAACCCTGCTCCTGGTCCAACGTAGGCGTGAAGGGGAAAAGCACAAAAGAAAATTACCAGGAGAATAAGGTATATTTTGATGTTGATTTTGTTATTCATTCAAAGTGTCCAAGGATGATTTTTGCAAGATCGGATATGGCAAGATCAGAGCCGTGGTCTTTGAGAGACCAGAAGAATGCGTTGTCCCATGTGTGCATTCCCTGCAGGTTGGTCCGGCCGAAGATATCTTTTTTTTTGATCGAACCCTTTATATCATATCCGTGCTCGGAGATGATGATGAGATCAGGTCCTTTTTCCGTAAGAGGGCCGGAATAAACTTCATCGGTGTCGAACACTTTCTTAACGACTTTTTTCCCGTTGTACTCGAGTCTTTGCAGTTTTTCCTGGAGTTCTTTTTTTAATGCAGGTTTTTCAGACGGGTCAACAGCCCCTTTTGGGTATCTGTCTCTTGTGTGAAGATAGATCCTATTGGGATCCATAGTGAACGCTGCGGCCTTTTCCGAGATTTCTCCGAGACTTTTTGGCTCCTGGGTTTCAAAACTTAGATAATTTTCTTTTTCAAGCCACGCGTTGAGGTAAACTTCCTGCTTGATCCCTGTAAAGCCATGGTCAGAGAGAAGGTAGAGACCTTCATAACCGCCAGTGTTTTTTTCGTATGCAGTTGCGATCTCCCGGACAAGTTCATCGATCTTTGAGTAATAATCCAGGAAATTCTGGTGGTAGATGTGGCCCGTATCTTCATAAGCGTTCCAGAGAAAATGCTGCAGGCGGTCTGTCCCGGTGATGATAAATTCAAAATAATCCCAGTCTTCTTCCCACAGCAGTTGGAAGGCTTTCTTTCGTCCTGAAAGTGTGCTGTAAAGTTCTTTCCATAGAAGTTCGTGGTTTTCCCGTGATTTAAATGTATCGATATCTATCTCGTACCCTATCTGTTCGAGGGTTTTTTTGTATGTGATGGGAAATACCGCTTTTCCCAACTCGATAGCCACAAATCCGGATATCAGCACGCCATTTATTTTTCTGGCAGGGTAGGTGGACGGCTGGTTGATGATAATGCTTTTTTTCTTTTTATGGCCGAGTCGATCCCACAGTGTCTCTGCTTTGATATCGTTAAAATTTGGGAACCGCATATCATAGGAATTTTCTTTCAGATCTGTAAACCCGAAAATTCCATGACTGCCGGAGTTGGCGCCGGTCATAAAATCCGTCCAGCTGACCGATGAGATCTCGGGCAGGCTGGCTTTCATACTATGCAGGGAGCCGGAATCGATCAGGGATTTGAAGAATGGCATTACACCTTGATCTGCCAGATTCCTGAGTAGGGTATTGGGAACTCCGTCCAGTCCAATGACACAGACTCTGTTTTTATTTATTTTTTTAAATAGACCCATTTAACGTCCTTTGGCAGGTTCAAAGATAAGCAATATATTATAGTGATGTTTATATTTCTGTCAATCTCTCAGAATGATCCGGGCGTCCACAATGGTACAGCCCTTTCCTTTTTCGTAAACGATCAGGGGATTGATATCCAGCTCCTTTATCTCGTCAAAATCCACAGCAAGTTGGGAAAGGCGCTTTATGCAGTCTTCAACGGCTTTCAAGTCGTAAACCGGCCCACCTCTGTATCCATCCAGTATTTTGTATGTTTTTGTTGTTGTGATCATTCGGCTGGCAGTCAACTCGTTAACCGGCGCAAGGCGGAATGACACATCCTCCAGGGCCTCGACATAGATTCCTCCAAGTCCGAACATCAGGATAGGGCCGAACTGCGGATCATGATTGACTCCCAGAATGATCTCCTTACCGTCCTTTGCCATTTCTTCGACCAGAATACCTTTGATCCTGGCCTTTGGGTTTTTTTCGAGGACATTTTTACGGATAGTGTTGTAGGCTTTTTTTACTTCTGCCGGAGTACGTATATTGAGGAAGACCCCACCAAAGTCGAATTTGTGGATCACATCAGGTGAAGCGATCTTCATAACAACAGGATAACCGATCTCCTCAGAGGCTTCTTGGGCTGCTTTGATACTGTCTGTGAGCTTGGATTTGATGACCGGAAACCCATAGACCTTGAGGATCTCATAAGCTTCCTGTTCAAGAAGAAATGTTCGACCCTCCCTCTGTGCCTGTTTAATGATGTTCTCAGCTGCAGGCTTGTCGACCTTATATTTTTTAATTCCAGTCCGTGGGCGTTTCAGCCACCACGAGAAATGGGTCATCTCAGCGAGGACACGGGCCGCGGATTCCGGGAACCTGTATGTCGGGATATTGTTATCTTCCAGGATATCGATTCCTCGGGAGACATCGTAAACGCCGAGGAAACAGCAGAGCACAGGTTTTTCATGTTTTTTCCATGAAGCCACAATGGCACGGGCGATATCTTCTACATGTGTAAAAGCGGTAGGTGTCAGAATGACTATAGCGGAGTGGATATCATCATCTCCCAGTATTTCATCCAGACTGGCTTCGTACTGCTCTTCCTGGGCTTCGGCGATCAGATCAAGAGGATTGTTAAGGCTGAGTGATGGAGGGAGATGTGTCCTTAATTTTTTCTTAACATTTTTCGAGAACGGCACGACGCTCAGTCCGTTGTTAATACAGGTGTCTGTGGCCAGGATACCTGGGCCTCCGGAATTTGTGATGATGGCGACATTGCTGCCGGAAGGAAAAGGCTGGCAGGAAAAGGCCTTGACGTAATCAAACAACTCTTCAAGTGTATTTCCCCTGATGACTCCACTCTGCTGAAAGATCGCATCATAGACGCTGTCAGTGCCGGCAAGAGAGCCGGTATGGGAGGAAGCGGCTTTTGCTCCGGTCAGAGTACGGCCTGCCTTGAGGGCGAGTATGGGTTTGGGCCGCATTGGATGGTTTGTAATCTCCTGGGCGATGGACATGAATTCCCGGCCGTTGACCAGGTCTTCCAGATACATCAGGATAACGTCAGTCTTTGGGTCGTCTTTGAGATAACGAAGCAGTTCATTCTCATTCACGCCGGCTTTATTGCCCATGCTGATAAATTTGGAAAAACCGATATTGGATTCTTTGGCGTAGTCCAGAACGGCAACGCAGAGCGCTCCGCTCTGGGACAGAAAAGCGATATTCCCCTCCAGAGGCATCTGTGTTCCGAATGTAGCGTTCATAGACGAATCAGGAGAGGTATTGATCAAACCAAGACAGTTGGGGCCGACTAAGGAGAGATCATATTTTTGGATGATATCTTTGATATTCTGTTCCAATTCAACACCCTTTCCACCGATCTCTTTAAATCCTGCGGATATAATGATCGCTCCTTTGATGTTCTTTTTTCCGCACTCTTCAAGTACAGAAGCAACATGTCTGGCCGGAACCATGACAACAGCCAGGTCGATCTCGTCGGGTATGGCCAAGACATTGGGATAACATTTAATACCCAGTATGCCGTCAGCTTTAGGGTTGACAGGATAGGCGATACCCTGATACCGGCTGTCGATGATATTGGCGAGAAGCGAATGTCCCACACTTCCTTCCTGACGTGATGCGCCAATAATGGCAATGGTCCGGGGATGAAAGATACTGTCGAGTTTTTTTTGTTGAGTTCCTTCGTATGACATATTCTGTTTGCTCAAGTCGCATCTCCTTTATTCAGCCTGGTCCCATTTTAAATTGAGGTCCATTAAAATGCAAACCAGGTGAAAGGGTTCCTTATCTTGCCAGCTTCCTTGTTCCGTGCTATATTAAATAATTCAAATTATTATTGACGCCTTGAGGAGGAATCATGTTTAAGAAAAACTTATTCATCTCATTTTTTGTCTTAATGATATTTTCTGTAAGTTCGGCTTTTGCCATTCAGGAAACTCGTGTGCTGCGCACACCTGCTATTCACGGCGATCAGATCATATTTACTTATGCCGGCGATCTTTATTCAGTGACATCCGAGGGAGGAGTAGCACGCAGACTGACAAGTCATGAGGGATTTGAGATTTTCCCCCGTTATTCTTATGATGGAAAATATATTGCCTTTACAGGCGAGTACGACGGCAGCCGGGAAGTCTTTATAATTCCCCGAGAGGGTGGAGTTCCTAAACGTTTGACCTATACTGCCGCCCTTAGCAGAGATGATGTTTCAGACAGAATGGGGCCAAACAACATTGTTATGGGATGGAAGCATGACAACAGCTCCATTGTATTTCGTTCCAGAATGAGAGAATGGAACAGTTTTAACGGTCAGCTTTATTTAACTACGGTCAAAGGCGACTATCCTGTGCAGATCCCGCTGCCAAGAGGTGGTTTTTGCTCCTTTTCTCCTGATGATAAAAAGCTGGCTTATAACAGGATTTTCCGCGAGTTCCGGACCTGGAAACGCTATCGGGGCGGAATGGCGGATGATATTTGGGTCTATGATTTTGACTCGAAGAAGGTAACAAATATCACCAATAATTCCGCCCAGGACATCATTCCCATGTGGGAGAACCAGAGTATCTATTTTCTATCCGATCGAGACGAGAACAAAAAGATGAACCTTTTTGTTTATGATACTCAGACAAAAAATACCTTAAAACTGACCGATTTCAAAGACTATGATATTAAGTTTCCCTCTCTGGGGGACAAAGCCATTGTTTTTGAAAATGGTGGATTTATCTATAAATTCGATCTGGCCAAAAAAGAGACTACTAAAGTTCCGATAAGGATCGCTAATGATATGAATTCCGGCCGGACTAAATTGGTCAAGGTGGGAAGCCTCGTGAGCAATTATGAGATTTCTCCAGACGGGAAAAGGGCTTTATTCGGGGCAAGAGGAGATTTTTTTACGGTCCCGGCCAAACATGGAAATACCCGCAATCTGACCAACACATCCGGCATCCATGAAAGAAATTCCAAATGGTCTCCGGATGGTCAGTGGATCGCATATATTTCAGATGCCAGCGGCGAGGACGAGATCTATATCACTGCGCAGGATGGAGCAGGCAAACCGGTCCAGATCACCTCAGGAGGAGACACCTATAAGTACCAGATATATTGGTCTCCGGATTCCAAAAAACTCCTGTGGGGAGATAAAAAGCTGCGCCTCAACTATATTGATATAAAATCCAAAAAGATAGTTGTAGTGGATAAAGCAGAAGCCTGGGAGATCACAGATTACTCCTGGTCTCCAGATTCCAACTGGATTACTTATTCCAGACAGGAAAAAGATGCTATGCAGAAGATCTATCTTTACGGCCTGAAAACAAAGAAAAACCATGCGGTGACTGATGGGTGGTATTCCTCCTATTCTCCTGTTTTTCATTCGGAAGGTAAGTATCTGTTTTTTATCTCGGACAGGGATTTTAATCCGATTTACAGCCGAACTGAATGGAATCATGCTTATGGTTCCATGGCGCGGATCTATTTTGTGACGTTGAATAAAGAAGTAGAATCTCCGTTCAAACCCAAGAGCGATGAAGTAGCGGTTAAAAAAGAGAAAGCAGAAAAAGCCGGTCCAAAAACAGATAAAAAAGCGGAAGACAAGGCTAAAGACAAGGAAAATGCAAAAGCGTCAAAGAAAACGCTCCGCATCGATCCAGACGGGATTAAAGGCCGGATCCTGCGTCTTCCTGTTGAAGTCGCCAGATATGGAAACCTGACTTCGGTTAAAGACACGTTGTATTACATGAAGAGGGGGGACAGAGATCGCAAGTCTTTATTTAAAATGTATGATCTGAAAGCGCAGAAAGAAACAGATCTTGGAACGATCAACGGTTATGAAATCTCTTTTGACCAGAAAAAAATGCTTATCAGCCAGAGCAAGTCCTATGCCATTATCAATCTTCCAAAAGGACCGGTCAAACTATCCGAAAAACTGGATCTTTCCAGGATGGAAGTTCAGGTTAATCTCAAGAAAGAGTGGAACCAGATCTTTAATGAAAGCTGGAGACAGATGAAATACTTCTTCTATGCGCCCAATATGCATGGTGTAGACTGGGATCTGATGAAAAAAAGATACCAGCCTCTAGCCCGAGCGGTGAATCACCGGGCAGACTTGACCTATGTGATCGGAGAGATGATCAGTGAACTGAGCGTCGGTCACACCTATGTCGGGGGAGGGGATATGCCCCGTGTGCAGAGAATTCCTGTAGGTCTTCTGGGGGCGATATTAAAGCGGTGTGAAAAATCCGGATATTACAAGATCAAAAAACTCTACAAAGGCGAGAATTGGAATCCTGGCCTGAAATCTCCTCTGACTGAAGTCGGAGTGAACGCACAGGAAGGAGATTTTCTGATCGCTATCAATGGAGCTCCGACCAATACTATGAATAATCCTTTTAAAGCTTTGCTCAACACTGTTGGCAAGCAGGTCAGCCTGAAGATCAATTCAAAGCCGGAGGAAAAGGGAAGCAGGGAAGTGGTCGTTATTCCCATCCGGGATGAGGGGCCTCTGGCCTATTACACCTGGGTACAGGAGAATATTGAGAAAGTTAATAAGGCGACCAAAGGAAAGGCCGGTTATATACATGTGCCGGATATGGGGGTCCGTGGTCTCAACGAATTTGTTAAGCTTTTCTATCCACAGCTGCGGAAAAAGGCATTGATCATCGATGTCCGGGGGAATGGAGGAGGAAACGTCTCTCCTATGCTAATCGAACGACTGAGAAGGGAGATCGCCATGATCGATATGTCCAGGAACACAGTTCCATGGCCGGATCCCGGGCAGATGCTGATGGGACCAAAAGTCTGTCTGCTTGATGAGTTTTCTGCTTCAGACGGGGATCTTTTTCCATACCGCTTTAAAAAATACAAAATGGGAAAACTGATCGGCAAGCGGTCTTGGGGGGGAGTTGTCGGTATTCGCGGCACTTTGCCATTTATAGATGGAGGAAACATGACAAAACCGGAGTTTGCTCCCTATAGTACAGATGGCAAGAATTGGATCATCGAAGGACATGGCGTAGAGCCGGATATTTTTGTGGAAAATGATCCTGCCAAGGAATTTGCCGGTATTGATGAACAGTTGAACAAAGCCATAGAAGTCATTATGGAAGAGTTGAAAACCAAAGAAAAGACCCTGCCGCCTATTCCTCCCTATCCGATCAAGAAGAAATAATAAAAGTCTATCGAAGTCTGTAGAAGTCGTCGAAGTCGAAATAAAAAATGAGGCGAAAGGCCAAAGGTGAAAGGCAAACGTCATTCCCGTTCCCCGATCGGAGAGCGGGAAACCAGGATAAGATATGAAAATAAAGATAACAGACTGGATTCCCGTTTCCACGGGAATGACGAACCCAACAAACTCTTATTCTTACTTTGGCCTTTCACCTTTGGCCTCTTCTTGAACCCTTTGCATCAATTACAGGATAGATAGAATGGAGTTTTAGATGAAAGTATTTGATCTAATCTTATCTAGAAGAACAATAAGACAGTTTAAACCTGAACCGGTTCCAAGAAGCATTTTGAAGAAAATCGTCGATGCTGCCCGGCTTGCGCCCTCTGCGGCCAACCGTCAGCCTCTTGAGTTCCTTGTTGTTGATGATAAAGAAGTTGTGGGCAGGATCTTCCCATGTTTAAAGTGGGCCGGATACATCGTACCTGAGGGGAACCCACGGCCCGGCCGTGAACCCACCTCATATATTATAACCCTGATAAACAGCAAGGTCAGAAAGAGTGGTTTTGAATGGGATGCTGGAGCAGCTATTGAGAATATGATTTTATCGGCTCTTGAAAAAGGGATCGGCAGCTGCTGGCTTGCTTCTGTGGACCGGGAAAAGGTCCGCGATATTGTTGGCCTTCCTGAAGACTATACTATTGACTCAATCCTGGCTCTGGGTTATCCAGATGAATCACCTGTTGTTGAGGAATTGGTTGATTCCGTTGAGTATTGGAAGGATGAGCATGGACGACTTCATGTTCCAAAACGGAAACTTGATTCCATTTTGCATTACAATAAATTTTAAACTTAAATATTAGTAAGGATCTAACCTGATTCGCAGGCTAATTTGACTCACCGGCTATGGTCATTTCTCCAACTTTAACTGTCGGCCCACAGACCGAACTCCGGAATTCCAGGTCATTCCCGACCATTTCGATGTTATTGAGGATGCTGCCGAGATTTCCTGATATAGCGATCTCGCTGACCGGATAAATCACCTGGCCGTCTTCCACCCAGAGGCCGAAAGCTCCGCGGGAGATATCCCCGTTGACCGGATTCAGCCCATGGCCGATGATCCGAGTCAGAATAAGGCCCTTTTCCATGGATGCGATTATGTTATTTGGAGGGGAGGTCCCATTCTGGAGATAAAAATTTGTCGGCCCGATCCCGCCGCTGTCTGCGTTTCCAGTCGACTCCAGTTTTAACTTCTTTGCAGCATATGTGTTGCAGAGATAATTTTTCAGGATCCCTTTTTCCATCACAACCGTTCTCTGAGATGGTATACCTTCCGCATCAAAAGGGGTGGTTCCCAGTCTTCCAGGCATGGTTCCATCATCCATGACTGTAATAAAAGGGTTGCCGATCCGTTCTCCTAATCTACCTGCGAGGAATGAGGTTTTTTGGTAGATCGCAGCGCCAGATACACAGGAGAAAAGAAATCCCATTAACCATGATGTCATCCGGGGCTCGAAGATGACCGGCACATTCTGGGTTTTGATTTTTCTGGGATTAAGCTGGCGGATTGTTCTAAATACAGCCTTTTTGGCGACGGTTTCTGGCGATTCTATTTCATGAAGAAATCTTTTTGTACAGCTCCATGAATCTTCAACGATGTGGTCAGTATCACCTGCCTGAAGCCCGGCGCCCAGGCTGCAGAAGGTTTCTTTATACTGTTGAAGGAAACCGTTGGAATTAGCCATGGTTGTGTGGACTTCCCGTGTTTCAAAACCAGCTCCGTGGGAATTGGTGATCCGATTATCCAGAAGGGCGATCTTCTCTGTTTTAATAGCAAGATCGATCTTTTTTTTGGAATCCATCTCATTGATACAAGGGTCGAACAATAGAAGTGATTCTGCATCAAGCGGTGGTTTAATTCGTTCGGGAAGTCCTGCATATAGGTCCCTGCTGGCAATCTGGGCGCGCTCAAGGGCATTAAGTACAAGTTGTTTAAGAATATCCTTCTCCAGATCAGAAGATGAAGCAGAGGCTGTTTTCTGGTCTTTTCTCAAACGAAAACCAATGTGTCTGGAGCCAGCCTCAACAAGGTTTTCAATGTTTCCGTTTCGGACATCCACGCTGAACTCATTCCCGCTTATCACAGCAACCTCGATTTCGTCTGCACCGCTGGAACGGGCAAATGAAACCATCCATTCCGCCAGATCTTTGTATTTTTCATAAGAGGATCCATCTGTCATTTTATTCCTCCCACTGTCATCGAAGAAATTTTTAATGTCGGGCATCCGTCTGTGACCGGTGTTTCCTGTCCGCCTTTCCCGCATGTTCCTGTCTGCAGGCTGAATTCAAGGTCAGAGCCGATCATTTCGATCTTATTCAATATATCAAGGTTAGATCCGATGAGTGTTGCCTGTTTGACAGGAGTTGTAAGTTTTCCTCCTTCGATCAGAAAGCCGGAACTGACTGAAAATGTGAATTTCCCTGAATCTTCGACCTGTCCTCCCTGGAATCTGTGTGCATAAAAGCCGCGGTTCACCGACTTGATGATTTCATCCCTGTCATGATCCCCCTTATCAATATATGTGTTACTCATTCGGGGAATGGGGATACAGGAATAATCCTGGCGGCGGCCATGTCCTGTCAGAGGAAGGTCCATCAACCCTGCTGATAATCTGTCTTGCAAAAAGCCGACAAGTTTACCGTCTTTAATTAATGTTGTTTTGTGAGGTAGGGTGCCTTCATCATCAACATTGTAAGAGCCGCGAAAAAAAGGAATAGTCGGATCATCGAGGATGGTAACCTTTTCATGGGCAACTTTTTTTCCCTGTTTGTTCCAAAAAACAGACGTTTTTTTCCGGATAAAATCCGCTTCAAGGAGGTGACCGACTGCTTCATGAATGAACACACCACTATGACCAGGAGATAGGACGACAGGCATCTCACCTGCCGGGGGTGGTTTTGCCTCAAGGAGCTGCAGCGCTTCTGTGGCAGCTTCATGTCCGATCTCTTCTGGAGTGAGGCTGTGCTGAAAATATTCTATTCCGACCCGGCCCCCACCGCCTGAGAATCCCGCCTCCAGATCAGGAGGTTTTTCCGCAATCGCAAGACAAACCATTTTTATCATAGGCCGGATATCGCTGATTTTTAATCCATCGGAATTAATGAGACCGACATGTTGAGTCAGATCGGAAAAAGACACTTTAACCTTTTGGATACTTGGGTCAAAATCAATCGCTGCCGAATATGCTTTTTTCACCAGATCAATCTTATCGTCCAGGGATGTATCTCTTCCATGCCGGATAACGGGATAGAGATTTTTTTCCGGATAAGCAGGATTGATGCTCAAAGCTTTTTGAGTGATCTTTCCTGAGGAGATACTGGCTGCTGTTAAGGCGGTTTTCCGGATTTTTTCAAGGGACAGGTCGTTGGTGTATCCGTATCCGGTTTTGTCTCCGGAAATAACTCTGATCCCCATACCAAGACTGATACTCTCAGAGGTCTCTTTAATGATGTCTTCTTCCATAATAATGGAGTTGTGCATCCTGTACTCAAGATATATTTCTGAAAAATCTCCACCAAGGGAGAGGGCGGTATTCAAGATCTTTTTAAACTCGTTATCAGAGATATTAAAGTGGTTTTCAAATATGGAGCTTTTAATCCTTATCATAGGTCTTTTTCCTTTCTGTTGTGCCGTATTAGGGGATAAACCAGAATGAGTATAGCTGCCAGGCCTAGAACATACTCGAATAAATTAGTGATAAGATGGACGCTGATTCCGGAAATAACTGCCAGTTCAGGATCAAAATTCATAAGCTTGAATGTAAATGCCCAGGCGGATTCCCATGTACCGAAACCGCCTATTCCCTTGATCGGAAGGGCGGATGTCATTTCTGCGCCAGTGATCCCGAGTATTGTTTTCCAGAAACTGATGTGCTGGAGCCAGAAACCATGGCTTCGAAGGAGGGCGGCAAGGAGAAAGTAAAGAGCTGCGTATTTTGCCAAGCGGATTCCCAGAGACAGCCCGAATAAAGGCCAGTAAATACCTCTTGTTCTGATGCGGGCCAGTTCATCCAGTGTTTGTTTCCACTTGTTTTCCAGGATAAGAGCCCAGCGTCGTTCTTTTAGATGAAAAATCCTCAAGAAGGTTTTAAGCCATTGAAGAAGAATTGTTCCGATGGTGTTTAACTTCAGGAAAAAGAGAAGGATGAGTAAAAAAAAGGCTGCGGATACAAGAAGCATGGCAGTGATGGAAACTTCAGTTATTCCCGTGCCAACAGCGAATATAGCCAGAACTAGGAACGGACTCAGTGTCAGAAAATCAAATACAAAGGCCACAACAAAAGAAGAAGTTGCCGTTTCAAAAGAAAAGTTGAGCCGCCTGTTCAAAATATAGATATAAGAAAGAGAACCCACTCTGGCCGGAAGCAGATCGACGAAAATATTGCGGATCATGGTGACCAGAAAAATGTCTCCGAAACCGATGTGAACAGGACTGAGCAGCCACTTATATCGCAAAGCGCGCAGACCGGAATTGGCAAGCGAGAGCAGGAAAAAAATAAAAAGAAAAGGAAGGTGGATGTTGCGGATCGTCTGAACAAGTTCTTCTACTTTGATCTGGGATCCCAGGAGCCAGAGAAGGAGTACGGACACGGCAAGAGACAGGAGGATATAACCAAGCTTGTTTTTTTTCATTTGTATATTAAAAGCGGTTTTCTGTTTGATGTCAAACCTTAATAGATTTATAATCAAGACCTCATGGAGAATCAAGAGATAGATCCTATCATCGACAGAGCATTAGAAGAGGATATGCCCGGTGGTGACATTACTTCGGAAAATGTCATTCCTCCGGACTCTAATTCAACTGCCGTTTTTCTTGCAAAGGGAGATGGTGTGCTTGCAGGGATGCCGGTCGTTAGGCGGGTATTTCAAAAGATCGATGCATCAATCCGATTTACTGAATGGAAACATGATGGTGCGTTTATTAAAAATGGCACAAAGCTCGCTAAACTGGAAGGGAATTCTATTGCCCTATTAAAAGGAGAGAGAACAGCTCTGAACTTTTTGCAGAGGATGTCGGGGATTGCCTCGGAGACCCGAAAATATGTTAAGGTTCTTGCAGGGACCGGGACAAAGATCCTGGATACACGCAAAACAACACCAGGGCTCAGGATTCTTGAAAAATACGCCGTCAAGATAGGAGGAGGAGAAAATCACCGGTTTTCCCTTTCGGATATGGTCATGCTGAAAGATAATCACCTCACTATTGTGGGCAGCATTTACAGGGCGGTAAAGAAAGCAAGAGAAGCGGTTCAGGACCACATCAAGATCGAGGTTGAGACTGCTTCCCTTGAGGAAGTCAAAGAAGCGCTTGAAAGCGGAGCAGATATGATCATGCTGGATAATATGACAATGGAACTGATGGAGGAAGTTGTCAAGTGGGTAAACGGCCGTGTTTTACTGGAAGCCTCCGGTAATGTAAACTTAAAGAAGCTGAAAACCCTGGCTGATCTGGGTGTAGATTATATCTCAGTCGGCGGTTTGACCCATTCTTTTAAATCGCTGGATATAAGCATGGATTTTTTATAATGAAAAAAGATCAAAAAAAGACCGATGTACTGATCATAGGCTGCGGAATCGCCGGAGCAAGCGCTGCGATCGAGGCGGCCAAGAATGGATTAAATGTGGTCGTTATCACGAAAAATTCCGATCTTGTGGAGTCCAACACTTTTTATGCACAGGGAGGAATCGTTTCTCTCGGAGCGGATGATTACCCGGAACTGTTGAAAGAAGATATCATTAAGACAGGAGATGGGATCAATAATCCGGAAGCAGTGAATATCCTTGTAACTGAGGGAAAGGCTGCTGTGGAAAGAATACTGATCAATGAATTAAATATCCCTTTCTCCCGCAGTTCTGCGAAAACTCTGGATTATGCGCAGGAAGGCGGCCATTCAAGACGCCGTATTCTTCACATTGAGGACACAACAGGAAGAACCATTGAAGAAAAATTCATCGATATGTTAAAATCTTATTCCAATGTTACTCTTTTATCCGACAGAACAGCTGTTGACATCTTGACTATTCCACATCACTCCAAAAACCCCAGATCGTTTTATAATGAAGCGCACTGCATCGGGGCCTATGTGCTGGATAACCGGACAAAAAAAGTAAGTGCCATATTTGCGGAAAAGACCGTCTTGGCGACTGGCGGCTGCGGGGCTGTGTTTCTGTACACATCCAATCCCAGGTGGGCTATCGGTGATGGATATGCCATGGCATATCAGGCAGGCGCCAGGATCGTTAATATGGAATATATTCAGTTTCATCCCACGTCACTGTTCCATAGGGATGCCGATGGTTTCCTTGTTTCTGAATCTGTCAGAGGTGAGGGAGCACGGTTGAAAAGTAAAGATGGCAAGACTTTTATGGAGAAGTACAACGATAAAAAGGACCTTGGTCCCAGGGATGAAGTCACGCGTGCCATCTATGCGGAGATGATCAACATAAACAGTAATTATGTCCTTCTAGACCTGGCTTCCTATGTTAAAGTGGACATTAAAAAAAGATTTCCAAATATATATAAAACCTGTTTACAGTACGGGATCGATATAACCAAAGATTCTATTCCGGTTGTTCCGGCCGCTCATTATACTCTGGGAGGGATTCTGGTGAACGAGTGGGGTCAGACATCGCTGAAAGGCCTTTATGCTGTGGGGGAAGTTGCCTGTACCGGCGTTCACGGCGCTAACCGGCTGGCATCCACATCTCTTCTGGAGGGATTGGTCTGGGGGACAAGGGCTGCTCAGCACATCACATCCCATTTCGGGCCCAGGTTTGCCGTAGACTATTCCGATATCCATGAATGGTATTATCCTGAAAAAGAAGAAGAGATCGATCCTGCATTGATCAATCAGGACTGGCTGTCCATCCGCTCCACACTCTGGAATTATACAGGGATCATACGGACGCAAAAAAGACTGCAGAGAGCCCGGGCAGACCTGGAATATCTCAGGCACCGGATCGAGAAATTTTACAAGGAGGCCCGTATGGATGCCAAGATTGTCGGCTTGAAACACGGCATCCAGGTTGCACTCCTGATCACTTACGCGGCATTGAATAATCCGGTTAGCAGGGGTGCCCACTTCCTCCAGGAATGACCTGAATAATTCAAATCAATTTGTTGTGGTGAATTGAGAGTACTTAGTCTATAATAAATCGATAAAAAATGGACGGAGATAGTTATGTTTGACAGCACAAAGATCAAGGAGACATTGAACCTGCCGCAAACGTCCTTCTCTATGAAGGCGAAGCTTGCTAAGAAAGAGCCTGAAATCATTAAAAAGTGGGAAAATATCAACCTATACAGCAAGATCCAGGATAGACGTGAAGGAAACAAGTCCTTTGTCCTGCATGATGGACCTCCCTATGCCAATGGAAATATCCATCTGGGAACTGCTCTCAACAAGATCTTGAAAGATTTTATTATCAAAAGCAAATCAATGGCAGGCTATAAGGCTCCCTATATTCCCGGTTGGGACTGTCACGGTCTGCCTATTGAGATTAAAGTGGATAAAAGCCTGAAGGAGAAGAAAAAAGATCTCTCCGCATTGGACATCCGTGAAGAATGTAAAAAATACGCGCTGAAATTTGTGAATATCCAGAGAGAACAGTTCAAGCGGTTGGGTGTAACAGGTCAATGGGAAAAACCGTATTTGACCATCGATCCCGAGTATGAAGCAGAGATCCTTCGCCATCTTGCTTCTTATTTCAGGTCCGGCAGTATTTACAAGGGGAAAAAGCCTGTATTCTGGTGCTCTGATTGTGGAACAGCCCTGGCTGAAGCCGAAATCGAATACAAGGACCGGAATTCTCCATCCGTCTATGTGAAATTTCCCGTGATCTCTGATATGTCAAAAAAATATCCGGAACTTAAGGGGAAAAAAGTATCTGTTGTGATCTGGACAACAACACCTTGGACTTTGCCGGCAAATCTGGCAGTTGCCTTCCACCCTGATTTTGAATATGCGGCCTTTGAAACGGACGGTGATGTTTATGTCATGGCCAAACGGTTAATCCCGGTGATTGCTGAAGAACTGGGATTTAAAAAATACAGGGTTCTGGTCACGTTCCCGGGAAAGGATATGGAAGACTTTAAGGCCCGTCACCCGTTCATAGACAGGGAATCATTTTTTGTGATGGCTGATTACGTAACCCTGGATCAGGGAACCGGAGCCGTGCATACCGCTCCCGGCCATGGTCAGGATGATTACCTGACCGGATTAAAGTACAAACTGGACATTTATACTCCTGTAGACGATAAAGGCCGGTTCACTTCCGATGTTGACAAATATGCCGGTATGAATGTGTTCGAATCAAATGAGGTCATTATACGGGATATGGACAAGGAGAAAGTGCTGCTCAAAAGAAGCGACATCCTTCATTCATACCCACACTGCTGGCGGTGCAAAAAGCCGGTGATCTTCAGAGCCACGGCGCAGTGGTTCATTTCCATGGATAAGAACGGTCTCAGAGAAAAAGCTTTGGATAAGATCAAAAAGGTCAACTGGATTCCTTCCTGGGGCGAGGAACGGATCGCCAACATGATAGAAGGGCGGCCGGATTGGTGTATTTCGAGGCAGAGATCATGGGGCGTTCCTATCCCGGCGTTTGTATGCAAGGATTGCGGTTTTATTCTTGCAAATGAAAAGATAACGCTTCATGTTGCGGATATTTTTGCTCAAGAGGGATCAAATGCTTGGTATATAAAGAGCGGCGTGGAACTGCTTCCCAAGGAAACCATATGTCCGGATTGCGGCTCGGGCCGCTTTGATAAGGAATACAACATCCTGGATGTTTGGTTCGAATCAGGAGCAAGCCAAAATATTCTGGGAAAAAGAGACGACCTTCCCTGGCCAGCAGATGTTTATATCGAAGGCCACGACCAGTACAGGGGATGGTTCAACAGTTCTCTTCTTGTGGGTATTGCGGCCAAAGGGGGGTCTCCATACAAAACATGCATTTCCCATGGTCATGTTTTGGATGAACAGGGGCGGGGCATGTCAAAGTCTTTGGGTAATTTCATTGAACCGGGTGAGATCATTGAAAAAAACGGTGCAGAGATCCTGAGGCTGTGGATTGCGATGCTCAATTATAAGGAGGATGCCCGCTGGGGAGAAGACACTCTGCAAAGGTTAGTCGAAGCATATAGAAAAATCCGGAATACCTGGCGTTTTCTCATGGGAAATATTTATGATTTTGTGCCGGATTCAGAAGTGATGGACCCAGAATACATGCATCCATTTGACAGGTGGATACTTGAAAAGTTCAACCGGATCGGGCAAAAAATACTGAAGGCATACGAATCCTATGAATATCATATTGTTTTCCATGCAATCTATAGTTTTTTTACAGTCGAATTGAGTTCTTACTATCTGGATGTCTTGAAAGACAGGCTCTACTGCTCGGGAAAAAATGATAAAATCCGAAAATCCGCCCAGACAGCCTTGTTTCATCTTTTAAAAAATACGCTGATCCTGATGGCGCCCATCCTTCCCTTTACTACCGAGGAGGCATGGGAGGCCATGCCGGGTTTCAAAGATAAGAATGAGTCCATTCATCTGGGGCTTTTCCCTGATTTTGAAGAGAAATGGCTTGATGAGGACATTTTTCAGGAATGGGAAAGACTTAGTGAAACAAGAGAAAAGGTTTTAAAGGAGCTGGAAAGGAAAAGGGAAGACAAAACAATCGGAAATTCTCTGGAAGCCGGTATATTTTTTATGGTACCAGATTCGCTGGAGTCGTTGTTTCATAAATATGAAAAAGACCTCCCCGCCTTGTTTATTGTATCCTCTGTTAAACTTAGTATAAACAAAGGGCAGGAACTTGTTATTGATATTTCAAAAGCCTATGGTACAAAGTGTGTCCGCTGCTGGAATTATTCTCCCTATGTCGGGACCAGCGTCGATTTCCCCGAATTCTGTAAACGATGCGAGGATGTTGTCAAGGAGGCCGTAGAGTGAAAAAGAGCTGGCCGTATCTTTTATTTGTTGTATCCATGTTGATATTGGATCAGCTGACAAAGATCATTATTGCCCGGAATATTCCCTTGTATTCCCATATTCGCATAATACCCGGTTTTTTCGATCTGACGCATATCCGCAACCGTGGCGCGATATTCGGATTTTTCTCACAGTCGGGCAGTCGGGCAATTCATCTTTTCCTTCTGGCGGCCTCATTAGTGGCCCTGGTCCTGATTATTTATTATTTTCTCAAGATTTCCCCGGATAAAAAACTGATCAAAATATCCTTGTCCTTGATATTAGCCGGGGCATTGGGGAATCTTTTTGACAGGTGTATCCAGGGGTACGTGGTCGACTTTCTTGATTTTTATGTTAGAAACTGGCACTGGCCTACATTTAATGTGGCGGATTCCTGTATCTCTATTGGCGCTTTTCTTTTAGTAATTATTTTCTTTTTCAAAAGGGGGTAATCATGTTTCCAATTCTTGTGAAGATCGGTCCTTTGACCGTTCATACTTATGGTTTTATGCTGGCCCTGGGTATGGGTTTTGGGATTTGGTTCGTGTATGTCCAGGCAAAAAAACGGGGCATGGAAGCGAACCGGATTTTGGACCTGGCTTTTTACACCATTATAATATCACTGATCGGAGCAAAGGCTGTTTTGTTTGTGGGAAATATTTCCTTTTACACACGTTATCCCTCTGAACTTTTAAGTCTTGCCAGAAGTGGAGGTGTATTTCAGGGCGGTCTGGCCTTTGGGATTGTTTTTGCCATCCTCTACATGAGAAAACATCGTATTCCTATCTGGAAGGTTGCTGATATCGTTGGGCCTGCTGTTGCTTTGGGCCATGGATTTGGCCGCGTCGGATGTTTCAGTGCGAGCTGCTGTTACGGAAGGGGATGTTCTGTTCCCTGGGGTGTAACTTTTCATAATGAGTATGCGCACAGCATTACCGGTATCCCTTTAGGGCAGGTCGTGCATCCTGTCCAGTTGTATGAATCAGCGCTGAATTTTATCAACTTTTTAATACTCTTTTTTGTGCTGCGCCGAAAAAAATTCGACGGCCAGGTTTTTTTTCTGTATATCATAAATTATTCTCTTATCAGATATTTTACCGAGTTTTACCGCGGCGACCATGTTCTAAAAACCTATATTTTCAAAGGTTCGTCTCCATATCTCAGTATGTCCTATCCCCAGCTTTTCTGTCTTATCGGACTTGTTGTGGGACTCCTATTATTTTTCTTGATAAAGAAAAGAAAAAGTGCCTAAACAGGAATTTTGTGTCACTCAACCAGAGCATGAAGAGCAGAGAGCAGATGTTTTTCTTGCTGACCGTCTTCCTGATTTAAGCCGCTCACAGATACAGAAGTTCATTGTGCAGGACAGGGTCAAGGTCAATGGTGCGCTGATAAAACCCAGTTACCGCCTGCAGGATGGAGATACTATTACGATCGAATATGAGATTTCCGTCCAGGAAGGGATCCTGCCTGAAAATATTCCCCTGGATATCATCTATAAAGACGACCATATCGTTGTGATCAACAAATCCTCGGGTATGGTCGTCCATCCAGGTTCCGGAGTTAGCAGCCACACATTGGTCCATGCCTTACTGTATCATTTCCCAAAGATCGACAAGGTTGGAGAGCAGGAAAGACCGGGTCTTGTACATAGGTTGGATAAAGACACTTCCGGAGTTTTAGTGGCTGCATTGACCGAGGATGCTTTTTATGATCTTGGGAAACAGTTTAAAGCACGAAACGTGGAAAAATCGTATTACGGACTGGTTTGGGGTAAGCCGAGGGAGGAGGAAGGTATCATCGCCCGGCCGATCGGGCGGCATGTGAAACACGGAAGCAGGATTTCCGTAAAAACACGTAAACCTCGTGATGCAAAAACGCTGTATAGTGTTGAAAAAAACTTTTCCGGGAACACATTGCTTGTCCTGAAACCTGTGACCGGAAGAACACACCAGATTCGTGTTCACCTCACATCAATTGGACATCCCATTGTCGGAGATCCCCTGTATGGGAGAAGAAAAACTCAATGCCCACGTTTATTCCTCCATGCTTTTTCACTGAAATTCACCCATCCCGACTCTGGAGAGAGAGTCCAATTCAAAGCACCGCTTCCTTCAGACCTGCAAGCATTTTTGGATGGACTTGATGAATAATACCTGATTTAACTTTAATTTTTTGTTGAGAATAAAGAACTATTTATTGTAATATAACCTTTACACTTTTTTGCAGAATCTTCAATATCAATCAATGTTGATACGAATTCACATGGAGGCAACAGAATGAAAGATTATGCTGCTGATAAGATAAGAAATATTGCGCTAATCGGCCATGGATCATCAGGAAAAACATCTCTTGCCGCTGCATTTCTTTTTAATGCGAGGGCTACCACACGCTTAACTAAGGTGGATGCAGGAAATACCATAACAGATTATGACCAGGACGAGATCGAAAGAAAGATCTCCATCAATTCAGCGCTATGTCATCTGGAATGGAAGGATCACAAGATCAATCTGATCGATTGTCCGGGATATACAAACTTTCTCTGGGATACCCGAGCCAGCCTGCGGGCCGTGGATGCCGGCGCTGTTGTTGTATGCAGTGTAGCCGGCATTGAGGTGGGAACGGAAAAAGGTTGGGCCATGCTGGAAGATCTGGAACTGCCGCGCATTATTATCATCAATAAAATGGACAGGGAAAATTCCGATTTCAGGCGTACGGTTGAGGCCGTTCAACAAGCTTTCGGACGAAAAGCTGTCCCGATCCAGTTCCCGATTGGGAAGGAAAAGGATTTCAAAGGGGTTGTCGACCTCATTACGAAAAAAGCCTATCTTTTTGAGGATGGGAACAGTGGAAAAATGAAAGAAGTTGAAGTTCCAGCGGACATAAAAGATGTTGTGGATAAGAAGATCGAAGAATTGACCGAAATGGTGGCTGAAAACGATGAACAGCTTATGGAGAAGTATTTCGAAAACGGTAAATTATCATCAGAGGAATTGGTCAGCGGGCTTAACAAGAGCATTCTTGACCGTGATTTTTATCCCATCTTTATGGCCTCAGCTCTGTCCAATATTGCAACACAGCCTGTCCTGGAGGGAATGATCAACTGTCTTCCTTCTCCTCTGCAGAGAAAAGAGATCAAAGGAGAGCAAGGAGCGGTCACGCCGGATGATAAGGGGCCATTTACCGCGCTTGTTTACAAGACGATCTCCGATCCCTATACCGGCCGGATCTCTATTATGCGGATATTTTCCGGAACCGTGAAAGCGGATGCCACGGTCTACAATGCCAATAAACAAACGAATGAGAAATTGGGCGGATTGTTTTTTCTGCAGGGGAAAGAACAGATTCAGACGACTTTAGCCAGGGCCGGAGATATAGTTGCCACGGCCAAACTAAAAGCTACATCAACCGGAGATACTCTTTCCGATAAAGGAGCCGGAGTTCAATTTGCTTCCATCAAGTTTCCTGAACCGTCTATCTCTTTTGCGATTGAACCTAAAACGAGGGCTGATGAAGACAGAATATCGCAGGCTATCCATCGCATTACAGACGAGGATCCCACGGCAAGGATTGAGCGTGATCCTGAAACAGCGCAGCTTATTATTTCAGGAAATGGACAGCTCCATGTTGAGATCATCACAGATAGATTGAGAAATAAATACAATGTTAATGTCGATCTTAAACCGCCCAAGATCCCGTACAGGGAAACCATCAAAGGCAAAGCTGATGTTCAGGGGAAATACAAAAAACAGACCGGTGGTCGAGGGCAGTACGGAGATGTCAAGATCAAAATAGAACCCATGGCGCGGGGAACAGACTTTGAATTTGAAAACAAGATCTTTGGTGGCGCCATCCCGAAAAACTACATTCCTTCTGTCGAAAAGGGGGTTCAGGAAGCCCGCAAAAAAGGCGTTCTTGCCGGTTATCCCACGGTCGATTTTAAGGTCATTCTGTATGATGGTTCTTATCATGAGGTCGATTCTTCGGATATCGCTTTTAAGGTTGCCGCTTCCATGGCTTTTAAAAAGGCAGTCAAGGAAGCCAGGCCAACGATCCTTGAACCGATCATGAATGTAGAGGTCTATACACCTGAAACATATATGGGAGATATTATGGGAAGCCTCAACGGACGGCGAGGAAAAGTGCAGGGAATGGAGCAGAAGGGAAGTATGCGCCAGATCATAGCCCAGGTTCCAATGGCAGAGATGCTGGATTTTGAGCCGTCTTTAACCTCTATTACAGGGGGGAGAGGTTCTTTTTTAATGGAATTTTCCCATTTTGAGGAAGTTCCCGGACAGCTCCAGCAGAAGATCATTCAGGAATCCGTTAAAGAAGGACGCATCAGACAAGAAGAAAAGTAATCAATCATTCAGGAAATTTTCTGATAGGCTTCAGAGATCAGTAGATCAAGTTCTGATTTTATGGCATTGGTGTCATTGACATAAATATTGATCTCTTCTCTATATTCTTCCTGAGAGAGGAGTGGGAATTTGACAATAAATGCATGGAACTGCTTGTACATGTCATAGAGTTCTTCAAGCCTGGCTTGGACTTTGTCCATCTCTTTCGGTGGTCTTTTTGCCAGTCTCATCAATCCGGCGATCCGTACCCGGTTAACGTCCATTTCCAGAATCAGGCTACCGGGGCGGGTCCCCATTATCTCGTCATAGGCGGATTTGAAATCCATCTCTGTTACCCTGGCGTATTCCCAGACTGAATCATACATCTTACTGAGGCTGATGAAGGAGGATGACTGTATGGCAATAATGTTCCCCAGGCCTTTAGCCTTTTCAAGATACAATAAAGCATCTTTTGTGGTCCTGGAGCAGCCGGAAAAAAGGAAACCAAGACTCAAAGATAATAAAACTATGTTTTGAAACATATGTTTTTTCATGGAATTTTACTCAAATCCAATATAGGATATTTTCCCTTGGGTTGCAAATGAGAGGAAAAAGGGCCGGAGGTTCTTGTCTTATACTGTGTTCTAGTGATATCATTCTTTTTTGTTTTTTCCTGAAAATTCCAAAATATGATAGCCTGGATTATTCACGGGTCGAGGAGAGGCCAAGGAAAAACAGTCTATAGAAGTCCATAGGAGTCATCGAAGTCGAAGAAGGCCAAGGGTGAAAGGCCAAGGGCCAATGCAAAAGAGGCCCAAAGCCCAAAGCAGCTTCGCCCAAAGTCATTTAATTTACGTCATTCCCGTGGAAACGGGAATCCAGTATAAATTGTATTCTGGATTCCCACTTTCGTGGGAATGACGAGACAAACGAGAGTAACGAGACAAACAGAGACTCTTTGCATCAACTACTGGATTATATATAAGAAGTTATGTTAGGTTATCGGCAGTTTTTATGAATAAAGCAGGATAGGAGGATGAATAATGTTGCGAACTAAAATAGCATTGGGTTTTCTGGTGTTTCTTTTAGCTGGAACACTTGTCGCTGTTGAAGAAAAGGATAATATTCTAAGACTTAAGATCGGTGATTCTCAACTCAAGGACAAGACAATGGCAATAACTCCGGGCCAAATATATTCGGCTGAAAAGGGGAGCGCCATATCCTTCGAAAAAATGATCGAAGAGATGAAGACCGCAAGGATCGTGTATGTGGGAGAGTCCCACAACAGCCTTCCTATGCATGATGTCCAGCATAAGATCGCACAGGCTCTGTATGCCATAGATAAAGATCTAGCAATAGGGCTGGAAATGTATGATATCAGGTGGCAGGAGCCCCTGAACAAATGGAGCCTGGGTCTTTTAACCGAGGATGAGTTTATCGACCAGGCCCAGTGGTATGTGAATTGGAATTTCAATTTTAAGTATTATAAAAAGATCTTTGGTTTGGCAAAAGAAAACAAGATCCCGATACATGCTTTGAACGCACCCAGAAATATCATTCGTAAGATCAGGATGCGGGGATGGGACGCTTTAAGTAATGAGGAAAAACAGATAGTCCCAAAACCTGATCTCACAAATAAGGACCACATTGCATTGATGCGGGCTATATTTGGAGATATACAGATGCCGGCAGCAATGAAGGGACATGGATCAGGGGATATGATGTTTAAAATGCTTTACCGGGCCCAGTCCTCCTGGGATGAAGTCATGGCTAAAAATACTCTCCGTACCGTGGATATAGAGGGCAAGAGAGTCATTGCGTTTGTAGGTTCCGGCCACCTTATCTACAATCTTGGGATAAACCGCCGTGCCTATGAGAGGCAGTCTTTACCTTACAAGACAGTGATCTGCGTTATTATTCCTGAAGGTAAAGACAGTGTTATTATTTCGAGAAGCCTTGGTCATTATATCTGGGGCCTGCCTGAAGAAGCACGGCCTGAGTATCCTTCTATAGGTATTGCTCTAACGAAATTCGACGGGTTGGACAATCTTGTCATTGCAAGGGATCCCATGTCGGGCGTGGCCAAAGGTAAAAATTTCAAGAAAGGAGATATTATCCTCGCCGTAGATGGCCAGCATTTTACATGTATCAATTGCCTCCGAAAATATCTTTCGAAATTTACCTGGGGAGATGAGGTCGCTTTCAAGCTGCTGCGTGAAGCAAAAAAACTCGAGATCAAAATGAAGTTTTAGCCTGGATTATTCACAGGTCGAGGAAAGGCCAAGGAAAAATAGTCTATAGAAGTCCTTAGAAGTCCATAGGAGTCGTCGAAGTCGAAGAAGGCCAAAGGTGAAAGGTGAAAGGCAGACATCATTCCCGTGGAAACGGGAATCCAGACAAACGAGAGTAACGAGACAAACGAGAAAAACGGAGACTCTTTGCATCAACTACTGGATGATACATAAGAAGTTATGTTAGGTTATCGGCAGTTTTTATGAATAAAGCAGGATAGATGATTCGATGAGTATTCGGCAGTGGGTTTATTTTCTTTTTTTGACTGTGATCTGGGGATCTTCTTTTATGTGGATAAAGATCGCAGTTCAGGAGATCGGGCCGTTTAAAGTAGTATCTATCCGAATGATGCTTGCTGTTTTGATCTTGTTTGTCATTTTAAAAGCACGCAAGATCGCAGCTCCTAAAACCTGGAAGATGAGAGGAATTCTCCTGCTTCAAGGGATGATAAGCGCAACGGTCCCTTGGGTCCTCATTACCTGGGCAGAGCAGTATATCGATTCAGCAGTGGCGACAATTTATAATGGGACTGTTCCGATGTTCACCATGATCTTTGCTCATCTTTTTGTCCGTGATGACCGTATGACAATCCGCAAGGTTTCAGGGCTTTTACTGGGTTTTGCCGGAGTGATCGTCCTTGCCCAGAACAGCCTTTTCCACGGGAATGTAAACGGGAGTGCTTCACACATGATTTTACTGGGACAGGGAGCTATGCTGCTGGCTGCCATATTCTATGGGATATCCAATGTGTATGCCCGGATCAAGCTGCACTCCGTACCTCCTGTTTTTCAGGCGTTTTATACGATACTTTTTGCGGGTATGATATTGTGGGTTGTTACACCCGTTATTGAATTTCCCATGGTGCTGCCGGTCAAGCCTGTTACCTGGATGGCCATCGCCTGGCTGGGGATTCTGGGTGCAGGCCTCAGTTATATTATGTTTTACCGGCTTCTTCACGAGATCGGCCCGACGCGCGTCTCGCTTGTGACCTACAGCATCCCAGTTGTAGGTGTCGGTTTGGGAGTCATATTTCTAAAGGAACAATTGAGCTGGTACCTGATCGTTGGAGCGCTTCTGATCGTATCAGGCATATGGGGAGTTAACAAGCGCCAGGAATAAACCCTGTAATAAAGAGCAGATTAGCCTAAAGATTCCTTGATTTTAGTTCCCATCTCCGCAGGGTTTTTGGCGACGTAAACGCCTGCATCCTCAAGGGCTTCCATCTTTTCTTTGGCTGTTCCTTTGCCTCCGGCGATAATAGCGCCTGCATGTCCCATTCGCCTGCCTGGAGGAGCGGTCTGGCCTGCAATAAAGCTGACCACCGGTTTATTGAACTCAGCCTTGATGTAGGCGGCAGCCTCTTCTTCAGCGGTTCCACCGATCTCTCCGATAAGGACAACTGCCTCGGTTTCATTGTCCTTTTTGAACATTTCCAGCAGCTCGATGTATTTCAATCCGACAATGGGATCCCCTCCGATACCGATAGCAGTGGATTGCCCGTATCCCTGTTCAGATACTTGGGCCACAGCTTCGTAAGTCAGAGTTCCGGATCTAGAGATAATGCCGATGGACCCTTGTGTGTGGATATGTCCCGGCATGATGCCGATTTTGCATTTCCCTGGGGAAATGACGCCAGGTGTATTTGGCCCGATCAACTGGCAGTTATTTGCTTTGAGATACAGTTTGGCTTTGATCATATCAAATGTTGGAATACCTTCGGAAATGCAAACGACAAGGTTTACCCCGCTGTCTGCAGCTTCCATTATTGCATCAGCAGCAAAGTAGGGAGGAACGAAAATGGCAGCCGCATTGGCCTCCTCTTTTTCTACTGCTTCTGCGACTGTGTTATATACAGGAACGCCGAGATGGGTCAAACCGCCCTTGCCGGGTGTGACTCCAGCCACAACCTTGGTTCCGTATTCCAGCATCCTTTCCGTATGAAAGGTTCCTTCTCCTCCAGTGATACCCTGGACAACAACTCTGGTTTTTTCATCTATTAGAATACTCATGTTTCACTCCTCTTCATTGCCCGGTCAGGGGAACGACTTTCTCAGCAGCTTCTTCCATTCCGCCTGCAGAATAGAATTCCAGTCCTGATTCCTCAAGAATCTTTTTGCCCTCTTCTACGTTTGTTCCTTCCAGCCTTATCACCATTGGGATCTTTACTCCTAATTCTTTAGAAGCTTTGACGATCCCGCTGGCAACAAGGTCACACCTGACAATGCCTCCGAAGATGTTCACCAATGCGGCCTTGACATCCGGATCGGAGACAAGGATCCTGAAAGCATTTTTAATAGCTTCTTCAGAGACTCCTCCGCCGACATCCAGGAAATTGGCCGGCATGGCGCCTTTGAGCATGATGATATCCATGGTAGCCATAGCAAGCCCTGCGCCATTGACCATACAGCCAACGCTTCCATCCAGTTTGATGTAATTAAGATCGAATTTTCCAGCTTCGACCTCGAGCGGATCTTCCTCATCCAGATCTCTCATTTCCGCAATATCAGGATGGCGTTTCAGTGCGTTATCGTCAAAATTCATTTTGGCATCCAGGGCAAAAACATCTCCCTGTTTTGTGATGAGCATGGGGTTGATTTCTGCGAGCGATGCATCAGATGCTTCAAAAGCCTTATAGAGGGCTATAATAAACTTGATGGTCTGTTTAAGGGTGTTTCCTTCCAGTCCAAGCTTAAAGGCCAATTTACGTGCCTGAAAGCCTTGGAAACCCGTGGCTGGATCTATATATTCTTTATATATAAGATCAGGTGTTTCAGCTGCGACCTTCTCGATCTCCATTCCGCCTTCAGAGGAAGCCATGATGACAGGGGCTTCTTTTGCACGGTCGATGACGATTCCGATATACAATTCCTTATCGATATCCAGAGCTTCTTCGACCATGATCTTTTTGACAAGTTTTCCCTCTGGTCCAGTTTGGTGTGTGATCAGGGTCATGCCGATCATGTCATGGGCCAGTTTTTCCGCTTCAGAGGGGTCCTGGGCTAATTTGATGCCGCCGCCTTTGCCTCGTCCTCCTGCATGGACCTGTGCTTTGAGAACCACACGTGGACCGATCTTTTCTGCAATTTCCCGGGCTTTAGCAGGGGAGTCTGTTACTTCTCCTTTAGGGATATTCACATTGAAACGGCTGAGGATCTGTTTAGCTTGATATTCGTGTATTTTCATATGATTAGTCCTTTGTAAGGATAGAATTTAGAGGAAAAGCCTTCCCAGAAGGGCAGGCTTTTCCTTGTGATGCTCAAATAAAGTGGTTCTTATTCTTTTCTAAATTGTTTTTTTCCTTCTTCGTAGAGATCCCCACCATACATATCATTGATGATAATACACGGGAAATCTTTGACCTTGATCCGTCTTATAGCTTCAGGTCCCAATTCAGGGTAAGCGATGATTTCTGCCTCTTCGATGCTTTTTGAGATAAGAGCGCCCGCGCCTCCTACTGAGGCTACATATACGCCTTTGTATTTTTTCAACGCATCCTTGACTTCTTCGTTTCGGGCTCCTTTGCCGATCGAGCCTTTTAAACCGAGTTCGTAAAGAGTTGGAGCATAAGAATCCATCCTGTAACTGGTAGTAGGGCCGGCAGAGCCGATTGGTTTTCCGGGCCGGGCAGGTGTTGGGCCAACGTAATAAATAAACTGTCCCTTGACATCTATGGGTAGTTCCTTCCCTTCTGTGATGAGGTCAATAAGTTTTTTGTGGGCGGAATCCCTTCCTGTATAAAGGTAACCGGTAATAAAAATGCTGTCGCCTGATTTGAGTTTGGCTATAACTTCGTCCGAAACTGGAGTAGTAATTCTGTGTTCAGCCATTTCTGGTCTCAGATATTACACTCTGCGACGGTTTGTTTAACCTTCTCCATGGTGGTCTGGAGCATGGCCTTCTCATCGTCATTAAGGCTGATCTCTAGTATCTTTTCTACTCCCTTGGCGCTGATAAGGACAGGGACACCGATAAAATAGCCGTTGATCCCGTACTCTCCCTCACAGAGAGCAGCCCCCGAGAGAACCCGCCGTTTGTCCTTGAGGTAAGATTCTGCGATCACGATAGCGCTCCAGGCCGGGCTGAAGAACGCAGACCCTTTACCGAACAGCTTGACGATCTCTGTTCCCGCATTACGCGTTCTGTCAACCACGCGGTCAATCAATGCCTGGTCAGCAATATCGGCCAAAGGAACGCCGCCGACCGTGGTTAGACGTGGGAGAGGAACCATGGTGGGACCGTGGCCGCCAAGGACTGTCCCAGCGATATCTACAACGGACACACCAAGTTCCATGGCGAGGAAGGAACGAAAGCGTGCCGTGTCCAATGTTCCAGCCATACCCAGAACCTGGTTCTTGGGGAATCCTGTAACCTTATGGAACACATAGACCATAGCATCCAGAGGGTTTGTCAGAACAAGGCAGAAAGCGTTGGGAGCGTGGTTTTTAACTCCGTTAGCGACGTCGGTGATTATCTTGATGTTGATATCCAGTAAGTCTTCCCGGGTCATTCCTGCCTCTCTTGGTTTTCCAGCTGTGATGATGACGATATCAGAGCCCTCTATGTCTTTGTAATCTGATGTGCCGCTGATATTTGCATCATAATTGACGTGAGGGGCCATTTCCATCAGATCAAGAGCTTTGCCCTTGGCGGGATTCTCGTAATCAGGGATGTCCAGTATTACGATGTCTCCCATTTCTTTCTGTGCGGCAATCATGGCCAGGATCTGGCCGATCTGGCCGCCGCCAATAAGTGCTATTTTTTTTCTCATAAAAACCTCCTATGTATTATTGCAGGGGCTTTAGCGCCCCTTATTTCCTTATCCTTTGACAAATCTTTCCCAGCGTTCTTTCAGATTGGGGTCCTGCATAGTGTCCATCAGATACTGGGCGTATTCTGCTCCAGTTGCTCCGGTGTCACGGCCGGTCATGACATATTTCTTCTCATAGTTTGCACAGATATCTATGGCCATTTCCAGTTTATTATGATGTTCTTTGTATCCAAGATGGTCTATCAGCATAGATGCGGCTTTGATCATGCTGCCTGGGTCGGCGTACTGAGCGCGGCCTTCTTTGACCATACGTGGGGCAGACCCGTGAATAGCCTCGAACATGGCATACTGTTTGCCGATATTGGCGCTTCCAGCCGTGCCAACGCCGCCCTGAAATTCTGCAGCTTCATCTGTCAGGATATCACCGTAGAGATTTGGTAACACCATAACCTTGAACTGGGTTCTGCGCTTCGGATCGATCAGCTTGGCTGTCATGATATCGATGTACCAGTCATCGCATTCGATCTCGGGATATTCCTGTGCGATCCTGTACCCGGTATCGAGAAATAATCCGTCCGAGGTTTTAATAACATTTGCCTTGGTGACGATCGTGACTTTTTTGATGTTGTTCTTTTTGGCATATTCAAAAGCCATGCGGATGATCCTTTCTGCGCCCTGTTTTGTGATGACTTTAAAGTCAACTGCCAGGTCATCCGTAACCTGAATACCACGGCTTCCCATAACGTATGCTCCTTCAGTATTTTCCCGGAAGAACATCCAGTCAATACCTTCACTCGGAACCTTGACAGGCCGGACATTGGCAAAAAGATCGAGGTATCGCCTCAATGCGACGTTGCAGCTCTCAATATTGGGCCATGGATCTCCCTTTCGAGGGGTTGTAGTCGGGCCCTTCAGTGTTATATGACATTTTTTGATCTCTTCCAGGACATCATCAGGAACGGATTTGTTGTGTTTGGCGCGGTTTTCAATAGTTAGACCTTCAATATTGCGAATTTCGATTTTTCCGCTTTTTATCTCATCTTGAAGCAGAAATTCCATGATCTTCCTGGATTCTGCAGCGATGAACGGACCTATGCCGTCTCCACCAAGGATACCGATGATGATAGGTTTTACCTGGCTATAATTAACCCAATCCTGAGCATTTTTCATTCCCTCGATGCGCTTCAACTGCTCTTCGACGATTCTGCCAAAATGGTCTTTAGCTCTTTGGATTGTTTCATTGTTCATTTGTAATCTCTCCCTTACTAATATGAAAAAAAATAGTATAATTATTTCTATATTAAAGCAATAAATATTTTTACCTGCTTAATTCATAAAAAAGGAAGGTTTTAACGAGTCCGTTGAAGTTTTGTATTGTCTATTATATCATCATAACGAGAAAAACGAGAGTAACGAGAGAAGGAGTGATTAAATGTTGGATGCCTACATAAAGCATGAATCTGTGCGGAAAACCATGGGAATTCCTCCCAGGCCGCTGGCCCCGGATGAGACCCTGGAGGTTTGCCGTGTTTTGGAGAATCCTCCTGATGAAAAACAGGAATATTTATTGGACCTACTGACCAACCGGGTCTCTCCTGGTGTCGATACAGCTGCCAAGGTCAAAGCCGCATGGCTTAGCGACATAGCAACAGGAAAGATATCATCACCCGTGCTTACAAATAAGAAAGCAGTCTATTGGCTCGGAACAATGCTCGGAGGCTATAATGTTGAACCGCTTCTCAAGTTCCTGGAACATGACAACCTTGCACAGGAAGCTGTTGAAGCGTTAAAAAAGACCATACTTGTTTATGGGGCTTTTGACAGTATTGTCTCCCTATCTAAAACCAATTCTTTTGCTGAAGCTGTATTAAAGTCCTGGGCGGCCGGGGAATGGTTTTTAAACGGCCCGGAATTTCCTGATAGTATGATCTTAAAGGTTTTCAAGGTCGATGGGGAGATCAATACGGATGATCTCTCACCGGCGAAATATGCTTGGAGCAGGCCGGATATCCCGCTTCATGCTCTATCAATAGGAGAAACACGATTCCCCGGAGGCATCGAAAAGATTGCGAAATTCCGGGAACAGGGCCATCAGGTTGTGTTTGTAGGAGATGTTGTAGGGACTGGGTCTTCCCGAAAATCCGCAACCAATTCCATGCTGTGGTATATCGGTCAGGACATTCCTTTTGTTCCAAATAAAAGAAGGGGAGGGGTTGTGATCGGAGGCTTAATTGCTCCAATTTTCTTTAACACTGTGGAGGATTCCGGAGGTCTGCCCATTATGTGTGATGTTTCCGGTATAAAGACTGGAGATATGATCACACTCGATTTTACAGAAGGAAAAATCAGCGATAAGAGCGGCAATGTCTTATCAGAGTTCCAATTAAAAACTCCTGCCCTTAAGGATGAGTTTAGGGCAGGTGGAAGGTTGTTTCTCATCATAGGCCGTTCTTTGACAGAGAAGGCGCGTGATGTTTTGAGGCTCCCTAAAACAGATATTTTTGTGGTTCAGGAGAATCCTGAGCCCAAACCAGGTCAGAGCTACAGCCTTGCACAGAAGATCGTGGGAAAAGCCTGTGGGACAGATGGGATCTTGCCTGATACAGACTGCGAGCCGAAGATGACTACTGTGGGATCTCAGGATACGACCGGTCCCATGACAGCAGATGAACTAAAAGAGCTTGCCTGTCTGGAGTTTCATTGCGACCTCTTCATGCAGTCATTCTGTCATACGGCAGCATACCCTAAAACGGCTGATGTAAAAATGCATCAAACACTGCAGAAGTTTGTAGTCGAGCGTAAAGGCATCTCTCTCCGCCCGGGTGATGGGGTCATCCACACATGGCTGAACAGGCTTTTACTCCCTGATACTATGGGCACAGGAGGGGATTCGCACACGCGTTTTCCCATTGGACTCAGTTTTCCTGCCGGGTCCGGACTCGTGGCTTTTGCCGGAGCTTTGGGATTTATGCCTTTAGATATGCCGGACTCCGTGCTTGTGAAGTTCAAAGGCCAGTTCAATCCGGGTATCACCCTCAGGGATGTTGTGAATGCTATCCCTTATTTTGCAATAAAAGAAGGTCTTTTATCTGTTGCCAAGGAAGGAAAGAAAAATATTTTTAACGGCCGGATCATTGAAATGGAAGGACTGCCAGATCTTACTGTTGAGCAGGCGTTTGAATTGACTGATGCAACAGCGGAACGCTCCGCAGCAGGGGGAACCATTGAGCTCAGCGAGAAAAGCGTGGCAGATTACCTCAAAAGTAATATTGCCCTTATGGAGGCATTGATCAAAGACGGGTATCAGGATGCTGATTCGTTGAAACGCCGTATCGAAGCCTGTCAAACCTGGCTGGAGAAGCCTACACTGATAAGACGGGATGAACGGGCAGAATACGCTGAGGTTTTGGAGATCGATCTTTCAGAGATTAAAGAACCGATCCTGGCATGTCCAAATGATCCTGATGATGTGAAACTCCTGTCTGATGTGGCCGGGGTAAAGATCGACGAGGTTTTTATTGGTTCCTGTATGACAAATATTGGGCATTTCCGTGCCTCTGCAAGAATTTTTGAAGGGGCTGGATATCTTAAAACCCGTGTATGGATAACTCCTCCAACAAAGATGGACAGGACCCAATTGATTAAAGAAGGTCTTTATTCGATATTTTCCTCCATCGGAGCGCGGACAGAAATTCCAGGCTGTTCGCTGTGTATGGGAAATCAGGCCCGGGTTACACCAAAAGCAACAGTATATTCCACATCCACTCGAAACTTCGATAACAGGATGGGAGACGGTGCCCTTGTATATCTCGGTGGAGCAGAGCTGGCAGCAGTGACAGCATTAGCTGGTGAGCTGCCTGCGCCGGAAGTATATTTCTCTGCATACGATCAAAAGATCAGACCGGATATGGATAAGATCTACAACTATCTGCAATTTGATAAAATGGCAGATCTTAAACTGGAATACTAATCTAACCTGGATTATTCACGGATCGAGATTGGTTATAAGGATTCAAGGATTCGAGTGAAAAGAAATAATATAAAGAGAGGATTCGAGTTTTTTTGTTGTGTCCCGTTGAATTGAATGCCTGGACTATTTACGAGTCGAGGTTGATGCATCTGCAAGAGGTTGTTCGTGAAGCCGTATTTATATACTGCGAACGAACGGCATCGCAGCAGATGGGATAAGATCGGCTTGTAAATTGTTCAGGCTGCCCTGGATTATTCACGGGTTGCGAAAAGGAAAGAAAGATGATCGATCTAACAGGAAAGAAGGTATTAGTAACCGGCGGATCACGTGGAATTGGATGTGCTACATCTCTTTTGTTTGCTGAAGCGGGATGTGATGTTGCGATCAATTATGCGCACAAGGACGGACCTGCCAAGTCGGTTAAAGCACAGATCGAGCAGTTAGGCCGGAATTGCTTGATCCTGAAGGCCGATGTTTCCAAAATAAATGATGTTGAGCGAATGGTCCGACAGATTTTTGAGAAATGGGACGGAATTGATATCGTTGTGAACAATGCCGGGATATGGACATATGGTGAAATTGGGGACATGGATGAGAGCACATGGAAAGAGACCATGGGCATCAATCTGGATGGTGTTTTTTATGTTTGCAACGCAATTGTCCCTGAAATGAAAGCCGGAAAGAGCGGAGTGATTATTATTGTATCCTCAACAGCAGGGATCAGAGGGGAGGCTTTCCATTCCCACTATGCTGCCAGCAAAGGAGCCTTGATTTCTTTCACGAAATCTCTGGCACAGGAACTGGCGCCTTATGGGATCAGGGTAAATTGTGTGACACCAGGCTGGGTGGATACTGATATGTGTGCAGATATATTAAGCGACCCTGCATTTCGGAAAGGTGTTGAAGAAAGTATTCCCTTAAAGAGAATTTCTAATCCAGTCGATATTGCCGGTCCCATCCTTTTTTTGGCTTCTGATCTGGCCCGCCATATTACAGGCGAGATATTAAATGTTAATGGTGGTTCTGTCCTTTGCGGATGAACAGTTCCTTGTCCCTGTTGTTATTCCTGCTTGCGAAAACCCTCTGAATTTGCTAATTTCAAATAGAAACAAGGAGGAAAGATGGAGGAAGAAATTGGCCGGATTATTCATTATTTTTCTAAGATCAATGTGGCTGTTCTCGAAATGGTAGAAGGAAAATTAAAAACAGGAAATACCATCCATATCAAAGGTCATACAACAGAACTCTATCAGAAAGTCGGCTCCATGCAGGTGGATTATAAGCCTGTTGATGTTGCAGAAAAGGGAATGCAAGTTGGTTTAAAAGTAGAAAGCCATGTTCGTCCGAACGATAGAGTCTATAAGATCAGTGATGATATATAAGAAGTTGCGATAATAAAAATAGGGTTCAAGGATTCAAGGGGTCGAGGATTCGAGTGAAAAAAATTGACTCCTATAGACCTCAAAAGACTTCTAAAGACTTCGACAGACTTTTCTCGCCGACGAGATAAAAGGAGTTTGGCTTGTGAATGGAAAATATCTGAAAAAGGACATAATGAAAAAATCCTTATTGCAATGGAAACAAAAAAGCTATCATGAGACTCTCAAAGCGAGCTCTCTGGAAAAAAAGCACACAACCATCAGTGGTAAAAAGATCAACCCTCTTTATACACCTTTGGACCTGGACGATTTTGATTATTCAACACAGTTAGGATTCCCGGGAGAATATCCTTATACACGGGGGATTCACAGTTCCATGTATCACGGGCGTCCCTGGACCATGCGCCAGTTTTCAGGATTCGGAACAGCCGAGGCTACTAACAGTAGATACAGATATTTGCTTTCCCATGGGCAGACAGGATTAAGCGTGGCCTTTCACCTTCCGACCCTGATGGGCATGGACTCTGACCATCCGCTGGCTCTGGGAGAAGTGGGGAAGTGCGGCGTGGCCATCGATTCACTGGCAGATATGGAGATCCTGTTCGACCGGATCCCCCTTGACAAGATAACGACATCAATGACAATCAATGCTCCTGCTGCAGTTTTATGGGCTATGTATATTGCGGTTGCAGAAAAACAGGGCGTGCCTCCCCGAAAGATATCCGGCACCATACAAAACGATATTTTGAAAGAATACATTGCCCAAAAGACATTCATATTTCCTCCCAACCCATCCATGAAATTGATCGTGGATACTTTTGAGTACGGTGCGCAGGAGGTTCCTCGCTGGAATACTATTTCCATTTCAGGTTATCATATCCGGGAGGCGGGAGCTACAGCGGTCCAGGAATTGGCCTTCACGCTTAGAGACGGCATCGAATATGTAGAGTGGGCCCTTGAGAGAGGATTGGATGTGGATGTTTTTGCTCCCAGACTCTCTTATTTTTTCAATTCTCATAACGATTTTTTCGAGGAGATCGCCAAGTTCAGAGCAGCCAGAAAAATTTGGGCTGATGTGATGCGCAACCGATTCAAGGCTAACAATCCAAGGTCTTGGCTGCTGAGGTTCCACACACAGACATCCGGAGTCTCATTGATGGCACAGCAGCCCTACAACAATGTTGTAAGGGTGGCTCTGCAGGGCCTTGCGGCTGTACTTGGAGGAACCCAGTCTCTTCACACCAATTCTTTGGACGAAACATATGCCTTGCCTTCAGAAGACGCAGTAACTATCGCCCTCCGCACACAGCAAATAATTGCTCATGAGAGCGGTGTAACCAACACGATCGACCCTCTGGGCGGGTCCTATTTTGTAGAAAAATTGACTCTGGAAATGGAAGAGGAAGCATGTGAATATATAAAAAGGATCGATGATATGGGTGGAATGGTCAAGGCCATAGAAATGGGGTTCCCTCAAAAAGAGATTTTAGACAGCGCCTATTATTATCAGCAGGCTGTGGAGAAGAAAGAGAAAATCATTGTTGGAGTGAATGATTTTATCATGGAGCAGGAAAGGATCCCGACTCTGGAGATCGATGATTCCACGGCTGAACAGCATCTTACCCGTTTGAAAGAAGTCCGAAAAGGGAGAAATAAAACTCGGGTAAAAGGGTATCTTGCTGATTTAAAAAAAGCGGCTGAAGATCAAGTAAACCTGATGCCCTTACTTTTGAGCTGCGTGAAAAGTTATGCAACTCTTGGTGAAATTATTGATACTTTAAAAATCGTCTATGGAGAATATGATGAGCCGATCACCTATTGATGATGGAAGGACAATGGGAGAAAATAAATTAAGAGTTCTTGTGGCCAAACCTGGGCTGGATGGACATGACAGAGGAGCCAAGGTCATATGCCGCGCGTTGAGAGACGCAGGGTACGAGGTGGTTTATACAGGCCTTAGAAGAACCCCGGAGGAAATCGTCAGTGCGGCCATTCAGGAGGATGTGGATGTGATAGGTTTGAGTATTCTTTCAGGAGCCCACAATGTGCTTTTCCCAAAGATCCTGGACCTTCTCAAGGACCAGGATGCAGGAGATATCACTGTTATTGCTGGGGGGATCATACCGGAAAAGGATATTCCCGGCCTGAAAGAAGCAGGGATCGGCGAGATATTTCTGCCCGGCACCTCTACCAAGGACATTGTAGAATGGATCGAAGCAAATGTACGGAATATTTGAATCTGCTTTATTTATAAAAATTTGCTATATGTTAAAAAAAAGGGTTCGAGGATTCAAGGATTCAAGAAGAGGCCAAAGGTGAAAGGCCAAAGGCTAAAGTAAGACGTCGTTCCCGCGGAAGCGGGAAACCAGGCGTCGTTCCCGTGCAAACGGGAAACCAGTATAAATTGTATTCTGGATCCCCGCATGCGCGAGGATGACGATAGGGAAGGAACGGGAATGACGGAAATTAAATGACTTTGGGCTAAGCAGCTTTTTGCCTCTTTTGCATTGGCCTTTGGCCCTTGGCCTTTCTTCGACCCGTGAATAAAGCAAGTTAATTGATAAGAGAAAATTCTTGACATTAATCTGCGCAATTATAATAATCTAGGGATATTAAATGAAAAATAAGCTTTTTTCTATTATGATCCTTCCTCATCATGGGGGAAAGTTGCACACTATTTCTCTGTCAAAACAAAAGATCAAGATTTTTGCAGGAATAGGACTTGCAATTATTCTTATATTGTCCGTTTTCATGATTGATTATTTTACCATGGATGTTACACGTAAAAAGTATCGGAACCTGAAGGCGGAGAACAGAATACAACAGGAATCACTGTCGGAATACAAACAGCGTCTTGATAGATTGAGCACTGACATGGCCAGTATAGAGCAGTATGTTAAAAAGCTCAATGTTATGGCCGGGCTGAAAGCGAGCGAACCCTTACGAGAGGTCGGAGGAGCGGGAAGCGGACCTGGAAATACTCAATCAGTTCTTCCTGCTGTAACAGCTCAGGATTTAACTGCTGTCAAATTTGAAAGTATAGAAAGCAAGGCTGAGCAGATGGGACAAAATCTAAAAACCCTGCTTGTCCATTACGAAGTAGAAACAAACAAACTGGCTTCCACGCCATCCATCTGGCCGACCAGGGGATATATGTCTTCATCTTATGGTTACAGGGATGATCCGATCACTGGAAAAAGAGCTATGCACTGGGGTATTGACATCGTAACGAATGTCGGCAACCCGATCTGGACCACTGCCGATGGAAGAGTGATATCCTGCAAATATGACAAGATCGGCGGTAAGACTATTAAGGTGGCGCATCTTCCCGGTGTTATAACAATATATTGCCACTTAAGTCAGTTCGAGGTCAAGGCAGGGCAGAAAGTCAAACGGGGACAGGTTATCGGTTTGGTCGGTAAGACCGGAAAAACTACCGGTCCTCATCTCCACTATGAGGTCCGGGTAAACGGTGTGAGAAAGAACCCGTACTATTGGATACTGGAAGAAGACTGACGCCGTTTCTCTTTGATCAGGAGAAAATATCCCCTTCTTTTATCCGGACTCCCAGAGAAAATGCATACGCGCTCATGGATTTTTTATTTTCGGGCTGAAGTAATTCAATATAGAAAAGGCTGCCGTTCCCGCAGCAAATATTTATCCCCTGATTTTTAATAACCAGAATCTCTCCCGGTTTGCCCTTGTGGCCGGAGGATGAGACCATTTGGCCTTTAATGATTTTTATCCGCTTATTATCATAATAACAAAAAGATGACGGCCATGGGGTAAAAGCCCTTATCTGATTTTCAATTTTTTCTGCACTCCATTTCCAATCGATCCGTCCATCCTCCTTTTTTATCAAAGGTGCATATGTGGCCAGGGAATGGTCCTGTTTCTGTGGGGAAATACGGTCGATCTTCTTGATCGTATCTAGGAGAAGCTCGGTACCGATATCTGTCAGCCGGCTTTCCAGTTCAGCCGCTGTTTCGCCAGGGAAAATATCAGATTCTTTTTGTGCAAGAATGAGGCCTTCATCTATTTTGGCATTGAGTTCAAAAATAGTGACTCCGGTACTTTTTTCGCCGTTCAGGATGGCCCATTGGACCGGAGAAGCCCCGCGGTATTTAGGAAGCAGGGAATAATGGATATTGAGAGAATAATACCTGGGAAAATAAATGATCGAATCTGGCAAAAACTGACCGTACGCAACTACGATATTCAGATCAGGAGCAGCAGCCTGTAATTTTTCAATAGCCAAAGGATCTTTACGGATACGATTTGGTTGGAATACAGGAATATTGTGCTTCAATGCAAACTTTTTTACCGGGGAGAGTGTGAGTCTTTTTCCCCGGCCGGAAGGCCTGTCTGGTTGAGTAACGACAAGTGTGATCATGTGGCTGGCATCCTTTAATGCCTTTAATGGGACAATAGCTGTAGCAGGGCTTCCGAAAAAAACTATATTCATTAAAACAGGCCTTTTTCCCTTTGTTTCCTCAATTTTTTTCTGATGAGTTTCTTTTTCAAAGGAGAAAGGTAGTCGATGATAAGAACTCCGTTAAGATGGTCGATCTCATGACAAAAAACCCTGGCCAGAAGTTCATTGGCATCTATGGTTTTTACGATTCCGTCCAGATCGCTTCCTTTAACAAGGACTCTGGAAGGCCTGGGAACTTTTTCATAGACATCCGGGAGGGAGAGACAGCCTTCTTCTGAAATGATCTCCCCTTCCTTTTTAATGATCTCGGGATTGATGAGCACAAAAAGGTCCTTTTTATTCTCTCCAACAGACAGGTCAACAGTTATCAACCGGACGCTTTCACCGACCTGTGGAGCTGAGAGCCCAAGCCCGGGTGCAATGTGCATTGTTTCCACCATGGATGCGGCGAGGTTTTTAATATCCTCAGTAATTTCTTTTATTTTTTCTGACTTCTGCAGAAGAATGTCATCTCCGTACTTTTTAATTTCTATGATCGGCATTATGATCTTTTCCTAAACAACTTTAAAAACTCATTCTAATGCATATGAATTGTTTCTTCAATACGCCAACAGACGCCGGCAAAAAAACTTGAGTCGACAAATATCATAAATCACCCAAGAGTGTTGATTTTTATTTGCTTGTAACCGTTATTTGTGATAAAAATCTTTATTGAGGAAAAATGAGTTTTTTGAGTTGGATTAAAGAAAAGATCTTTTACGATCTGGCCATTGATTTGGGGACGGCCAATACACTCGTTTTTTTAAAGGGAAAGGGGATTATTGTACAGGAACCATCTATTGTTGTTATCAATAATAAAACCGGAAAAGTAGAAGCTGTTGGAAAAAGGGCCAAAGAAATGCTGGGCAAGACACCGGTTAATGTCGTTTCTATTAAACCGATGAGAGACGGTGTGATCGCGGATTTTGAAATTACCGAGAAAATGATCGATTATTTCATAAAAGAAGCGATAAACAACCGGAGTTTTATTTTCCGGCCCAGGATCGTTATAGGTATCCCGACCGGGATAACCCAGGTTGAACGCCGGGCGGTCAAAGATGTGGCCATGAGAGCCAAAGCCTCGGAAGTTTTTCTTATTGAACAGCCTGTGGCAGCAGCAGTAGGAGCGGAACTTCCTATTTCAGAACCAACTGGAAACATGATCGTTGACATCGGAGGGGGAACCACCGATGTCGCGGTGATCTCATTGGATGGTATTGTTCTTAACCACTCCATCCGCATTGCCGGAAACGAAATGGATGAAGCCATTATTCAATACATCAAAAAAAAATATAATCTTTTGCTCGGAGAAAAAAGTGCTGAGTACATCAAGATGCAAATCGGATCTGCATATCCTCTTGATGAACCTATGACCATTGGGATAAAGGGGAAAGATTTACGGGAAGGAATTCCCAAAACAATTGTTGTAGATGACCAGGAGATCAGGGAGGCGCTGGAAGATGTTGTATCTGTCATACTCAATGCTATTAAGATCGCTTTAGAAAGAACTCCACCTGAACTATCCGCAGATATTATCGATCGAGGTATTGTGATCACAGGAGGTGGTTCTCTTCTGAAAAACCTGGACAAGCGTATTAGAGTAGAGACTCAACTTCCTGTATTCATCACAGAGGACCCCCTTACTTCGGTTGTTATCGGGGCGGGAAAGATGCTGGAAGATATTGATCTCTTGAGAAAATTATCATTGATCTAAACTTTTAAAATTGAATGTGTTTTTTTGGAAAAAAAACAAACCGTGTGCCATCCTTCTTATACTGATCCTGTCCCAATTAATTCTCATTTCTATCCAGGTTCCTCTTGGTGATGAGTCCAGTTTTTTTAAAAAGATTTTAATAGGAATTTTTTCGCCTGTTAAACACGGTATCGTTTTTATCTATAATGGCATAGGAAAATTCTGGGACAACTATTTTTTTGTAAAGGACAGCAGCAGAGAAAACGCACGTCTGGAAACAGAAGTCCTTTATCTGCGTCAGGAAAATCTCTTCTTAAAAAACACCATTAGAAAATATATAGATGAGAAAGCAATCATAGATAAAGTGCGGGATTTTTACACAGATTTTTTAGTAGCAGGTGTTATTGGGATCGATTTAAACAATTATTATAAAACAATAATTATTGACCGTGGGACTTTGGACGGGATAAAAAAAAATATGGTGGTTCTTGACAGAAACGGGTATCTGGTTGGAAGGATACTAAAGCCTCTTTCTTTCAAGGAATCCAGGGTCCAGCTTATAACGGACAATGATATCGGGTTTGGAGTTTATACAGAGACAGGGACTCCTTTTGGAATATTGACTGGAGATGGGGAAGGCCGGTGTCTCCTGAAATATATCTTAAAAACCAACAATAATGTACAGATTGGACAGGATGTGTTAACGTCCGGTCAAGACGATGTTTTTCCCAGAAATCTTCAGGTTGGCCGGATCATTAGCGTCGAGGAAATCGAATCTTTATTCAAGATTGTTAGAGTCAGGCCATTTTTTCAGTTTAAGGATCTAGACCGCTTGGTTGTCCTTCTCCGTAATATGAAAGAGGAATATTAGCCTGGTTAGATAAACATGCGAGACATAACTAGGATCTCCATTGGACTTATTCTTGCGGTGATAATGTATACTCTGCTGGAAAGCATATCTTTTTCAACGGTTTTAATATTTAATATTTTCAACCTTGTTGTCATATATTTTGCCATGGAAAAAGGGGAAACATCAGGTGCGATACTGGGTATGGTCTGTGGAATGATACAGGATTCGTTTTCTGCGGGAGTTTTTGGAGTGGCGGGAATTTCAAAAACCATCACAGGCTTTCTTGCAGGGTTTGTTGCTAAAAGAATAGACATTGTGCTTTTCAGCAGAAATTTTATATTTATTTTTTTTCTTAGCGGAATGGAACTGATCATCTGGGCCTTTTTTTATGTTTTTATTTTCTCCGAGCGGATTAACACAGGACAGGGGTTGATCTTTCTTCAACCCATGGGAACAGCGCTTCTTGGAAGTATTTCTTTTAAATTGATCAGATATCTGCATGAATTGAAAAATTCAAAGAGTCATGAAAAATAATAGTTTTTATGAAGACCTTTCTGTTGTCTTCAAACGAACAAAAGTGACCTTGATCTTTGTCCAATTGTTGTTTGTATTTCTAGCTGTATTTTTTTGGAAGATGCAGATACTGGATTATCATAAATACTGGCAGAGATCCGAAGCTAACCGCATAAGGGAGATAATCCTTCCTCCTCAAAGAGGGCTCATAAAGGACAGGTTTGGGAATCTGCTTGCAAAGAATATAGCATCGTTTAAGGTTTCTTTAATCAGGGAAAATTGCCGGGATCTGGAGGTATTTATTGAAGAGATATCTCCCCTTATTGATATAACGCCTGAGATCCTGCAGGAACGGATCAATAAATACAAATCACTGCCGAAATTCCGTCCCATTGTGATCAAAGAGAACTTGACAGAGGAAGAAATAGCGAGGTGTGAAACGCATATAACGGAATATCCGGAATTGATCATCCAGGCGGAAGCGAAGAGATATTATCCAAGAGCAAACTTTGCATCTCATGTTCTTGGGTATCTTCAGGAGGTGTCTGCAGAAGAACTCAGGAGCAAAGCTTATCCTGGACGCCATCTTGGAGATATGGTGGGGAAAACAGGTATTGAAAAAGAATATGAGACACAATTGGCAGGGACCGACGGTCAGCTTCTTGAAATTGTCAACAGCGTGGGAAGAAAACAAGGAGAGCTCAAACGACAACCTTCTGTACCAGGAGAAGATCTTATTCTATCCCTGGATTCTGAACTTCAGGAAAAAGCAGAAGAGATAATAAATGGAAAAGAGGGTGCTGTGGTGATCTTAGATCCCCGGAACGGTGAGATTCTAGCCATGGCCAGTTATCCCGGTTTTGATCCCAACAAATTTATCAATCGATTTACCCATGATGAATGGAAACATATTGCCGAAAATCCGGGTTTTCCTCTGCAGAATAGGGCCATCCGCGGTTTATATTCTCCAGGTTCCATCTTCAAGCCGGCCATGTCTATAGCAGGGTTAGAATTGGGGTTGATCAATGAATGGACAACGGTCACATGTCATGGTGAAACTATCATATACGGGCATCCTTTTGCGTGCTGGTATAAGCCCGGGCATGGCCCTGTCAATCTGTTAAGCGCTATCAGGCAGTCATGCAACATTTATTATTATCATCTGGGAAAGCGCTTGGGGATTGAAAATATTGCCCGATATGCCCGCGTTTTGGGATTAGGGCGCAAGACAGGAATTGATCTGCCCGGAGAAAAGGAAGGCCTTGTGCCCGATCCGGAATGGAAAGCAAGAGTCCATAAAGCTCCCTGGTATCCTGGAGAAACGATATCTGTTTCCATTGGTCAGGGGCCGATTAATGTTACTCCGGTCCAGGTGGCTTTCCATACGGCGATAATCGCAAACAGAGGCGAGAAAATGGTTGTTCCGCATCTTGTACGTGGAAAAACAGATAAGGAAGATGTCTCGCTCACAATAAAAAAGAAAAACATTGAGAGAGTGATCAAAGGAATGTGGCAATCTGCCAATATGGAAGGTACGGCCAGGGCTGCAAAGGTCGATGGATTTGATGTCTGTGGTAAAACTGGTTCAACACAGCTAGTTGGCCGTGAAACAGCGGAAAAATTAGCTGACCGGAAGATCAAGATCAAGACTCATTCCTGGTTCACTGGATTCGCTCCCAGAGATAATCCCAGAATTGTCGTAACGGTTATTGTGGAATATGGAGGGATGGGAGGTGTATCAGCAGCTCCAATTGCAGGAGAATTATTCAATCTTTATAAAAAGAAAAAAGCGCAATATGATTGAACGGCAGAAAATACAAAATATTGACTGGATACTTATTGGTCTAATCATAATCAATTCTCTTATAGGCGTTGTTGTCATTTACAGCTCTTCTCATTATCTGGCAGGACATTTTTTTCTGCGTCAGCTTATATGGATGATAATCAGTCTTGGAGTGCTTTTTATACTCCTCACAGTGGATTACCGATTCCTTGTTGATCTTTCCCCATATATATATATCCTGTTTTTACTCCTTTTAGGAGGAAATCTTATATTCGGAGAATTGACAGCCGGCACAAAAAGTTGGATAAGGCTGCCTTTTTTTCAGATACAACTGTCGGAATTCATGAAACTTCTTGTTATACTGATGATGGCCAGATTATTTTACAAAAGCAGAAATGTGTTTATCAATTTCAGAAAAGGGATGGCTGCTATTTTGATCGCAGCGGTTCCTTTCTGTTTGGTCGCTCTGCAGCCTGATCCGGGGACAGCATTGTCTTATCTCATTATTCTTTTAGGCGCATTTATTCTTGCGGGAATGAATAAAAAGATGATAATTTTCCTTCTTGTTGCCTCTGTGTGTTTTGGTTTATTAGCTTGGAATTTCTGTCTCAAGGATTACCAGAAAGATAGGTTAACTGCTTTTGTATTTCCTGGAAATGATCCCCTGGGATCGGGTTACCAGATCATCCAATCAAAGATCGCCATAGGGTCAGGCGGATTTTTAGGAAAAGGATTCAAAAAGGGGACGCAAAGCCAACTTAGGTTTCTGCCCGCTCGTCATACGGATTTCATTTTTGCCGTTATTGGCGAGGAATTTGGATTTCTGGGCATTTTATTTACACTTATGAGCTATGTGCTTTTAATCACAAGGATATTAAAGTCTATTAAAGAAACTATAGATAGAGCCGGAGCCTACATTATATTTTTGGTTGCAGTTTTGATTTCCGTTCAGTTCTTTATTAATGTTTTTATGACCGTTGGGCTTTTACCATTAACAGGAATACCTCTTCCTTTCTTAAGTTATGGAGGGTCTTCACTGCTTGCAAACACCATGGCAGTAGCACTTGTCCTCAATGTGAAAATGAGACGGTTTGTGAATGTTTAGTGTTTAAACTGGATTATTCACGGGTCGAGGAGAGGCCAAGGAAAAACAGTCTATAGAAGTCCATATGAGTTGTCGAAGTCGAAGAAGGCCAAGGGTGAAAGGCAGACGTCGTTCCCGCGAAGCTTGTTCCCCAATCAAGTTGAGGACAGGCTCCCGACTCCGATCGGGGAGCGGGAATCCAGACGTCGTTCCCGTGGAAACGGGAATCCAGTATAAATTGTATTCTGGATTCCCACTTTCGTGGGAATGACGAGACAAACGAGAGTAACGAGACAAACGGAGACTCTTTGCATCAACGATTGTATTAATGCAATGGACAGAATAAAGGAATCTGAGTTGGAAAAGCTGCTGTATAACATTCAAAAACCCGGGCAATACCTGGGTGGAGAATGGAACGAGATCAAAAAAGATCCGGATTCAGTTAGCACAAAAGTGGCATTGGTTTTTCCGGATCTATATGAGATTGGAATGTCTTATCTGGGACAAAGGATCCTGTATCATGTATTGAATAAGGACCCTGAAGTTTTGGCGGAACGTGTTTTTGCGCCTTGGATGGATTTTGAAACCAAACTTCGGGATAATAATATCCCTCTTTATTCCCTGGAAAACAAAATCCCCCTTTATTCATTTGATATTGTAGGATTTTCTCTTTTATACGAACTAAACTATTCGAATATACTGACCATACTGGATCTTGGACGGATCCCTTTTCTTGCCGATAAAAGGGATGAATCCCATCCTCTGATTTTGGCCGGAGGGCCTGCTGCATTCAATCCTGAGCCTTTGGCTGACTTTATTGATTTTTTTGTTCTTGGTGATGGAGAAGAGGTATTTCCCGAGATTATTTCTCTGTATAAGCATCTTCGCAGCTATGGGGGGAAAAAATGGGAGCTTTTAAAAGAATTTTCCAAACTTGAGGGAATTTATGTGCCATCCTTATATAAAGTATATCAGCCGTCAGGATCCAGACTGCAAGCAGTAAGACCCAAGGGAGAGACCCTGCCGAAAATCCGGAAGAGAGTGATGTATCCTTTTAAGCATACTCCTTTTCCAGAGGAAATGATCGTGCCGAATGTCGGAATCGTGTTTGACCGGGCCGTGATCGAGGTTGAACGTGGTTGTCCGCAGAGGTGCCGATTCTGCCAGGCCACAAGTATATATTTTCCTCCGAGAATAAAAGACGTGAATCATCTGGTTGCAGCAGCCAAAAATAGTGTGCGAAAAACAGGATATGAAGATGTTTCCCTCACTGCCCTTTCCATCAGCGATTATCCTTACCTTTCCCAGGCGATCAAAAGCCTTATGGATGATTTTTCGGAGCAGAAAGTTTCTTTGTCTTTATCTGCTTTAAGGCCGAAGGGTCTGACTAATGAGATCATAGAGAATATTCTTAAGGTTAGAAAGACTGGATTTACCCTGGTCCCGGAAGCGGGAACGGATCGATTGCGACGTGTCATTAATAAGGATCTGTCCGGCGAGGAGATTAGAGAAGCGGTCAGCAATGCCTTTTCTCATGGCTGGCAGCTTCTAAAGCTGTATTTTATGGTCGGCCTGCCTACGGAAAGGGAAGAAGATCTACAGGGGATCGTGGACACCGTCAAAGAAATCATTCATATCGGTTATGAGAAGTTGAATAAAGCACCCAAGATAAATCTCAGCATTTCTTCCTTTATCCCAAAACCCCACACACCGTTCCAATGGGAAAAAATGGATGGGATGGATTTTCTGAAGTATAAGCACAGGTTTATTCTTTCGCAGTTGAAAAAATACCGTTTTGTACGGTTCAAGAAGCATCCGCTGAATACCTCTCTTATGGAAGCGGTTTTTTCAAGAGGAGATCGCCGGTTGGGCCGGGTGCTTTTAGATGCCTGGAAAAGGGGGGCACGTTTTGACAGTTGGAATAACAGATTTGATCTTGTTTTGTGGGAAGAGGCGTTTAATGCCTGCGGCCTGGATATGAATATATATGTATCTGAAGCGGATAAAAATACTCCTTTTCCATGGGACCATATAGACACAGGCATAAAAAAAGAGCATTTGCTTAAAGAGTTGGACAGGGCATTCAGGGCTGAATCATCTCCATCCTGCCTGGAACTAAAATGTTCTTCGTGTCAGGGATGCTCTCTTCTTGACGTATACGATAAGAAATATCCTCCTATTAAACCTGAATTGAGCAGAAAATACTTTTCTCCGAAAGATGAAACAGGTGAGAAGAATCGATATCGTGTCAAGTTCGCAAAAAAAGGAAAAGTGCGATTTCTATCTCACAGGGATATGATCAATATTATCCAGAGGGGGTTGCGCAGGGCAGGAATTCCAGTTCTGTATTCAGAAGGATTCCATCCGAAAATGTTGGTCTCTCATCTTCCTGCTCTTCCTCTGGGAATGGAAGGGCGTGAGGAGTTATTTGAATTTAAAACACGATGTGTGCTGGATAGACAGGATTTTTTATCGTGCATGAACCGCTCTCTTCCAGATGGATTCAACATTCTGGATCTAATCCTTCTTGAATCAGGCCACCCGTCCCTAAATGAAGATATTGACAGGATAGTTTATTCGCTCGATTTGAGCGCAGATCTTGCAAAAAATGCGATTGCACATATGGAGGGATCACGCGGTGTAGATAAGATCTTAAAAGGGGAGTTAGAAGACTTGTTCAAGATCCGACTAAAAGAAGATCCATTGATCCAAAAAATCTCAGTGGACCCTGATACAAATAAACTGATGATGATTTTTTCCCATACAGAACAAAAAGCTCCACGGCCTCAGGACATAATCAAAGCTCTTCTTCAGATAGAGAACCCTGTTTATATCATGGTGCGTGAAAAGATCATACTGAAAACATGATGCATTAAGAATTTTTATGAATAATTCAAGGTATTTGCTTGACCAAATTTTTCACAAATAATATTATGCATATCACAATGCTCAAATTAGGAGGACACAGTGATAGATTTCAATTTAACTGAAGAACAAAAAGCACTGCAGGAAATGGCTCAACAATTTGCCAAAAAAGAAATAAAGCCTAATGCTGCTAAATATGACAAGGGGGATGAATGGCCTGAAGATATCATGAAAGCGGCGTTCAAGGCCGGATTTATAAGCTGTGAAATTCCTGAAGAGTATGGCGGCATAAGCCTGGGGCATCTGGATACAGCCATTATATCTGAAGAGCTTTCATGGGGATGTGCCGGAATGTTTACAACGATCATGGCTAGTTCCCTGGCGTTTACTCCCATAATTCTTTTTGGTACGGATGAGCAAAAAAGAAAATATCTGACCCCATTCACCAAGAAGCTTGCTTATGCCGCATTCTGCCTGACAGAAAGGGAAGCTGGGTCGGATGCAGGGGCTTTGAAAACCAAAGCGAAAAAAAAAGGGGATGAATATATCATCAATGGTTCCAAATGCTTTATTACCAATGGCGGCATAGCTGATCTTTATGTGGTATTCGCATTGACCAAGCCTGAGAAGGGTACCCGTGGGATGAGTGCCTTTATAGTTCCCAGGGATATCCCAGGTATCTCTATAGGGAAGGAAGAAGATAAAATGGGTCATAGAGCTTCAAATACTGCAGAGGTTTTT
>DAOVDI010000054.1 GCA_030669585.1 Acidobacteriota bacterium
TTCGCCTGCCCCCACGCACGTAAAGAGTCGCCGTAATAAAAAAAGATCGGAATGGCGACCAGAATAAATATTGTTGATGAGATCAGTCCTCCAATTGTAGAAAGCGCAAGTGCGCTCCATATCTTTTTTCTTCCTACTTCGATCTGAATCAGGACCAGAGGAAGCATTCCCAGTACTGTGGTACTTGTAGTTAGAAATATCGGACGGATTCTTTCCCTTGCCCCTTGTATAACGGCATCCAGCAACTGAAGCCCCTGTTTTCGCTTCCTGTTGATATGGTCGACAAGAAGGATGGAATTGTTGACCACTATCCCTCCCAAAAGAATGACTCCGATCTTGGCAGAGGAATCGAATGAAAATCCTGCGATGACAAAAGCCACAAACACTCCGATCATAGCAAGAGGAACCGCAAGAAGGATAAAGAATGGCTGAATAAGGGATTCATAGAGAGATGCAAGGATCATGAAAATGATAACGATCGAGAATACAATAGCAAAATTAATCTGCCCTTTTTCTTCCTCCGTCATAAACCTGTCATCCTCAAGTTTGGCGGAAAAACCCGGTGGTAGATCCAATTTTTCAAAAACCACTTTTTTGTACCTGTCTGCAGCCTTGTATGGCCCCCGGAACTCCCACATAACAGTCTGCTGGAACTGCTGATTTTCCCGGTCAATAGAGCCCGCTATTGGTCTTTCCTCAAGAGTCGAGATCTCCCCCAGACGGAGGTATTCGCCATTTCGAGTCATTATTAAAGCATCCAAAAGCCGCTTTAGATCCATATCTTCAGCATCAGGATTTTTAATGGCGATCTCTATTTCTTTTCCACCGATCTTGGATTTCAAAGGAGCTGTTACTCTTCCACTGATCATTGTCTGAATTGTGGACAGCAGATACAAGGGATCAACAGTATACTTGCGTAATTTTTCTTTGTTGAGCTTGAGAACATATTCAAATGAGTCGATCCGCCCCCAGTAGAACCGGCTGGAGACGATCCTGACTTCCTTGATCCTTGGATTCCTTTTCAAAGATCTCTCCAGATCGGAAGTTATTTCTTTAAGTTTTTTCAGGTTGTAACCATAAAATTTGATACGGGAACCCAACATTGGACCTATATCAAAAGCGGAATAATATGTCTGAGGATCAAATCCTCTAATGCCAAGACTGATCCCGGCATAATTTGTAGCCAACTGGATCAGTTCTTCCTTCAACAAATAGGGTCTGTAGGACATCTCGATCTCAGGCGGAAAACTGATTTCTATCCATGCCCGTTCAGCCATAATAGAGGAATTAATCTCCTTCTCATAATTTGATTCAAGAGCCTTTTCTTCAAATTTCCTGACTACAGCATCTGTGTTAAGAAGCTCGCTCCCAGGCGGCATCCCAACTGTGACCCAGAGTTTTTCTTTGGAATACCACGAAAAAAATTCTCCCTGAGTAACTTCCGCTTTAAACCACCTGAAGCTGAATACAAATATAACCGTGATGATCAGGATCACTTCGATGGGATGGCGAATCAAGAACTTTAGCGCTCTCTCAAACACACCTCGAAAACGGGTGTTTTTCTCTCTTCGTTTTCTTTTGAGAAACCTCGGGCTGAGTGCAGGGATCAAGGAGAATGAGACTATCAGAGAGGCAAAAAGGGCTGATGTCATGATCACGGCCAGGGGCAAATAATAGATCTTTAACCGTCCTTGAAAAAAGGCAAAAGAAAAAAAGACACTTATGGTTGTGAGAGTCGCCGCCAGTACAGGGAGAAAAACCTCTCTAGCACCCTCTATAGCCGCCCTGATGGGAGGCAGGCCTTTTTCTTTTAAACGAAGAATATTTTCAAACACAACAATGGAATTGTCCACAAACAGGCCGAACCCCAGCGCCAAACCTCCCAGTGTCAGAAGGTTCATGGAGATCTTGAATATATAGATCAGATTAAACGTGATCAGGACTGAAAAGATGATGGAAGAAAGAACCAGAATGGACGGCCGGATATTTCTCAGAACAAGAAAGACCAGAATAAAAATGACCGCAAAAATGATGGCCACAAGCAGGTATAGTTCCCTCAGGTTCTTTTGGATCTCCTCCCCTTCATCATCGACTGCGCGAAACACAAGATCAGAAGGAAGGTCTTTTTTGATTTCCTCCAGTCTATTCTTGACCCGGCGAGCCACTTTTAATGTGCTTGCCCCTTTTTCCTTTCGTATGGTCAACCGGATGGTCGGCTTGCCATTAATACGGTTGATGTAGAGTACATCTGCATGGGAGGGAATGATCTGTGCAATATCCTTCAGTTTGATGGGATTTTTCCCGGAATAGGCAATAGTGGTTTCACCCAGTTGTCTCAGGCTATTTATGGAGCTTGATATTTTAAATATGTATTCCTGATTTCCCTGACTGACCTTCTGGGCCGGATATGTCCCTGATATTTCCTGTATCCTGTAACGGACCCAGTATGGATGAATATTGAGAGCTTTAAACTTATTGTTGTCCAGAATAACCTTTACTTCCGGGTCGGAACCTCCTGTGACCTCCACACTTGAAATACCCTTGATCGAGCCTATCCCATTTTCGATCCTTTCTTTTATCAACTCTCTCAGTTTCTGAAGCGAATAATTCCCAGAAATAGTGTAGCTGAGAAAAGGATTTGTGCGAAAATCTTCAGGTATGTAAGGCTGGATATGCGGCCTAATACCATAAGGTAAAGTGTTTTTGATGCTCCGGATCTTCTCTCTTAACGCCAGCCGGGCGAATTCCATGTTTATCTTCGGATTGAATTCCACAGTAATGGATGAACTTCCGATCCTGGAAGAAGATGTGATCTTTTTTACACCCTTGACCGTGGAGGTGACTTCCTCCAAAGGGGATGTGATCTCGGTTTCGATCACCTCGGGCGGCATACCATACCAGGTCGTTTGGATATGAAGCTCTGGAAACTCCTCTTTAGGGGCTAATTCCAGCGGTATGTTCAAAAAAGAGTAGATTCCCAGCACTAAAAGCGCCAGGAAAAACATGGCCGTTGCAATAGGGCGCTCGATAAAAATCTTCATTTTTCTTTTTCGGCTATTTCATAGACCATGGGGATCAAGACCAATGTCAGAAACGTCGCCAGAATAAGCCCGCCGATAACAGAAATCGCCATAGATTGCTGAAGCTCTGCCCCCCTCCCAAGACCAAGCGACATGGGGAACAGACCAAAAGCCGTGGTCACAGTGGTCATCAATATAGGCCTCAGCCTCACACGGCTTGCTTCAAGGATTGCATCCCGCAGGCCCATTCCTTTCTTTCTCAACTGGTTAGTATAATCGATCTTAACGATCGCATCATTGACCACGATCCCGGCCAAAACGACTATTCCTATCACTGAAATCACATTGATCGTCTGTCCGAAAAAAAACAACGCCCAGACAGCGCCAGTCATACCCATAGGCAAAGTGAACAATATGATAAAAGGATGCTTAAAAGATTCGAACTGCGCAGCCATGATCATATACACAAGCAGAACAGCCAGGCAGAGGGCAAAGAGAAGGCTCCGGAAAGATTTTGTCATCTCTTCCTGTTCCCCGCTGAGCACAACCCGGTAATTGGACGCCAGGGACAGGCCGTCGATCTTCTCCTGGATCTTCGGAACAACCTGGCTGGTCTTCGCGCCATGAAGGTTGGCTGAAACAAGGACTTCTCTTATCTGATTTTCCCTGCGTATCTCTTTAGGACCTTTAGCGATCTCATAGTAGACTAACTCTCTCAACGGTATAACCAGTCCATTGATTGAGATCTGTTCATCGAGAAGTGTTTCAATATTCTTTCGCGTGGCTTCTTGGAGTCTTACCAGAATGTCGTATTTTTTTTCCAGTTCCTTAAACTGGCCTGCTTGTTTTCCTCTGACGGCATTGATCAGATAATTACCAATGTCCCCGGGTGCAATATTGTATTTTTCTAGAGATCCTTTCCTGATGCGTATTAAAAATTCCGGTTTTCCTTCTCCGATGTTTGTATTGATATCCGCGATCTCAGGGATCTTTTGCAGTTCCAGGACAAGTTGTTCTGCGTAAAATTTCAACCGGTTTAGATCTTCTCCCTTTATCTTGATGCCTATTTCTGCGGATGATAAGGCCAAAAACTGGGAAAGTGTCGCCTGTTCTTTCATAATGGAAAAACTAAGTCCGGGAATCCTCTCCATGTAAGACCTCAGGTCATCAATGGTTCTTTCTATTCTGTCAGAGTTGAAGATCTCAACGTAGATCTTCGCAGAATTCAGAGAAATATCAGGGTTCAGGCTCTCCATGCCGCTGACCACTCCAATTTGAGAGAAAAAGGATTTCACTTCTTCGCTGTTTCCAAGCCATGATTCTATCGAGGTCACGACATCTGCAGTCTGCTCCAGAGAATAATCAATAGGGGTTTTAAGGTTGATATCAAAAGAATAGGCCACAGGTTTTGGCATCAACTCCCGGGGAATTTTTGTTCCAACAAAAATCGTCAGGACAAGAAAACCAAAAGAAGCGGCCAGAACCTTCTGCTTATTGGCAAGACTCCAGAGAAGCACTCGATGGTAGCGCAAAGAAAACGATTCATAAGCACGATTGAAAGCTCGAAATACCGCTTTAGTTACAGGTCTGAACGGAACTGCGGCATAATGAATCATTAAGGAAAAAAGCTGGACGACAAAGCTAAATAGAAAATTGAGAAGAAACACCAGGCTCTTCAGAAGGAAATATACCAACCACTTCAGACTCCGGAAAGGGACGAGTAAAAAACCAAAAATATTCTTTTTAACCAGGATCCTGATATTTTTTTTTGTTTTAAGTGTCTTTGTTTCCTTCGGAGCCTCGAACATTTTAAAAGTGCGTGAGGCCAGCATGGGAAGCAGAGTCAGAGAAACAATCAAAGAAGACAACATGGCAAATGTCACAGTCAACGCCTGATCCCGGAATAGCTGGCCGGCTACACCATGCACATAGATGACAGGGAGAAAAACCGAAATAGTGGTCATGGTTGATGCAGTGACCGCCATTCCCACCTCTTTTGTCCCGACAGAGGCTGCTTCGACGAGCTTTTTCCCCATGGACTTGTGCCGGAATATGCTTTCGGATACAACAATAGAGTTATCTACAAGCATTCCAACCCCCAGGGCCAGGCCTCCAAGTGACATGATATTGAGTGTAATATTGCGAAAAAACAAAAGATTAAAGGTTGCAATGATGGAGATCGGGATAACAACAGAAATGATAACAGGGGTTTTTATATCCTGCAAAAAGATCAGAAGAACCATAAATGCGAGGAGTCCTCCTAATATGATTGATAATATCACAGAAGAAATAGCGTTCTGAATATATTTAGCCTGTTCATTCACCACAAGGATGTCGATTTTTGGGTTTTCCGCTTTAATTTCCGCCAGGACTCCTTTTGTCAGCTTTGTTATTTTTACCGTGTTTGCTCCAGCCTCTTTCCGCACAAGAACTCCGATGCTTTCTTTTCCATCCAATCTGGTCAAACCTTCCCGTTCTTTTATGGAATCTTTTATTTCTGCTACATCTTTCAGACGAATAACACCCCGTTCAGCCGTGGTCTTTAGGCTGATCTCACCGATCTCACTCACATCATCGAACTCTCCAACAACACGCAGAGCATATTTAAATCGCCCCTTCCTGATGGTGCCTCCTTGAAGATTTCTGTTAAACGCATCGATCCTTTGAGATATCTGGTCAATACTCAACTCATACAATGACAGTAATCGAGGATCCACATCCACATGGATTTCCCGTTCTACACCGCCAGCAATCTCCGCTGAACCAATACCTTCTATCTGTTCCAGGCGGGGTTTGATCAATTCTTCTGAAAACTCTTTTAATTCCAGAAGGGAACGCTCGCCTGATATGGATATGATCATAATAGGCTTGCTTGAGGGATCCAGGGGGATGATGGTCGGCTCTTCTACGTCCTCAGGTAATAGAGACTGGGCCTCATCCAATTTCTCCCTGGTGTGCAGAAGCGCAAAATCCATATCAGTTCCCCATGAAAATTCCAGTGTCATATACGACATGCCTTCTTTGGAAACAGATTCTACGCTTCTTAACCCCGGAATACGGCTTACTGCCGATTCAAGAGGGGTTGTGACCAAGGTTTCAATCTCTTCAGGGGCCACCCCGGAATATTGTGTGACAACGGATAATTTCGGATAGCTTATATCCGGCAAAAGATCAATACCTAATTCTTTAAAAGAAACAAAACCAAGAAGAACGATTGTAAGAAAGAACATAAATGCAGTTACCGGCCGCTTGATGGATAGGTCTGTAATTTTCATTTTAGCTTAAAGCTGGTTAAATTAATTTTCTCGCAACTATTTTGGCAGAATAACTTTCCAGATCTTCGCTACTTTATTTTCTCCGGCTGTGACAACAAATTTTCCATCAGTGCTGAAGCGGGCTATATAAACTCTTCCTCCAGTAGCATGATTCATCTGCATGACCTTCTGTCCATTTTTGACCCTCCAGATTACAGCCTTTCCGCTGTCATTTGCGGTTATAATAAATTTTCCGTCAGGGCTAAAATCCGCTGAATTAAAAGAACGGCCGCTGAAAGTCCTGATAAGCCTACCGGATGGTATCTCCCATAGCTTTACAGAATTATCCACACTCGCGGATAGAAGTCGTGAGCCATTTTTGTTAAATCGAACCGTATTTATCGCTCGTGAATGGCCTCTCAACTGTATGATCCTTTTTCCATTATTGACATCCCAGATGTCAAGCAATCCCCCATGAGCGCCTACAGCGATCGAGCCTCCGCGTGGGTTAAAAACAGCAGTATATGTCCATCCCTTATTTGTGATCTGAATATTGCGAAATACACGGGCACCGGCAATATCCCACATCTTGACAGTCCCGTCTTCACTTGTCGTCACAATGCGGGTACCGGAAGAATTAAACCTGGCTGAACGAACACGTTTAGTATGCCCCTTTAATATTTTGTGCAGTCTTCCGGATGGAATATTCCAGACTTTGGCGACATTTCCGCCAACTGTCACAAGAAACCGGCTGTCAGGGCTGAAACTGGCGCAAAAAACATGACTGGAGTGATTTCCCAGATTCAGTACCATTTGTCCTGTTTTGACATTCCAGACTCTCGCACTGTTATCTCCGCTGGCCGTCACCACAAACTTGCCATTAGGGCTGAAATTGGCCCGATAGATTCTGTTCGTATGACCTGTCAATGTCTTTAAAAGTACAGCCTTTTTTTCAATTTTTTGCTCTTCAGCCTTCTTGGTTTTTCCCCAAACTATCTTGGCTTCTGTCCATACGGCCCAATCACTGTCAGGAGAATTGCGAGCTTCGACCTGTAAAACGACGATACCTGTTTTGCCGGCAGCTCTCTCAAGATCTAACTCCATCTTATCGATCTTCCCGTCAGGTTTTGCAAAAAAAGACCCCAAATAGATTCTATCCTTGGCAGGCACCCGGGTTCTTCCGGTCAATACTGCTTCATTCAGTACAAATTGGACAGAAAAATTTACTCCATCCGTCCCTTTGGCTTCCTGAAGAAACCCTCCTGCTGCAATAATCTTACCGCCTTTATCAGGAATCCTGATATTATGGAAAAGCCCCAATACAGAACCATTTTTTTTCCACTGCGGGTGTGTAAAAAGCACTTTTTCATAAGTCTTTCCATCTTCCAGGGTCGCACCCTGCAAATATTTTGCAGTCCCTGACGCCTGGCCATCCAACCCGAAACGCAGAAACTGCAGATCACCATTCTGCCATTTTGCTGCTGCAGCACGAGCGATCAGGTCCACTTCCTCCGCCTGAACTGAAGATATCAAAACAAATGAAAAAATGAGAAATAAAAAAAATAGTTTTTTGGACATTTGAGTTTTCCTCCTGACCAAATATAGATTTAATCTAACAACTTCATTCTTTTGAGTCAATTTATTTAAAGACTAAAACTGCCGGTATTTAAGATCGTGGGAAGCCATATTTGTCCCCATGATCTTATCCAGATTGGCCAGGGCCACATTATAATCAATAATGGCCTTAACCTCCTCAACTCTTGCCGTGGCCAAACGTCTTTGATATTCCAAAAGCCACTGACTGCTGGTCTCCAGTCCTAACTCATACCTCTGCATTGCCGCATTCAGCTGTTTTTCAGCCATCTTCCTGTACCGGGTAGTCGATCGGATCCGTTTCGTCCGGTTTTCAAGCTCCTTATAGACCTGTATCAATTCGTTTTCTATCTCTCTTTTCAGCTTTTCCATTCCCAGTTCGTTCTTTTCCTTTTCCAACCTGGCTGTGATCAGATTAGACCTGGTAAAAATATCCGCTAAAGGAACATTGAGACTCAGACTGATCTCCCAGTTTTGATATTTCCTATTCAATGACTCTATGAACGAATCCCACCGGCTTCCGATGATCGTATCCACAATGATTCCTGTCAAAGGATTGTTGTCCTTATAAACAAGCCTCTCTCCGGATTGACCTGGAAACCAGAGGCGAAAATTTAAATCAAGCTGTGGAAGCAACTGGTTTTTAGAGTACTTGATATCCATACGGTTATTTTCCAGTTTCTTTAACGAACTGGCGATCTCCGGGCGACTCTCCAGAGATGTTCTCAACGCTTTTTCATACTGGATTCTGTTCTCTTTAAAAACAGGCCGATCTGTCGGAATGATGGCCTGGGCTGAATAAGGCCCATCGGTCTTGATATTCATAATGCTTTTCAGGCGATCTTCATATACTTCAACAAGGGATTGAGCGCTCAGGATCCCATCCTCCCAACGAGCTTCTTCTGTTTCCATCTGAAGAACATCAATGGCAGATTTGATCCCCATCTTTGCAGCTTCTCTCACTTTTCTAAGCTGGGTTTTATTCTGCTCGAGAGAGAGAAGCTGGACTTTTAAATTTTCTCTTTGATAGACAAGATTCCAATACGCTTCCTCGATCTCATAGATCTTTTGTTGAATAGTCGTTCTCACACCATACACCATGATTTCTTTTGTGTTCTGTGCTTTATAGAACTCATAATTATTGATCTTAGGACCAAACCCTTTGAGCAGGGGTTGTTTAAATTCAACAGATATCTCATTGAAATAGGATGGATTGACATTTGTATATGCCCGCGTTGTATCTGATCCCCTGTTATACAGTCTGAAATTCATGGTTCCTCCTGTTACAAACGCCTGGCTTAGATTCAGACCAAGATAATTATAGTTGCTTTTGTATTCATTCCCCTCCAGACCCCAGGTACTGGGTATGGTCTGGTTGGTGTTTAAATAATTCAAACTAAGTTGGGGAAAATATTTTTCCCTGGCCTGTTGAATAGAAACATCCGATATCTCCGGGTCAAAGGAAGCAACTGCGATATCCAGGTTGTTCTCCAGAGCACGCAGAAGACATTTCTGAAGGGACATTTCCACGGCTTCCGAATCCGCCAATGCGCTGAACCCCGGATAGGCACAACAAATCACGAGACATATAATCAAAATAGTAATTTTTTTCATTTTTTTCCCCTTATAAGGTTAGATTATTCATAATAATTTGCGATACTATACTTTATCTTCATTAATATTCCAGTATTATCATTTATAACGCTTTATTCCAGAAAAATGTTTCATTCTTTCTTTTACCAATATTAATAAAAACTGTCGATAACCTAACATAATTTCTTATATATAATCCAGTAGTTGATGCAAAGGGTTCGAGGATTCAAGTGCTTTTCTTTCTAACGACTTAATAAGTGCTTTGAGCATTTTCTCAACTTCTCCTATTGCCGATAGGCTAAAAAAACTTCTTGACATAAAAACCCTATTTCGGTATTTTAGTACCAGAATTATTAATAGGAGAGAATATGTCGCATTTGATCAATGTTTCGGAAGCTGCTTCGCTGGCTTTACACGGACTGACGATTGTGGCACAACAAAGTCCCAATAAAGTAAATTCAAAATACCTGGCGGAAAAATTAGATGCATCAGAAGCTCACCTCGCAAAGATATTCCAGAGATTAAGTAAAAGCGGACTCATTAGGTCTTTTCGTGGACCCACAGGTGGATTTATGCTTAATAAGCCTGCGGAAGAAATCAGCTTTCTTGATATTTATGAGATCATAGAATCTAAAATAATCCTGAATGATTGCCCTTTAGATAAAGCAGGATGCCCATTTGAAAATTGCATCTTTGGTGATGCTTTAAAAAATATTTCGTATAATATTTATCAGACCTTTGAGAATATAAAATTATCTGATTTTACAAAATAGGATTTTAAAGGAAGAATTATGAAACGACAGATCATAGAAATTGACGAAGAAAAATGCAACGGCTGCGGATTGTGCATCCCAAACTGTCCGGAAGGTGCATTGCAGATAATTGATGGCAAAGCACGACTGATCAGTGATCTTTTTTGCGACGGACTAGGAGCTTGCATCGGAGAATGCCCGGAAGGAGCGATCACAACTGTAGAAAGGGAAGCTGAACCCTACGACGAAGCAAAGGTGATGGAAAACATCATCAAAGCTGGACCAAATACAATTAAAGCTCATCTGAAGCATTTATGGGATCATGATCAAAGAGAATATATGCAACAAGCAGTAGCAATTCTTAAAGAAAAAAGAATTCCTATTCCTAATTTACATGAGGATAAACAGGCGCCAATGGCTTGTGGATGTCCCGGTTCAATGGCTAGAGAGATTAAACTTGAAGATAAATCAGAAACAGAATCCAGTAGTATCAAATTAAACTCGGAATTAAGGCAGTGGCCTGTACAGTTACATCTTATCAATCCAAATGCATCCTATCTGAAGAATGCAGATCTTTTGATCGCTGCGGATTGCGTTCCCTTTGCCTTTGCGAATTTTCATCAAAGATTCGTGAAAGGAAAAATCGTGATAAATTTTTGTCCAAAGCTCGATTCGGGGATTGATTCCTACATTGAAAAATTAGCTGAGATATTCAAAAATCAGAATATCAAATCAGTAACCATCGTTAAGATGGAAGTTCCCTGCTGTGGTGGAATTGAGCACATAGTTATGAAAGCATTAGAAAAAGCAGGAAAGGCTTTAATGGTTAAAGCTAATGTTATTTCAATTGACGGTAGGATAATATAAACAAAATAAAAGGAGGAAACACAAATGAGTATGTTCTGTTTTCAATGCCAGGAAACGGCAAAAAATGAAGGTTGTACGATTGCGGGAGTTTGCGGTAAAAAAGCTGATACAGCTAATCTGCAAGATTTATTAATCTACGTTTTAAAAGGTATCTCAATCTATGGCGAAAAAGCAAAAGAGCTTGGTGAACTGGAAAAGAAAGCCGGTTTATTTATTGTTCAATCGCTTTTTTCTACAATTACAAATGCCAATTTCGATAATGAACGATTTATCGCTCAAATCAAAGAAGGATTGAAAATCAGGGATGAATTGAAGTCCAAATACATAGAGAAAAGTGAAGACGAGCTTCACGATTCTGCTCTCTGGTTCTCGGATGACGTGGATGAATTTCATAGTAAAGCTATTGAAGTGGGAGTTCTTTCCCAGAAAAACGAGGATGTTCGCTCTCTGCATGAACTTCTGATTATCGGTTTAAAAGGTCTTGCCGCTTATGCAGATCACGCTGCCATGCTGGGATTTGAGGACGAAAAAATTTATGCTTTTATTATGGAAGCGCTTGTTTCTACAACCAAAGATCTAAGTGTTGACGGAATGGTGGCAATGGTATTGAAATGCGGAGAATATGTTGTAAATACAATGGCGCTTCTCGATAAAGCAAATACAGAAACTTATGGAAATCCTGAGATGACCAAAGTAAATCTCGGTGTTCGCAACAATCCCGGAATTCTTATTTCGGGTCACGATCTGAAAGATATGGAAGAACTCCTCAAACAGACTGAAGGAACAGGAATTGATGTTTACACTCACAGCGAGATGCTGCCTGCAAATTATTATCCCGTTTTCAAAAAATATGAACATTTTGTGGGAAATTACGGTAATGCCTGGTGGCAGCAAAGCAAGGAATTTGAGTCCTTTAAAGGCCCAATCCTGATGACAACCAACTGTATCATTCCTGTAAAAGATTCCTATAAAGACAGGATTTTCACAACCGGGATGGCTGGGTACCCGGGAGTTAAACACATTTCCGATAGAAAAGACGGAAAAGCTAAAGATTTTTCTGAAATAATCGAACTGGCAAAAAAATGTGATCCACCAACTGAAATTGAAACAGGTGAAATCATTGGTGGTTTTGCTCATAACCAGGTTTTCGCTCTTGCTGATAAAATCGTGGATGCAGTGAAATCAGGCGCTATCAAACGCTTTATCGTGATGGCTGGCTGTGATGGACGCCAAAAAGTAAGAAGTTATTACACTGAAGTGGCAGAACAACTTCCCAAAGATACTATTATTTTAACCGCCGGATGCGCTAAATATCGTTATAACAAACTCGATCTCGGTGATATCGGTGGAATTCCCAGAGTTCTGGATGCAGGACAATGTAATGATTCTTACTCTCTTGCGATTATTGCTTTGAAATTGAAAGAAGTATTCGAACTCGATGATATTAATGATCTACCGATTTCATTCGATATTGCCTGGTATGAACAAAAAGCTGTTGCAGTTCTGCTTGCACTTTTATTCCTTGGAGTAAAAGGAATTCGCTTAGGGCCGACCCTGCCGGCATTCATATCATTAAATGTCTTAAAGGTTCTCGTGGAAAACTTTAACATCAAACCAATCGGAACGATTCATGAAGATATTGAAGCTATGATGGCAGGGAAATAATTTAGCAACTAACCTGGATTATTCACGGGTCGATATGCACGTGGATATACGCTATAATAATAATTTAGCATAATAATAATTCAATATGAAAAAGATCCTTTTTGTTTCCCTTTTGGTTTCTATTATTGTTTTGTCTCAACATTGCGCCCCTGAAAAAAAGATTTTTGTTACACCCCAGCAAATGGCAAAATTCAATCTTGCCATTATGCAGGCTGACGATTATTATCAAAGCGGAAGCTACCTGAGCCTGAAAAAAGCCTTTGAGGTCTACGAACATTTTGTGAATTTTCCAGCACTCAGGCATAAAACACGAATAAAATTTCTGAAAACAGCACTTCTCCTCTCCCTTCGCCAGTTCGAATTGTCGATCATTAACCACTCTTACTTAAAAAAAGCAAAAAATCTTGTAGAAGTTGATCCCGCTTTGTCTAAGTTTGATTTCTATATAGAATCCGTTAAATTCATGAGCGGATATTCTGGAGGAAATTCCAATTCATATGAGAAATATGACAGAGAGGATGATCAACTTGACCACTTTTTTGACTGGGTCAAAGATAATGCTGCTCTTTTAAACGAAAAACTCCAAAAAAGCGCGCCGTATGACGAGTTTTTTGCTTACCTCTATATCGCAGTTAATGAAAACTTTCCCTATTGGATCAAAAACAAGCAGGATGTTTTACCGCTGAAAAAAATATTTGCGGGATCTCCCCTGGTCCAATTCAAGCTGTCTATTTTTCCAAAAATTGATCAGAGTGGTCTCAAGAATGTAATCAGCTCTGCAACCGATTTTTATGAGGTGTATGGTTTTCTCGGCCAGAGCGAACTCCTCAGGGGAAAGACCCTTACTTCGGAGAAAAACTTTTTACATATGTACGATCATATTCCTAATTCTATATGGAACATGCTGTCATTGACCAAAGTATATTTTATCCTGGAAGAATACGACAAATGTCTCGAATTCAATGAGAAAATCTTGAAATTTTCTCCATCTCACAGAAACGCCCTTCTCGGAAAAGCCATCTGCCTGAGCTTTCTTGGAAAGCACAAGGAAGCGATATCCGTTTGTAATACAATACTTCAGCTTGGAAAATACAACATCGGCGAATCTTACTACTGGCTGGCCTGGAATGAGAAGGAGCTCAATAAATTATATTCAGCGTGGAAAAATGCTCAAACATCCAAGAAATATCTCGTAGGACATCATGAACTTCTTTTCCTTTCCGGGATCATTGCCTACAAAATGGAAGATTTTAGACAGGCTGAAAAAGAATTTAAAGAAGCATTAAAAATGAATCCCGGATACTGTGAAGCATCCTATTATTTAGGGAGTATTTACGCAAAGCGAGACAATTGGAAAACATCCGGAGATCATTTTCAATCCTCAGCACAATGCAGCCAGCGTCAGGAAACAGCCATAAAAAATAAGATCCAGGAGATTGAAAATTCTTCATTTGCTGAGGAAAGAAAACAAAAACACCTCAAAAAAAAGAAGTTGCAGTTGGTCAGCATCCGCATGTCAAAGGCAACCGCCTCTTATAATGCAGCAGCCAGTTATTTTAATGCTAAAATGTATACACAAGCTTTGCCTCTTGCACAAGAGGCTGCAAAACACCCTAATTTCAAAAAACAGGCGGAAGAGCTTATTGTATCCATTAAACATTTGATGCAAAGGGTTCGAGGATTCAAGTGAATAATCCAGGCGAATCGTAAAAGAAGTTTACTTTCTGGCTCTACCATACTTTATTCAGGCTAAATAAACAGTTATATCTGCTTTTATGAATACTTGGCATGAAGGTTGCTGCAATATTAATCTGGGAAAATGGAATAATCGTGATTTTGAATTGTATATGAATTGGAGCAAGTATGAGAGATTATGATGATACCGAGGAAAAAAAACAGATCATGAAAGCAAAGCAGGGCGATCAGAAAGCTTATGAATTTCTGGTTAAAAAGTACCAGCATCGTATCTACAACCTCTGCCTCTGGATGACAGGAGCCCACCAGGCAGCCGATGATCTGGCACAGGATACATTTATCAAAGCCTACTTTGTGCTCAATACTTTTAAAGAAAGAAAAGCTTTTTACTCATGGATCCGGAGAATTGCCTTGAATATAACTTTAAACTTTCTTAAGACCCGAAAGCGTGAGAAACCTCTTCAGGAGTACAATCCTAAAGACGGAAAAAACCGGCCTTCTTCAGATGCGCCGTTTGATTCTCTGTTAAAAAAACGAATGAGAATGGCATTTCAACACGCTATTCATAGTCTGCCGTCTGATCAAAAGGTAATATATTTTCTTCGCGTCCATGAAAACATGAACTACAAAGCCATTGCCAGTGTCCTTGATATTCCTCCCGGAACTGTGATGTCTCGCCTGAATCGAGCTCGGAACAGGCTTAAGATCCTCATGACGGATTATTTATAAGGAGATGATGATGAGACATAAAACTATCATTGATTCGCTGGGAGCTTTTCTGGACGCCGAACTTAATCAGAAACAAATAAATATCATAAAAAAGCATTTAAATACATGTCCTGAATGCCGGAAAGAATTGGAATCCCTGAAATCATTAAATGACTATTCACGAGAGGTTTTTTTAGAGGCTCCCGAACATGATGATTGGGATTCTTTCTCTGAAAAAATAATCCTCAAAATCAATAAAAACAAAAAACAGACCCGAACAAAGGAGGAAAAAATGTTTAAAGACTCTTTTATTAAGGGCAATAGATATTCTGGATCAAGCGCCGTGTTTTTCCCCCTTTCTGTAGTCGTTCATGCATTTCTAATTCTGATTTTATTGGTTTATCCATTAATTAACACCACTAATCTTCCTCAGGTCGAAGTATACAGCGCTTTTCTTGCTCCTCCGCCTCCCCCACCTCCTCCACCTCCTCCCCCAGCAAAAAAACGTTCCAAACGCAAACGCACACGCATCAAACCTGTTCAGGCAAAAGCCAATATTCAGCCAGGTCAACTTGTCGCGCCTGTTGAGATCCCAGAAGAGATCTCAGAAGAA
>DAOVDI010000128.1 GCA_030669585.1 Acidobacteriota bacterium
CTTTGGCCTTTCACCCTGTTCTAGCTTATAATGTGGGAATGAACAATAGATTTGAGGTCACATCAGTAGATAAAAAATCCAAAGCGCGCACCGGAATTATTCATACAGCACACGGCCCCATCAAAACACCGGTGTTCGCACCGGTGGGCAGCCAGGGAACGATCAAGGCCCTACCCCACAGCCTTGTCGAAAGCCTGGGAGCGCAGTTGATGCTTATCAATGCTTACCATCTTTTTCTTCGCCCTGGACTGGATACCATAAAAGCTATGGGCGGCATCCATAGTTTTAATGCCTGGTCCAAGCCTATGTTGGCGGACAGCGGAGGATTTCAGATCTACAGCATGTCACCTCTGACCAAGATCACACGGGAGGGAGTCCGGTTCGCTTCACACCTGGACGGCACAAAGGTTTTTCTTTCGCCGGAAGACGTCATCGACATCCAGCACACCATCGGCGCGGACATCATTATGCCCCTTGACTACTTTGTTCCTTACCCATCACCTGAACCTAAACTGAAAGAGTCTGTTTCCCTTACAACGCATTGGGCAAAAAGATCCCTGGCTCACTTTCAGGAAAAAGATTCTTCCCAACAGTTATGGGGAATTTGCCAGGGAAGCACAAACTGGGATCTCCGTCAGCAAAGCATAGAAGAATTGACGGCCCTGGATTTTTCCGGCTATGCCTTGGGCGGTCTGGGAATCGGTGAGCCGAAATCACTGTTCATGGAAACCGTAGAGAGATCAATCTCGATCCTTCCGGAAAACAGGCCGCGGTATCTGATGGGGATCGGATATATCCACGACATCGTGGAGGCAGTCGCCCGCGGCGTGGATTTCTTTGACTGTGTTCTTCCCACTCGTAATGCCCGGAACGGAACGCTCTTTACTCACAAAGGGCGGATTATCATTAAAAATAAAAAATATGAGCGCGATCCCCTTCCCCTGGACGAGGACTGTTCCTGCTACACTTGCCGGAACTTTTCCAGAGCCTATCTCCGTCATCTGTATGAGAGAAATGAGATCTGTTCTTCCATCCTCAATACCATCCACAATCTGCATTTTTACCTTGACATCTTCCGGGAAATTCGGCAATCTATTGAATCTAATTCTTTTGCTTTTCTTAAAAAGAAAATAATCAATTTAAAAAAGGAAGAAAGATTATGATATTCACCGGATTATTCAGTTTTATTCAGGATGCCCCAGCGGCAGCACGGCCTCAAGGCAATTTTATCACAGCGCTACTGCCTTTTATTCTTGTTTTTGTGATCTTTTATCTTCTCATTATCATGCCTTCAAGAAAGAAACAGAGAAGGCACCAGGAAATGGTCGGAGCCCTGAAACCGGGAGATAAAATCGTTACAACAGGCGGGATCTATGCAAGCATCATGGGTGTCAAGGAAGATCGCTTGGAAGTGAAGATTTCCTCTAACGTCAAGATCGAGATCACCAAGAATTCGGTCGGAGCCATCCTGTCCCAGTAAAAAAAAGAAAATTAATTTAAAGACTCACTTATATTATTAACTGAGGGCCATTAGCATGAAAAAAGATGTTCGTTGGAAAATCGTCTTCATTGTTGCTGTTATTATCTTGTCTGTATTTCTGTTTTACCCACCAAAAGACAAGATCCTTCTCGGACTTGATCTGAGGGGAGGAATGCACCTTGTTCTACAGGTCATTACCGACGATGCCATCGACAGTGAGACCGACATGGAGATCCTTCGCCTGCAGGAACGGCTGAAGAAAAAAAATATAAAGGTCGGAACAATTGTTAAAGCCGAGAATGAAATCGGAGAGTTTATCATCCGCGATTACGGCTCAATTAATGAAAGAGATCTCCGAAATCTCCTTGATAATGAATTTAAGGAATGGGAACATTCCCGCTCCGGAAACGACATGAAGGTCAATTTAAAATCCAATGTCGTATTCTACCTGAGAGACCAGGCCGTCAGACAGGCTATGCAGACCCTGCGCAACAGGGTTGATGAACTGGGCCTATCTGAAATTCCCATACAGAGACAGGGAACAGGAGAACGGATCATCGTTGAACTTCCCGGAATTGAAAATCCGGACAGAGTTAAAAACATTCTAAAAACAACCGCTATGCTGGAATGGAAACTGGTTTATGCCGGACCGGCTCCCACAGAGGAGGCTCTTTTAGAACCTACCGGTGGTAAAGCGCCTGAGAATCAGGAAGTCCTGGAAGGGGATAAAGCCCGTGGAAATGAAGGGTATTATCTTGTCAGCAAGATCGCTGCTGTTACCGGAGGAGATCTGAGAAGCGCCAGGCGTACGGTCGATGAATGGAATGCGCCGGCGATATCTTTCACACTCAATCCTGACGCAGGCAGAAGATTTGAACGATTCACAGGGGACAACATCGGAAAACCCCTGTGCATTATCCTTGATAATAAAGTCCAGGAAGTGGCCAATATCAAGGATCAAATCCCGGCAAGCTCAGGTGGTATCATCCACGGCAGCTATTCTGTTGAGGACGCAGAAGACCTCGCCCTCGTTCTCAGGGCAGGGGCTTTACCGGCAGAAATCAAATATCTTGAGGAACGGACTATCGGACCATCCCTTGGAGCGGATTCCGTCCGCAAAGGGCTGTCCTCCATCATCCTGGCTTTGATTCTTGTCCTTATCTTTATGGTCTTCTATTACAAGGTTTCCGGTATCAACTCGGTTATAGCGCTGACTATGAACATCCTTATCCTCATGGGAGCGCTGGCCTATTTTAAGGCTAATCTGACTCTTCCGGGGATCGCAGGAATCATTCTTACCATCGGTATGGCTGTTGACGCCAACGTGCTTGTTTTCGAACGGATCCGTGAGGAGCTTTCTACGGGAAAGAGCGTTTTAAGCTCCATCTCTACCGGTTTCAAACGTGCTTTCAGGACTATTCTCGATGCCAACATGACCACGATCATCGCCGCCATATTCCTGTTCCAGTTCGGCACAGGGCCTATTCGCGGTTTTGCTGTCACTCTGATCATCGGAATCACAGCCAGCATGTTCACAGCAGTATTTGTGTCGCGAACGATCTTTGATGTGTACTTCTCCAAAAGAAAAAAGAGAGAAAAGTTGAGTATCTAAAATGCAGATATTTAAAAATCCAAATTTCAAATTCATGCAATATAAGTATTTTGCTCTGGCTCTGTCCGGTATTATCATCATGATCGGCCTTATCAACATCACTGCCGGGAAAGGATTGAATTATGGAATCGATTTCGCGGGTGGAACCCTGATCCGGATAAAATTCCAGAACGATGTTCCGATCGAAGATGTCAGAAGCGCATTGACAGATGTGGGCCTGGGAAACTCAATAATCCAGGCGATCGAACACTCCGAAACAGATTACATGATCCGCACTCCCCTCGCTTTGGAGGGCGAAGAGATCGATGCGGACCTTGAGGCTCATGAAAAAATGGGCGCTCTGGTGATCGAGGCCCTAATGGGGAAAGAACATACCGACGCCATCGCAAAAGGGCAGAGGGATCTCAACAGTATTGACGAGACCGAATTGATCCTGCTTCTGGCAACGTCTTTCCCGGATGAGGCATCGAATCTGGCAAAAAACATCCTCGGCGCCAGGGTACGGCTAGCTATATTTAAAGATTTCGGACACGTCCAAACGGAAACCGGAATCACAGACAACGTTCTTTCTTATCTGAGACAGAACTTCTATTTCAGTCCGCTCGTAGTCCTCAGCAAGGAAAGCGTCGGCCCTCAGATCGGCCATGACCTAAGGCAGAAAGCCACTCAGGCTGCAGTATGGGCTATGGTCGGAATGCTCATATATATCGGCCTGAGATTCAAGTTTGCCTATGGTATAGCCGCCATTATAACACTGGCCCATGACGTTCTCGTTACTGTTGGCATATTTTCTCTTACTAACAGAGAGATAAATCTACCTGTGATCGCTGCCATTATGACCATTATCGGGTATTCACTGAACGACACCATTGTTATATTCGACCGGGTGAGGGACAACATCAAGCTGCTGAGAAAGCTGACATTTTCGAACATTCTGAATTCCAGCATCAATCAAACACTAAGCAGAACGGTTATCACTTCAGGAACCACTTTTCTTACTGTACTTGCGCTTTTTATCTTTGGAGGAAATGTCATCAATGATTTTGCTTTTACTATCATGCTCGGCGTTATCATCGGAACTTATTCATCAATATACCAATCGTGTACCATCCTATTTTTCTGGAATAAATTTTTTAAGCCAAAAAAAGGCATGGGAAAATGATTTTTTTGTCCTTGAAAAAAGAAGTTTATTCTATTATAATTTTGTTTTCGATCTAAGATATCTTATATACGAGGTATAAACATGGCTGAAATAGCAAAGCCGCCTAAAGAAGAGAAAATTCCGTATATGTTTAGAGACTCTTTCTTAAAATCCAGAAAAGGAAAATTGAGTCGTGCTATTGCTTTTCCCATAGCTTTTCTTATCCATGCGACGCTTATTGCAACAATGGTCGTTGTTCCCCTTCTTAACACCACTAATCTTCCTCAGGTCGAAGTATACAGCGCTTTTCTTGCTCCTCCGCCTCCTCCACCTCCTCCACCTCCTCCCCCAGCAAAAAAACGTTCCAAACGCAAACGCACACGCATCAAACCTGTTCAGGCAAAAGCCAATATTCAGCCAGGTCAACTTGTCGCGCCTGTTGAGATCCCAGAAGAGATCTCAGAAGAA
>DAOVDI010000144.1 GCA_030669585.1 Acidobacteriota bacterium
GTCACAATAATTCCACGCGGATTGGCTCTAGGTATTACACAGCAGCTACCCCTGGATGACCGGTACACCTATTCCCAAGAATACCTCGAAGCCCAGTTGTCTGTTCTCATGGCCGGCCGGATAGCCGAAAAAATGTTTTTAGGCAAGACCACGACAGGCGCTGCCAACGATTTTGAGAAATCAACGGAAATTGCCCGAAAAATGGTCTGTCAATACGGCATGTCTGATCTAGGGCCTCTTACATTCGGAGAAAGGGATGACCTTATTTTTCTTGGAAGAGATCTGGCTATGCATAAAAACTTCAGCGAAAAGACAGCCGAGTATATTGACAAAGAAGTAAGGAGGATTATCGAAAGAAACTACAAGCGCGCAGAAGACATTCTGACAAAAAACAAGACCAAACTGGAAAAAATCGCTGCGGCCCTGCTGGAAAAAGAGATCCTGACTGCGGATGAGATTACTGCCCTTATCAACGGGAAAAAGATCTCCATGAAAAAACCAGCCTCCAAACAGGATGAAGATAAAAAAAACAAATCTAAAAAACCCGTTCGAAAGGCCAGGCCCATACATAAGGCCGATCCCGTGCAAGCGTGAAAATGTGAAAAAACAGCTTCTACTTCAGATCAAAGGAAAAAAATACGATCTCAGCCAGGAAACCTGGCTTATGGGAGTTATTAACACCACGCCGGACTCTTTCTCGGATGGGGGGCTTTATCTCCAGCCGAAGGAAGCCGTCCAAAGAGCATTAGACCTGATCACACAGGGAGCAGACATTATTGATATCGGGGGAGAGAGCAGCCGGCCGGGATCCGAACCCATCACTTCGAATGAGGAAAAACAGCGCGTTCTTCCTGTTATCCGCGGTCTCAGAAAAGAAACCGATATCCTGATCTCCATCGACACTACAAAAGCCGATGTTGCACATGCAGCGCTGGAGGAAGGCGCAGATATTATCAATGATATAAGCGCACTTCGTTTTGATCCTCAGATGACAGTACTTGCTGCGAGAAAAAATGTTCCTATCATCCTGATGCATATGAAGGGAACGCCAAAAAATATGCAGTTCGATCCCTATTACGAGAACGTTTTTACCGAAATACGGGATTTTTTCATAGAACGCATCTCCATGGCGACCGCGCAGGGAATCAAGGAGCAAAATATCATCCTTGACCCGGGGATCGGATTCGGAAAAAGGCTGAATGACAATCTGGCATTAATAAACAACCTTGGATTTCTTAACGAGCTTTCCCGTCCTGTTCTAATCGGTGTGTCCCGGAAATCTTTCATCGGAGCGATCCTGGATGTACCTGTTGAAGAACGATTGGAAGGGACTATCGCAGCATCTCTTTTAAGCATGGTCAACGGCGCAAACATCCTCAGAGTACATGATGTGGGAGCCGTTAAAAGGGCGCTCCGGGTCGCACAGCGAATATTAAGTGAAGGGCCGGGTGAACTGCAGGCGGTGAATTAACCGGAAATAAATCAATGTTATCAAATATTATAAACGCTCTGACACATATTACACTAGCAGATGTGTTCGATATTCTTTTGATGACAGTGATCATCTACTCCTTTATTCGCCTGGTCAAGGACAGCAAAGCCTACCAGATGGCCATCGGCATTGCGGTCATCGGTATCTTCTTCCTCATCACCCAATGGGGACGGCTTGTGGTCTCCAATTGGCTCATCCGGAATTTTGTCAATTACGCCATCTTCGCCATTATTGTCCTCTTCCAGGGAGAGATTCGAAGGTTTCTTACCACACTCGGTTCACGCACCTTTCGAAGAACTTTCTTCTTGAGAACCGTTAAAAAAAAATGGGAGGACCTGTTTATTGCTGTAGATTACCTGGCTAAACACAAAATCGGCGCCCTGATCGCCATTGAAAGAGAAATTTCACTAAAAAGTTATATGGAAACAGGAACCGGGATCGACGGGTTCCTATCCAAGGATCTCCTCGCAAGCATTTTTTATCCGAACTCTTCTCTCCATGACGGAGCTGTAATCATCAAGGACAACAAGATCAGTGCAGCCGGATGTCTTCTGCCCCTCCCAGCCTCTCACAAGCTTGGGAAGGAGTTTCAAACAAGGACACGGCATCTTGCCGCAATAGGGTTGTCTATGGAAACCGATGCCGCGGTTATCGTCGTCTCAGAAGAAACCGGAACAATTTCCCTTGCCACTCACGGGAACCTGCAAAGCAAACTGAAAAAGGAACAATTGAAAGAGCTGTTATTCCAATATATGAAGTAAAATGAAACGCTTTTTAAAAGATTTATTTTTAAAAAACCGGTGGCTTAAACTTGTTTCTTTTCTCCTTGCCTTGATCTTATGGCTAACATTTATCCCGGAAGAAAAGATCTTCACAGAAAAAACTCTCACCGTTCCTCTGGAGATCCATAATATTCCTTCTCAGATGGAAATTGTGGAAAAACCACCCTCTACGGTCGATGTTAAGATCCGGTCCACACGCAGGCTCATCGGCCATATCACACCCGCCAATGTCAGTGTGATTCTCGACCTGCAGCATGTGAGCGTGAATCAGGTCAACTTTCCATTAAGTATGGATATGATCTACGTGCCAGAGGGAGCAGAGGCAAAAGAAGTTTCTCCAAGCCAGATCAATCTGAAACTGGAAACGATCAAGGAGATCCCCCTTGAAGTCATCGTTGATTTTACAGGAGAAATACCGGAAGGATACAAGATGACCCAATATGAGGTGATCCCTTTGGAAATCCTTGTCAAAGGACCAGAGAGCAAGATCAAGGAAAAGTTCAAACTGAAAACTCTTCCCATTGACCGATCGTCTCTCACCGAATCCCAGGATATCCAAGTTGGACTTATTCTGCCAAGCCAGGACCTCAACTGGGCATCCTCTCAGACTCAAGTTATCGTACGTATTCAGATCCAAAAAAAAGAAGAAGACAAGTCCGGCCCACAAAAGAAACAATCCAATTAATAATGGAGAATAATATGAGACTCTCAGTTAATATCGATCATTTTGCCACGATCAGAGAAGCAAGGAAAAGCCGTGAACCGGAGCCGGTTCTTGCGGCTCTGCTGGCAGAACAGGCCGGAGCTGAAGGGATCGTGTGTCATATCCGTAGAGACCGGCGCCATATCAAGGAACGGGACCTGCGGCTGCTAAGGGACGCAATCAAAACCATCCTGAATATTGAAATGGCGGCCACAGAAGAAATGAAAAAGATCGCTCTGGATATCAAACCGGATGTTGTGTCCCTAGTTCCCGAACGCCCGGAAGAACTGACCACTGAAGGAGGTCTTGATGTCCTGGCGAACAAAAATGCCCTGGAAGCCCATATCCGGGAACTGCAGAATGCAGGGATACTGGTCAGTATCTTCATAGATCCGAACCTTGAACAGATCAACACCAGCAGCCAGATAAAAGCCGATAGAATCGAGATCAACACAGGAAAATATGCTGACCTCCCCCCAGGAGAAGAGCAGAAAAATGCCCTTGAAGAGATCCGTACCGCTGCTGAACACGCCTTTGAATTGGGAATGGAAGTCCATGCCGGGCATGGATTAGATTATCATAATACCGAGCCTGTTGCGGCCATCCCCGAAATCTCAGGATTCAGCATCGGCTTTTCCATCGTGGCCAGGGCTGCTATTGTGGGTATTGATACAGCAGTCAGGGATATGATAGACCTTCTCATCATTTAACCTGGATAACCCAGGTTAGGATAGATCTTCAGGTCCCGGATAGAATCTGCGGGATTTTTTCTTTTCTGCCTGTTTCTTTTTATCTTCCAGCATTTTCTCTTTAGCCCGTTTCGACCGTTTTCTTTTCTGACGGCGTATTTTCGCAATCCTTTTTTGCTCTTCGCTTT
>DAOVDI010000122.1 GCA_030669585.1 Acidobacteriota bacterium
ATTGGTTTCATCTTCCAATTAGTGAGTGATTCCTGGAGTATGCGCCGATTTGTCGCATTATCATCCACTACCAGAATGGAAAGGCCTTCAATGTCCTCATATTTTATAGGCGCGATTTTTTCTTCAGATACCTTTTGGATGGACATAGGAAGCGTGAAGTGAAATGCGCTTCCCTTTCCGGGTGTGCTCTCGGCCCAGATCTTTCCTCCCATGAGCTCGACTAATTTCGCGGAAATAGTCAGCCCCAGGCCAGTTCCCCCATATTCTCGTGTAATTGAAGTATCGGCCTGTACGAAAGATTCAAACATTGTTTTTTGTTTTTCCTTGGGAATTCCTATGCCCGTATCCTTGATTGTAAAGTGAATGAAAACGCGTTTTTCTGTCCGCTGCTCTTCTTCCAAAAAAATGGCAACTTCCCCAGAGTCTGTGAATTTAATGGAATTGCCGATAAGGTTTGTCAATATCTGGCGCAGCCTCCCCGGATCAGAGGTCAACTTATCCGGTATATTCTGAGAAATATGATAGGCTATCTCCAGATTCTTTATACTGGCCTGAATGGCAAGGGGAGAGATGATATTATGTACTGAGTCTCTAAGGTTAAAATCGATGGCCTCGATCTCAATCTTCCTTGCCTCAATCTTGGAAAAATCAAGGATATCGTTGATAATATTCATGAGCGCTTCGGCAGATGCTATAACTGCTTCCATGAATTCTCTCTGTTCAGAAGTGAGCTTGGTCTTAAGGGCAAGTTCCGTCATTCCATATATTCCATTCATTGGCGTCCGAATTTCATGGCTCATGTTGGCCAGGAATTCACTCTTTGCCTGACTGGCTGCCAGAGCATCTTTCCGCGCAGCAACAAGCTCTTTGGTCCGCCCTTCCACTTTTTCTTCAAGCTCCTTGGTTCTTTTTTGAATAGAGGCAGTCCTGATTTTGTAAACCGAATAAAGAGCCAACAAGACTGCTATCGTGGCAATAAACCTGAACCAATTTGTTTGGAAGAACGGAGGTGTAATGGTGATTATCAAAGAAGTACCCTCTTCATTCCAGACTCCATCGCTATTGGAGCCCTTGACTCTAAAAGTATATTTTCCCGGAGGAAGATTCGTGTAAGTCGCAAAATTCCTGTTCCCCACATAATTCCATTCTTTCTCAAAACCCTCCATAAAATACGCATATTCATTTCTTTCTGGCATAGAGTAGTGCAGAGCGACAAACTCAAAGGAAAAGACATTATCCTTATGCGATAGATACAAAAAGTCTGTTTCGGTGATGGATTGCTCCAAAACAACTCGTCCATCCTTCCATTCTCCCACGGGAACAGAGTTATTGAAAATCTGTAAGTCGGTAATCAGCACATTAGGCACATACGGATTATCCTTGATGTCTGCCGGGCAAAACACACTAAATCCATTCAGGCCGCCAAAATACATCTCTCCATCTCGCCCTTTAAAATAAGCCCCAAAATTGAATTCATTGCTTTGAAGTCCATCCGTCACATCATAGATTCTGAATCGCGTTGATTTGGGATCAAAAGCAGCCAGGCCATTATTGGTACTCACCCAGAGGGTAGCCTTTTCATCTTCAAGAATACCATAAACCACATTATTAGGGAGGCCGTCTTCCTCTGTATACTTGGAAAAATTTCCCGAGGCCGGATCATAGCAATTAAGCCCTCCGCCCCGGGTGCCCAGCCACAGCAATCCCGAGTGATCTTCCTGAATACAAAAAAGACGATTATCACTGAGGCTATGGGGATCATCCGGATCATATTGGCTGCGGATAAATTTATTATTGGCAGGGTCAAACTTATTGAGACCCCCATTTCGAGTACCGATCCAAAGAGAGCCGGACCGGTCTTCATGGATACAGCGGACATCATTATCGCTTAAGCTGGCCGGATCATTGGCGTTATTCTTGTAGACAATGAATCCACCCTTACTTCGGTCGAAAAGATTCAACCCATTGCTTGTCCCCACCCAGACACTGCCGCTGTGATCCACATAAACAACATTGATGATGTTATCGCTCAGACTATCGGGATTATTGCGACTATATTTATAGCGGGTGAATCGATCCGTTCCTACATGCAGGCGGTTAAGTCCACCTCCCTGAGTTCCGATCCATAAATCGCCGGAAGGATCTTCACAGATGGCATAAATCAGGTTGCTGCTCAGACTGGTTGGATTCTTGGGATCGCTCCTGATATGGGTAAACTCATTTGACCCCGTAATAGACCGGTTAAGCCCATTATAAGTTCCAACCCAGAGGGTGTCTCGTGAATCTTTATAGATGGAACGGACAGCATATCCATTCAGGCTGCCGGGATTTTCGGGATCATGACTAAAATTAGCAAACCGTCTCTTTGAAGGGTCGTAGCGGTTGAGCCCTCCCCCCAGTGTTCCAATCCAAATGATCCCTGTCCTGTCTTCATAAATGGAGCGGATATCATTATCACTTATGCTGGTTTGATTTTTGGGATCATAGTTATAATGAGTAAATCCGGATGTCTTCGGATTATAGATATTCAGACCGCCTCTCCTTGTTCCAATCCAAATGTTTCCTGACTGGTCTTCACAAATCGCCCGGATATCATCATCGCCCAGACTCAGTGGATCTTTAGGATTATTCCGGTAATGAGAAATTTTTTTTGTTTTGGGATTAAATCTATTGAGGCCTCCTCCTTCTGTGCCAATCCAGATATCGCCTGAACGGTCCTCACAGATAGCAAGAATACTGTTAAAACTTAGACTCTTTGGATCTTCGGGATCAGAGAGGTAATGAGTGAACTTTTCTTTTTCGGGATCAAAATAATCTAAACCAGCTTTTGTTCCTATCCAGAGCTTTCCGGAACTGTCGACAGAGATAATTTGAATACGGTCACTGATCAAGCTGTTTGAATTATTCGGATCATGTTTATAAGAGGTGAACTTTCGCGTATCTATCTCAAACAGGTTCAGTCCGCCGCCCCATGTTCCGATCCAAAGGTTAGCTGATCTATCTTCACAGATGGTATAGATCCTGTCATCGGTTAAACTCGAGGTATCTTTTCGGTCATGACGGTAATTGGTGAATCTCTCTTTGACACGATCAAAGTAACTTAATCCTCCACCGTAAGTGCCAATCCATAGGTTCGCGGATTTATCTTCGTGGATGGAAAGAACGTTATTATCTCCCAGACTTTCAGGCTTTTCAGGTTTGGATTTATAGATGACTATGTTTTTGCCGTCATAACGATTTAATCCATCCTGTGTCCCCAACCAAATGAATCCTTTGCTGTCCTGGAGAATACAGTTGATAGAACTTTGTGAAAGTCCGTCTTTCATGGTCAAACGGTGGACTTGTATTGAATTTTCTTCAATGGGAAGGCACAGGCTAATATTTAAGAATATTCCGAGGATAAGAAAAGAGATTTTTTTCATGTTTTTATGCGATCTTCTCCCTATGCAATTTCTGACCTATACTTATCATACAAAGTCCGATATGGTCAACTCAGAAAAAATTATGAAGACTCCCTTTTTTTCAAAAGATTAAAGGGAATCCTTGTCTGATAATAAGTGGACAGACTCCTTCCCAATCCGGCAGACAGAAGCCTTAATAGGTGAGTAGGCCGGGGAGTTTCACCCCGGCCCTTTGCTCCACCCCCATTATAGAGGCTTCATCACTACTACAGCCGAGTCCGCCATTGGATACCGCATCGATACTATCAGCCTCAATGGTTCTCATCTTGTGCCTTTCTCTTAACATCTATCTACGTGCGTACACGCACAGGCAGATCGATATCCAGCTTTCCATGTTCCGTATAACAGCCTGGGTAAAGTTCATGCCGCCTTTATGCCGAGCACCACACAGCCAGTAAGCAGGTTTTCCGCTGCACTTATCCCGGTTATCCTACGATCTCCCCGGTTTTGATGCTGTAAATATGCAAATTTTCGACATTTCATCCGGCGGTTCACTTTCGTTCATCTCCTTTACCCGTACCTGATCTCCTCTCAGGAAGACCTTTTCCCTGACGCTCACCACCCATACTCTTAACATATGCAGTTCAGGGCGGTTTGGTGACTTCTCCTGCAAGCCGTCACCGGAGTGCCCACCTCCATCTGCCATACAGCTTTTCATGGCACACCGATAGGAATTCGGTTTTTTTGTTCATGACGATTTTACGATTTTCTCTAAATTTCATCAAATTATCACCCGCAGAGCTGCTGCATCAATAATAATACAAAGAACAGACATATCCAGTCAACAAGAAGTCCCTTCTTTCCTCAGCTGCCAGGGTTTGATGCCAAATAAAGTTGGTAGGCTTGGCGGACACGGCCGGCGGTCGGCCTCCGGTACCTTTATCCTTATATTAACTAGCCTGTATTATTCACGGGCCGAGTGAAAAGAAAAGAGATAAGAGTTTATTAGGCTCTTTGAGTTCGTTGTGTTCTTTGGGTTATTTTAATAATATTTAACTCAACAAACTCAATGAGCTCAACGAACTCAATAAACTGGATTCCCGTTTACACGGGAATGACGAGACAAACGAGAGTAACGAGATAACGAGGGACCCTTTGCTTCAACTACTGGATGATATATAAAAAGTTATGTTAGGCTATCGACAGATTTTATGAATAAGCAGGCTAGTAGCGCCAGCTTGTAATATCCGCACCTTCCGGAGCAGATTTCAGAATTCTGTCAACAATTTTCGGAATAAACATCTGATGATATCTCAGTCGTGAAAGTGCATTTGGTCTGGTCTGGTCGCCGTTCCAGCAATGTTCTGCCCTGTCGCCATAATCCACTTCCCCATTATAATAAGGAGATGTTGTGCTTTCTAGGAATTCTTCAACAAGATAAACCGCATTGTTCAGGTAATAATTATCCATATCACCGCAATATATATGCAATTTCCCTTCGAGTTTAGGTCCCAGTGTTTTCCAGTCGCGTTTTAATATATATCCGATATCATAGTTTTCCTTCCAGTACTGGGCAGCATCATGATCAATTTTGCCTGTTTTTTTATCCCATATCCTTTTAGGATAACCATTCTCGCCTACCGGACTGTAAACTGCTTCCCAGATATCCCACTGGTCA
>DAOVDI010000080.1 GCA_030669585.1 Acidobacteriota bacterium
GAACCCTAGAATCCTCGAATCCTTGAATCCTATTTTTATTATCAACACTTTTTACCCTATGGGCGAGCCGATCTCTTCGCAGTGGCTTCGTCGTGTTCTGTTCGCAGTATCTAAATACAGCTTCACAAACCACTCCTCGCAGCTAAGGCAATCTCGACTCGTAAATAATCCAGGATAGATATGAACTAAAACACTGATTTTGTGCGGAAATCCTTGACAGCTAAAACACATCATCTTAAACTAGCCTTTCATACCCACTTTATAAACATACTGGAGGCATAATATGAAAATCATACGTCTTTCCGAGGTCAGAGATAAAATAAAAGACCTTGTTCAAACAGCCAATTTCGAGCTGCAGGATGATGTGCTCGACGTTATCAAAGATATGGAATCCAAAGAAGTATCTCCGGCTGGAAAAGTTGTATTCGAACAGATACTTGAAAACTCCCGGATCGCACGGGAGGAAAAACTCGGGCTCTGTCAGGATACAGGCCTCGCGATATTTTTCGTGGAGATGGGAGAGGATGTAGAACTGGACAAAGACGACGGGCTCGGAAGTTTGAAGGAAGCCATCTCCGAAGGCACACGCCTGGGATATAAGGAAGGCTATCTGAGAAAATCCGTGGTGGAAGATCCCATCAGGCGTAAAAATACCGGCGACAACACCCCTGTTTTTATTCACTGGGAACTGGAACCGGGTGAAATATTCAAGATCACATTTGTCGCTAAAGGCGGGGGAGCGGAAAACATGAGCGCAGTACGTATGTTTGCCCCTGCCGCAGGACAGGAAGGGGTAGAGGACTTTGTTGTAGAAACTGCTGATAAGGGCGGATCTAATCCCTGTCCTCCGATCGTGGTGGGTGTAGGTGTCGGAGGCAATTTTGAATATTCTGCCTTGCTCGCCAAAAAATCTCTTCTCAGAAAGCCCCTCGGATCACATAATCCCGATCCTTTTTATGCTGATATGGAAACGAGGCTGCTGGAAAGGATCAACAATCTAGGCATCGGCCCACAGGGAATGGGAGGCCGGATCACAGCATTAGCAGTTCATGTTGAGTCCTTTCCCTGTCATATCGCTTCCATGCCGGTTGCGGTCAACATCCAGTGCCATTCACACCGGGTGATGTCCTTTGAATTGTAACCCTTATCATTAGAGGAGAAAATAATGCCGTTTAAAGGATATGTGGAAATATCCGTAGAAGGATGCAAAGGATGCGGACTATGCGTCATTCATTGTCCCACCGAATGTCTGGCGCTCAACATGTCGGATACAAACAGCTACAGCCTGCACTACGCCTACTTGAAGGAACCTGATAAATGCATTGCCTGCCAGAACTGCTCCATTATCTGTCCGGATGCAGCTATAACTGTTTATAAAAAGATCGCATAATACGGAGGCGAAATTGGGTGAAATAAGATTAATGAAGGGGAATGAGGCCCTTGGCGAAGCAGCTATCCGTGCCGGCCTGCAGGGATACTTCGGGTATCCGATCACCCCTCAATCCGAAGTCATCGAATACCTGGCAAAGGAAGAACCCAAGTATGATTATGTTCTTATCCAGGCTGAAAGCGAGGTGGCTGCAGTCAACATGATGTACGGGGCCGGCGGCGCCGGTGGCCGCATCATGACGACCACATCCTCTCCGGGTTTTTCTTTGATGCAGGAAGGAGTCTCTTATCTTGTATGCACGGAGATTCCCTGTCTGTTCGCCAACATAGTGCGTGGAGGACCGGGACTTGGGACCATCCAGGCAAGTCAGGGAGATTATTTCCAGGCTACCAAGGGAGGGGGCCATGGAGACTACAACATGATCGTACTTGCCCCCAATTCTGTCCAGGAAATGGCGGACCACACATTCCTTGGATTCGAACTTGCAGATAAATACCGCAGCCCTGTGTTATTGTTATCAGACGGATCTATCGGACAGATGATGGAAAAAGTCGAACTCCCTGACCCAAAACCCTACAAACCCAATAAACCCTGGGCCACTGTAGGAAAACCGAAAAACAGAGAGAGGAACATCCTGACCTCCCTTTATATTCTGTCTGATGATATGGAAAAAAAGAACATTCACCTTCAGGCAAAATTTGAAAAAATGGAGAAAAACGAGGTCCGGTTCGAGGAATACAGAACAGAGGATGCTGAGATCATCATTACGGCTTTTGGCTTAACCTCAAGGATATCTAAAAAAGCTGTGGATGTCGGAAGGGAATCCGGTATTAAGCTTGGACTTTTCCGGCCTATTACACTCTGGCCCTTTCCAAAAAAAAGGATTGAAGAACTCGCGTCAAAAAAAGAGGTGAAATTCTTCATTTCCGTTGAGATGAACGCAGGCCAGATGAAAGAAGATGTCATGCTGAATGTTTACGGTAAAAAACCTGTCTATTTCTTCGGCCGGTTTGGTGGGATCATACCCACACCTGAAGAGATCCTGAGCGCAATAAAATCTCATCTTTAAAGTAGGCAAAGGAGTTATTGAATGAAGGAAGGATATGAGCTGATATACAAGCGGCCTAAAACATTATTGGATAAAAGGATGCACTACTGCCCCGGCTGTTTTCATTCCACAATGCACAAACTGTTAATGGAGGTAGTGGAAGAGCTGGATATTCAGGACAGGACAGTGGGCATCTGCCCGGTCGGCTGTTCGGTTTTTGCATACGATTATATGGATGTAGACATGCAGGAAGCGGCGCATGGCCGTGCTGCCGCGGTCGCCACCGGCATTAAGCGTATGCTGCCGGACAGGATCGTGTTTTCATATCAGGGCGACGGAGATCTGGCCGCTATCGGCACAGCGGAAACCCTACATGCATGCAACAGGGGAGAAAATTTTACTTTTATATTCATTAACAACGGGATCTACGGCATGACAGGAGGTCAGATGGCGCCCACAACCCTCGAAAACCAGAAGACCTCAACATCTCCCTATGGCAGAAACTCAGCCACAGCAGGAATGCCCATGAAAATGGCTGAGATCGTTGCAACCTTTGAAAAGGTCTATTATGTAGAACGCGTCAGCTGCAATACTCCGGCTAATACAAGAAAAGCACGAAAGGCTATTAAAAAATCTTTTGAATATCAGATGCAGAGTAGGGGTACTTCCTTTATCGAAGTCGCTTCCAACTGCCCTTCCGGATGGAAATGCACTCCGATCGAATCGTTGGACTGGATCAAAGACCAGGTACTCCCCTACTATCCCCTCGGTGTCCTGAAGGACCTGGGTAAAGAGGAGGTCAAATAATGCTGCAGGAAATGATCTTTGCGGGCTTCGGAGGACAGGGAGTTCTCTCCATGGGAACCATCCTGGCCTACGCGGCCATGAAAGAGGGTAAAGAAGTCAGTTGGATGCCGTCCTATGGCCCGGAAATGAGGGGCGGAACAGCAAACTGCATAGTCAATATCAGCGACCAGCCGATCTCTTCGCCAGTTGTGAATGAATATGATGTCGGGGTTGTACTCAACCAACCGTCATTGAAAAAATTCGAGTCCAGGGTCAAAAAAGGAGGGATACTGATCTGGGAAAGCACAAATATCAAGGACGCTCCAAAGCGGACGGATATCCAGCTCTACGCACTGCCTGCAGTTGAATTAGCTACGAATAAGCTTAAGAATGTCAAGGTCATGAACATGATTGTTCTTGGCGCCCTGCTCAAACTTAAACAGATCGTTAAGAAAGAATCTGTTCTTACCGCATTAAAAGCGGCATTGCCTGAGCGCCACCACCATCTTTTGCCGCTTAATGAAAAAGCCATCAATCTGGGAATGGGTCTGATAAAAAGTCCATAGAAGTCGATAGGAGTCCATTGAGGTCTGTCGGAGTCTATTGAAGTCTATTCGTCATCCTCGCGCATGCGGGGATCCAGTTTATTGGGTTCGTTGAGTTTTTTGGGTTAATAAAGTCTATCGAAGTCCATAGATGTCTGTTGAAGTCTATTGGAGTCAATTCTTATCCCTCGACCCCTGTCTGCGTGCAACGCACAGGCAGGCCTTGAATCCTCGAATCCTTGAACCCTTTTTTTCTTTTATTTCGAAAATTCCTTGAGATATTTTGCTATTGCATCTCTAGTCATGACTCCCACATGTCTATGGGCAACAGCTCCTTTTAAATCAATGATAATGGTCGAAGGTATATAGTTCCCCGGCTGAAATGCCTGGACAATCTCATCCGTGGCCATGGCTACTGGGTAATTGATATCATTGTTTTTTACGAACTGCCGGACTTTATCTTCAGTATCGCTTACAGCCAAACCCAGAATTTCCAGTCCCTTATCTTTAAACTCATCATAGGCTTTGATGAAATCCGGGATTTCCTTCAGACAGGGAGGGCACCATGTCGCCCAGAAATTCACGATGACAACTTTGCCTTCAAAGTCTTTGGAATCCAGAATATTTCCGTTTAAATCAGCAATCTGAAAAGACGGCGCTTTTTCGGCTTCTCCGGCCCTGCTCGCTGTGGAGGTATTTTCCGAAGCCCCGCAATTCATTATCATCAATAGCGCCGGAATCAATATTAATAAATTTCTCTTCATTTTTTCACCTTAACTAGATACAAAGGGTTCGAGGATTCAAGGGTTCAAGGATTCAAATGCTTTTCTTTCTAACGATTTAATAAGCGCCTTAAGAATCCTCTCAACCTCTCCTCTCCCTTCGTCTTTTTCACCTCTCCGTCATTCCCGTGGAAACGGGAATCCAGTATAAATTGTATTCTAGATTCCCACTTTCGTGGGAATGACGTCTCACTTTGGCCTTTGGCCTCTTATTCTTTCACTCAAATCCTCGACCCCTTGAATCCTCGAATCCTTTAACCCTTTCTTTTATTCTTTGGCCTTCTTCGACTCCGATAGACTTCTATAGACTCTTACCAACGGTAAGTAATCCCAGCCCACGTAAATCCAGAACCAAATGCGACCATAACAATATTATCGCCCTTTTTTAATTTGCCCTCAGCAAACATCTCATGTACGCCAATAGGGATGGTAGCAGCAGACATGTTTCCGTATTTATGAATATTTGAAAAAACTTTCTCCTCGGGAAGATTCAACCTTTTTCCCGTAGCCTTAACAATTCGAATATTGGCTTGATGGGGAAAAAGATAATCAATATCTTTTGTCTCCAAGCCCGCTCTTTTAACCGCTTCAACAGCGGACAGGCCCATTTTTTTAACTGCGTATTTAAAGACCTCGTTCCCCTTCATATGAAGATATTGAAGGTCTTCATCAACATTCTCTTTCCTAATTGGAACCCGCGAACCTCCTCCCGGCATAAAAAGGAGATCTCCCAGGTTTCCATCCGCCTTCCAGTAGTAAGAAAGCATTCCTGATTCGTCCCGGCTCTCTTCAAGAACAGCCGCCCCTGAACCGTCTCCAAACAATACACATGTATTGCGGTCTTTCCAGTTGGTTATCTTTGTCAAAGATTCAACAGCGATCAGCAGAATACGCTTGGATGTTCCACTCAATATTAGACTTTCGCTTAAAATCATACCGTAGAGAAAACCGGAACAGGCCCCTGCTATATCAAAAGAAGGAATAGGCCCGGCTCGCAGTCCCTTCTGAACCCAGCATGCAGTGGATGGAAAGGGAGTATCCGGAGTGACGGATGCGACCATGATCAGATCAATATCATCAATAGTTATGCCTGCATTTTTGATCGCCATTTTTGCAGCCCCAATGGCAAGGTTTGAAGAAGCCTGATTTTCTGAGGCAATCCGTCTCTCTTTGATCCCTGTTCGAGTAGTGATCCATTCATCAGACGTATCCACTATTTTTTCCAGATCTGCATTGGTTAGAACTTTATCAGGGACACACATTCCGGTCCCGATTATCTTTATTTTCCGTTTCTTCATATCCATTTTTTTCTTATCCATTACTGCCTCAAAAGCATTATTCTATAGCATACTTGTCCCTGATTTGCAAATATGGCAGAATGAATGAAGACAAGTAAAAAGTCTATCGAAGTCTATAGAAGTCGAAGAAGGCCAAAGGCGGCTAACGCCAGCGAGAAATACGAGAAAAGGTGAACGCGAGAAAAGCCAGACGTCGTTCCCGCGGAAGCGGGAAACCAGGATAAATTGTATTCTGGATTCCCGTTTCCACGGGACTGACGAGATAAACGAGAGTAACGAGACGAACGAGAGTAACGAGATAAATTTGAAAAGAAAAGAATATCTACCGGTTATTATTCTGCTGGTTGTCATTTTTACTGCAACTCCGATGGCTATCCGGGCTCAAATGAAGATCGGACAATACTTGGATGAAGCGCCATTTCGCACCTGGAATACTCTCGGTATCAGTTCTGGCCGGATTCTCGGGATGGGCAACGTCCGGTTCGCTATGCCATCAGATGTCTCTGCAGCTTTAGTGAATCCTGCTCTACTGACTGAATATCCAAAGCTTACATTTTCAGTCAGCGGATCCATTAATAACGCATCCATTTACCAATATGGAATTGTCAATACCGGAGTCCTTTTCAGCCAGGAGGGCAATCTTTTCGCACGTCAATTTCTTTTTGACCAAGCCGGCCTTACTTTCAACTGGAATGAATGGGGATTGGGAATCAATTTCGGCGCCCTTGAAACATACATCCGTCCTTCAGCGCTATATGAGGAGGAGTGGAGAGGCTCTCCCTATTATACAATGGAATATTTACAGAAAGGTCTCCTTCATAATCTCAATTTTTCACTGGCGAAAAGAATTTCTTCCTTTCTTTCCATCGGGGTGGGCATAAATTCTGTATTCGGGAACTGGGAAAAAAGTGTTGTAGAACACTGGCCCCGATTCGGAAGGAGAATAACAGATAAAAAGAGCCAAAACTTCAAGGGGATATTTTTTAATGCCGGCTTCATGTTCCATCTCAACGAAAAATGGTTACTATCTGCCATAATCCGCAGCCCGTTCACTAAAAAAGGAGATGCGCGGAGCCTGTTGCGTTATGAAGATCCAACAGGAAATGCGGATATCCAGATCCAGGCAGATGCCCAGAATACATACAACATGCCCCTTGTTATAGGCGTGGGAACAAGTTATTCCTTCTCAGAGAGATTTCGCGCCGGGGCAGATATCGGCTTCTTCAATTGGTCAAAATACACACTCCGCTACTTCGATGAGGATTTTGACAGAAGCTTCAAAAACATTATCAAGGTCAATGCTGGACTGGAATATTTTAATTTCATCACGTTATTCCGAAAAAGGATAAAAACTTTTTTAAGGACAGGTTTGATCTACGACCCCCAGCCCATACAGGATCCTGATTCCCAGTACCTGTATCTTACATTGGGAACCGGTTTTCGATTGGGAAAGTTCTCTCTGGATATCGGGATGATGATCGGAAAAGAATACGGGTCGGGAAACGGGCTTTTTGCCCAAAAAAGCATTATAACAGCAACCTATGAATACGACTAGATCGCAGTCTATCGGAGTCTATAGAAGTCTATTGAAGTCTATTGAAGTCTATTGAAGTCTATAGGAGTCTATTGAAGTCTTTTGACGTCCATAGAAGTCCATAGAAGTCGAAGAAGGCCAAAGAAGAAGAGAAAGGGTTCAAGGATTCAAGGGAGGCTAACGCCAGCGGGAACAGGTGAAAGCCAGACGTCATTCCCGCGGAAGCGGGAAACCAGGATAAGATATGAAAATAAAGAAAATAGACTGGATCCCCGCATACGCGAGGATGACGAAAAAGGCGGGAATGACGATGGGAAAGGATAGGTTGAGAGGATGCACAAAGTACTTATTAAATCGTTAGAAAAAAAGCACTTGACCCCTTGAATCCTTGAACCCTTAAATTTTAATGACTTTGGGCTAAGTTTCTTTTGGCCCTTGGCCTGAGAGAAGTGAAACAATATGAAGACACAACAAGTAACAGCATCTATTCTATTTTTCCTGGTCTTATTTTCAGGATCAACACTCGGCCAGGATTACAATAACCGGGAGATCATCAGCATTGAGATGAAGCCTGATATTTTAAGCAGGCTCAAAACCATTCCTCTGGACTATCTTATGGAGCGGAACAGCAGGCTGTATATTGTTGCTTCCTTCCGGGATCTGGATATTCTTAAGACCCAAAACATTCCATTTGTCATAGAATCAGAAACATTCTACCGCAGGCACATCGAGGACATCTCTGCCCAATCCAGCATCAACGGCGCTTTCCATTCTTACCGGGAAGTCGAAAAGGAAATGATGGATCTGGCCCAAAATTATCCCTCTATCGCCAAGTTCGTTGATATCGGTGACAGTCTTGAGGGACGGAATATCTATGCATTAAAGATCAGCGGCAACGTTAACATCGATGAAAAGGAGCCGGGGATCATCATCACAGGCTGCCACCATGCCCGGGAATGGATCTCCGTGGAAGTCCCTTTACTCCTCTGTAAACATCTTGTTGAAAATTATGCGTCCAATCCAGATATTCAAAAGCTTGTGAACCAGAGCGAAATATGGATTGTACCTCTTGTCAATCCGGATGGATTGGAATACACCATACATTATTACCGTTACTGGCGAAAAAACCGGAGAGATAACGGCAGCGGAAGCTTTGGCGTAGACCCGAACAGGAACTATGGATTCATGTGGGGTTTTGATAATGTCGGATCAAGCTCAAACTCTGATTCCGGAGTTTATCGCGGAACTGCTCCATTTTCCGAACCGGAAACTCAGGCCATCCGCGACCTTTTCCCTGGACACGATTTCCAGGCGCTTCTCTCCTATCACAGCTTTTCCCAGGTCATCCTTTATCCATGGGGTTATAAAATAGAACCGTCCCCAAATGAAAATCTTTTAAGAGACATGGCCCAGGACATGTCTGACTTGATGCGTCAGGTGAATGGACGTGTTTATGACGTACAGAGGGCAGGAGCTGATTTTTATCTCACGAACGGAGACACGACAGACTGGTCCTACGGCACTTATTCTATTCCTTCATTCACATTTGAACTGCCCCCTGTCGACCAGAGCCATGGCGGCTTTTTTAATGCGGAATCAGACATTCAGGCTATCTTCAATGAAAATCTCCCAGCTCTACTCTATTTGATCAACTGGTCCATACTCAACTGGGATGGAACCCCGGAAGAATCAAATAAAAGTCTATCGAGGTCTGTTGAAGTCCATCGAAGTCGTAGAAGTCGAAATAAGAAAAGCACTTGAACCCTCTCTTTTTTAATTTGACAAATCTTCTTCATATGGTTTTAATAAACACGCTAATTTAACTATGAAAGATATACTTTCCTATTTTTCCATTCAGACCCCACAGCCCGGGACAGAGGGTGGTTTACCCTACTGGATCTTTTGGTTCCTTCTCTCCATTATTTTATTACTGATAATATTTATTTTCCTCAGAGATAAAAAAATGAGACAGAGACTTAACCAATTTTTATTCCGGACCAAGCAAAAACTTGTGAGGCTTCGACTCCAGAAAAACCTTAATAGTGAAAAAAGAAAAAAAACCGGCTTTTTTCATGATATAGGGAAAACATCCAATGAAAAAAAGATCCGGTTTCCCGGCGATGAAAAACTAGTAAAAAAAATAAACGGACTGGAAAAAAAGAAGACGGACTGGAAAAAAGAAATACAGACCATAAACTCAAAGATCGATAAACTCAAAGTCAACTTTGAGAAAACCGCTCTGGAACTGGACACTGAGAAGGCCGGATATGAAGAAGGCAAAAAACAACCGTCGCTTGAAAAAAACAAGATCAAGGAAGAATTGTCAGAAGTGGAACCTATTGTTCGCACATTTCATAAAGACCTGAAAAAAATCAAAAAAGATCTCAGCTCGGCGGAAAAATCCCTTGAGGAACTATCCAATAATGAGAAAAAAGGCGTCGAGGAAAAAGTCGTTAAAGAAAAAGAGCTGAATAACACTATTAAAAAACTTCAAGACAGGAAAAATACGATCGACAAAAAACTGCCCGGGACACGGCAGAAAATGGAAAAACTCACTGAACAGCAGATTGAGATTCAAAAAATCATCCTGGGGTTTAATGACAAGGTCAAGGATGTAGTTGAGAGAAAAAAACAAAAAAGCCAGCAATATCACAAAGAAGTAAAAGAATGGGAAAAGAACAGGGAAAAAATCCAGGATCACGTCAAAGATATTGATAACCGGATATCCCCTCTTTTCCAGGAATTGGGAGAGTTGATCGATAAATCCAGGATCGACAACAAAGACCTCTCCCTGCTTTACATCCAGGTCGACAGGGCAAACAAGCGTATCTCTGATCTGGAAAAACAGATCAAAGAGCTGGAATAGGCCAAGGGCGGCTACCGCCCGCGAGAAAAGGTGAACGCGAGAAAAGCCAGACGTCATTCCCGTGTAAACGGGAATCTAGAATAAGATATGA
>DAOVDI010000156.1 GCA_030669585.1 Acidobacteriota bacterium
CGATACCGATCAGGAACAAGTTGCCCGGAGCGTGGCTGATTATAACCTGGTGGCCATTCCGGTCCTGGACCCGGAGAATGTCATGGTGGGTGTCGTAACTGTCGATGACGTCATCGATGTTATCGATAAAGAAGCAACCGAGGACATATATAAGATGGTCTCTCTGGATTCTTCGGACAGAGTCCAGGACAGCCCTTTTATGTCTATCAAAAAAAGGCTTCCATTTCTCTTGTTCAGCCTACTAACTGCTTCTCTTGCTCCTTTTGTTGTCAAACAGTTCACGGGCACTATCGGGAAATTTGTTACTCTGGTCGTATTCATGCCGCTGGTAGCAGCACTCGGAGGTATCGCCGGGAACCAGACGATCGCCATCATCGTCCGCGAAATCGCCATCGGCCAGGCAAACTGGATATCCGCCCGTAAGGCCTTGTTCAAGGAACTGGTAGTAGGAATAGGAAATGGTATCATTATCGGCCTCCTGCTCGGAGGTATTTCTTATCTTCTGTTTCGGAATCCCTATCTCGGCCTGGTTCTTGGCCTGGCCGTGGTCATCAACCTATTTGTCGCCGCCCTCATGGGGACACTGATCCCCCTATTTCTCAAACTCATTCACCTCGACCCTGCTCTTGGATCTGTTAATCTTCTGACCATGTGCACGGATTCTCTTGGATTTCTGTCCTTCCTCGGATTGGCCACCCTGTTTCTAAAATATTTAACATAATCATTCATGCCTATCGAACGATCAGAAGCATTTATCCTTCACTCCTTTAACTTCAGCGAGCAGGATAAGATCGTCACTTTTTTCACCAGGGACAAGGGTATCATTAAAGGAATTGCCAAGGGAGCGCGTAAGTTCGGGAACCGCTTCGGCAGCAGTCTTGAACCTATGTCTTTTGTCCACATCATCTATTATGAAAAAGAAAGAAGAGACTTGGTCATAATCAGTCAGTGCGACCTCCAGGAATCCTTTTTTGATGTACAGAGCAATATCAAGGCCACATTTACTCTTGGATATTTCTCTGAACTTATTCAGGAATTTTTACCTCTGCGGTCCACAGAAGACCTTGTCTTCCGGCTTCTGTTAAAAACCCTTCAAGCCCTGCAAAAAGGCGGAGACCTCGAGCTTATCAGCGCTTATTTTGAAGCCTGGATGCTTAGGATCAACGGCCTTGCACCGGATTTTTCAACATGCAAAAAATGTGGAAAAAGAATCCAGAATTCCTCCTGGATGTCTTCCCGAAAAGACGGAGTCTTTTGCGTTTCCTGTGCACCGCAAAAAAAGGACAGCGTCCCTCCGGATCTGCCGGATTTTCTAGACTGGGTCAAGAAGAATCCACCTCCGGATACAGAGATACATCAATTCTCTCTCGAAAAACTACAGACTATCAGGAAAACTCTTCAGAATCTTCTCATTTTTCATATGGAAAAAGAGCCGAAATCTCTCCGCTATCTTAAATAGCCGAACAGCGGTTTTAATTTTACTCTCGGCATGGTTTACAAATTCCAGAAGGAAATGGTGGAGCTGATGGGGCTCGAACCCACGACCTTTTGACTGCCAGTCAAATGCTCTCCCAACTGAGCTACAGCCCCACTCGGGTTTTCCAATATTACAACAAGTCCCCCTTTCAGGTCAAGTCCAAAGGAGATGGGGACGGTTCTATTTTCTCTGGAAAAAATAGAACCGTCCCCATTTGGGATTTTGGCCTTATCTCTTAACATATCCCCTAAAACATGTTAAAATGTTTGTAGATTAAAGGAAAGTATTATGCCTAATATGAAACGACAACAAAAACAATATAAAAACATCCTTTTCTGGGTTGCTGCCGGAGTCGTTATTCTCTTTTTATGGAGTTTATTGCAGTCCCCCAGCACAGCCAGGAGAGAGATCCAATTCAGCGAATTCATGTCCAATGTCGAGAGCAGCAGTATTAATGAGGTAACCATAGAAGGGAATCAGATCAAAGGAAAATATACGGACGGAACTGATTTCAAGACTGTCGTTCCCTCTCAATATGATGATCTGGTCAAGATCCTGCGTGAACACCATGTGAACATATCCGTCAAAGACACCTCACGCAGCCCCTGGTACAGCTATCTTTTCACCTGGTTCCCAATTCTTTTACTGATTGTGTTCTGGGTATTTTTCATGCGGCAGATGCAGTCCGGCGGGAACAAAGCCATGTCGTTCGGTAAGAGCCGGGCTAAACTGTTCTCAGACATCCAGAAAAAGGTCACATTCAAGGATGTGGCCGGCGTCAAGGAAGCAAAAGAAGAACTTCAGGAAATCATCGGGTTTCTGAAAGACCCAAAAAAATTCCAGAAACTGGGAGGACGCATCCCCAAAGGAGTCATCCTTGTTGGCGCACCCGGGACGGGAAAAACACTTCTCGCCCGGGCAGTAGCCGGTGAAGCCGAAGTCCCCTTCTTTTCCATCAGCGGTTCTGAGTTTGTGGAAATGTTCGTAGGTGTCGGAGCATCACGTGTCAGAGATCTGTTTGACCAGGGGAAAAAACATGCACCTTGTCTGATCTTCATCGACGAGCTCGATGCGGTCGGCAGACAGAGAGGAGCCGGACTCGGAGGCGGCCACGATGAACGGGAACAAACTTTGAATCAGTTGCTTGTGGAGATGGACGGTTTTGATTCCAATGTAGGAGTCATTCTTATTGCTGCCACCAACCGTCCGGATATTCTGGACAGTGCCCTTCTCAGGCCGGGCCGGTTCGACAGGAGAGTCGTAGTCAACATGCCCGATATCAAGGGACGCGAACAGATCCTTAAAGTTCACATCAAGAATATCCCTCTGTCCAAGGATGTGGACCTGAAAGTTCTGGCTCGAACCACACCGGGGTTTTCCGGGGCCGATTTGGCCAATCTGATCAATGAAGGAGCGTTGCTTGCAGCACGTTTGGGACAAAACAAGGTCACTATGAATAATTTCGAAAGCGCCAAGGACAAAGTTCTTATGGGCGTGGAACGAAAAAGTATGATCATCAGTGACGATGAAAAAAAGAGCACGGCCTTTCACGAAGCAGGCCATGCCCTGGTGACCTCTCTCATTCCTGCGGCTGACCCTATCCATAAAGTCACAATAATTCCACGCGGATTGGCTCTAGGTATTACACAGCAGCTACCCCTGGATGACCGGTACACCTATTCCCAAGAATACCTCGAAGCCCAGTTGTCTGTTCTCATGGCCGGCCGGATAGCCGAAAAAATGTTTTTA
>DAOVDI010000184.1 GCA_030669585.1 Acidobacteriota bacterium
TTTTGGCTTAAGAAGCCGAGTCCATCTGAATAATACATCACCGCGTCCGGATTTTTTGATTCTCCCTCGTTAAGGACTTTGACAGCTTCAGGATTGAGGTCCATGGCGAGCATGGTGACAATGGCAAACAAAGACTCTTCAAATATCCTGTGAAACTTGTCCCTTGGTACTTCTATTTTTTTGGCCCTCAGCAGCTGCAGCGGCTTGGTCCGTGAAAGATCCAGATATAATTCCACATTTTCTTTTTTCGGAATGATCTTTCCATTCACGACCATTTTAATTCTCAGCTTATTCCATGCGTTACTACCGGTCTTGATATTCAGGGCATGGATATCCGATGAAGGGATCATCTGAAGTTCATCCCGAAAACTCTCGAGCTGTGTCAGCTCCCCAGAGAGATATTCAGTCAATCCCTGGCATCGCGTTTTTAAATCCGGATCCTCGCTATCGATCTTGAAGGGCAGGACACCAAGAACAATTTTTTCGGGCAGGGACCGTAGTCCCATCTCAACAATGAGTTTATCAAAAAAAGGAAGAGCGGCCAAAACAGCGATCAAGAGCAGCAAAACCATACCGGTCAGAATCGGTTTCCTCTGAATAAAAGCGAGTGTTCCAAAAAATATCCGCGGGCTTTTGATCGTGCTTATCCTGCGTTTCCATTTATTTCCCATAAAAAGAAGATCCAGATCATTCAGGATGTCCATGGCCGAGGAATAACGTTTCTCCGGCTTTTTTTCCAGGCACTTCCCAATGATTCTTTCCAGTTCCACAGGAATACTGGTACCAACCAGACTCATGGTTTTTGGCTCTTTGTTTAATATGGAAAACAGAACGGCCTGGTAATTGTCTCCTAGAAAAGGAAGTTGACCGGTCAACATCTCATAAAGAAGAACTCCCAGGGACCATATATCAGCCCTGTTATCCACCGTGTCTCCAGAAGCTTGTTCCGGGGACATATAGTCTACTGTTCCCAAAATGGCGGCTGTTCTGGTGATTTGAGTTCCCCAGAGGTTTTTTGCGATCCCGAAATCCATGATCTTTACTCGGTTTTTAGAGGTTACTAAAATGTTGGAGCTTTTGATGTCCCTATGGACGATTCCTTTATTATGAGCCTCCTGCAGCCCTCTGAGAATCTGCCGGGCAATAGACAGGCTTTTTTCCATCTCAAAAGGCCCCTCTCGAAGAAGATCTCTCAGATTATTTCCTTCCACATACTCCATGGCGATGAATGTTTGATCATTGGCATCTTCAATCTCATAAATAGTTCCGATATTCGGATGGTTGAGTGAAGCGACCGCCTGCGCTTCATTGATGAACCGCGCCTGGGATTCATTATCTTCAAACCTGTTGGGTGAGATAAATTTTAAAGCAACAGTTCGTTTCAGCTTGATATCCTCTGCCTTGAAGACAACCCCCATTCCACCCTCACCGATCTTTTCCTTAATCAGATAGTGAGAGATTATTTCTCCAAGCATTTTTAGATTTCCCAAGAATGGCTTTTTTATATCAAAGCCCTTAAATAAAGTCAATGGACACATTTTCACGAAAAAACATACTGTATGTGACTACAGTGTAATAGATTCCGTCCTGAATTGTTGATCAAGAAATCCCGGCCGTTGAAAATTGGTGACAAGAAAAGAGGTCTGTATCCCTCCCTGCTTTTATTATGGGGAAAAGACGGATAAGATCTTTGGCTAGAATATGACGGATCGAAAAAAGGGAGACTGTGGGCAGGAGTGACATGTCGGAGTCTCCCAGAATATATTTACGGTTGCTGTCGCCTGATTGACGTCAGCCATTTTTTCACATCGTTGACTTCAGGAAGCATTTGGTCCGCAACTGTAGAGAACATAGGCAAGGCTGGTATGATAGGCCGCCTTTTCGATTAAATCTTTCGTGAGAAGGAGCGGTTATTAAGAAACTCTTTTGATGATGACAAGAGTCATATCGTCCATTTGAT
>DAOVDI010000039.1 GCA_030669585.1 Acidobacteriota bacterium
ACCATTATCACTTGAATTATTCATAAAAAGTCGAAACGAGAAAAGATAGAAAGATAGGATTCTAGGGTTCAGGTGAAAGAAGAAGAGGCCAAAGACAAAAGGACAATGCAAAAGAGGCCCAAAGAAGCTTAGCCCAAAGTCCTTTAATTTAAATAGTGTTTCCCGCGTTAAACGTTTCTCGCATTTCTCGCTGGCGAAGCTGAACTCAACAAACTCTTCTTGACTTCGACGACTTCTATAGACTTTTGGCCTTTGGCCCTCGAACACTCGAATCCTTGAACCATGTGAAGTAATTACAATGTGCTAGTCATAATTTTTCAAATACACAGAATGATTTTTATTTATTTCAATATTTTATTTTATTATCGGCAATTTTTGTGAATAATGTAGGCAAGATGAGTCAGCAGAATCAAAACCGGAAACTTATGAAGTCGACCATTCTTGTAGCTGTTCCCACCTTTTTAAGCAGGATCCTGGGATACTTACGGGATATGCTGCAGGCTAAATACATGGGAACAACTGGGGCGATGGATGCTTTCGGTGTCGCATACGCAATTCCCAATCTTTTGCGCCGCCTGACCGGGGAAGGGGCGATGACTGCGGCCTTTATTCCGGTTTTTACTCAACTGAAAAAGGAAAAGAGCAAAGACGAACTCTGGCGGTTTGCCAACTGCTTTTTTTATGATTTGACAGTTATCATGGTTGTCCTGACTATTCTGGGAGTTGTCACAGCGCCGTTGCTGGTGAAATTTATTGCCTCCCTGTTCGAGACCTCTGTCAAAGTTAATCTGACAATTGTGTTGACCTGGATAATGTTCCCTTATATGTTCCTGATCAGCCTCTCCGCCCTGGCTATGGCTATATTGAATTCATTCCGCAAGTTTTTTATTCCTGCATTCACGCCTGTCCTTTTTAATATGTCCATCATTACGGCTGCCGTTCTTTTTGCCAACCGGGCCAAAGAACCTGCCTATGTTTTTGCTGTTGGTGTTGTGATAGGCGGTGTTTTTCAATTGGCCATCCAACTGCCACCTCTGTGGAAGAAAGGGATGCACTTTCGATTCGGTTTAAGCTTTGCTCATCCCGCAGTGAAAAAGATTGCCAAACTGATGGTGCCTGGTATTTTTGGCGTTGGGATAGCTCAGATCAACTTCACCTTAAGCAGAATACTGGCCTGGTCCCTTGAAACTGGGAGTGTTTCCTCACTTTATTATTCGACCCGTGTGCAGGAGCTGACCCTGGGTGTTTTTTCGATCGCTTTTTCCATTGCACTGCTTCCCACTTTTTCTGAGCAGGCAGCACAAAAGGATCTTTTCTCCATGAAAAAGACTCTTGAGTTTTCCATGAAGTTGATATCATTCATCACTTTTCCGGCCATGATCGGGCTTATGATCTTAAGCCGTCCCATCATCCAGGTGCTTTTTGAAAGAGGATTATTCAATATCGAATCCACAACAATGACTTCTTCCTGTTTATTCTTTTTTGCCATGGGGCTCCCCTTTATTTCTTACGTGAAAATCCTTGCTCCAGCATTTTATTCTCTGAAAGATACCAGAACTCCTGTGATTGTGGCTTTTTTTGTCATGGTCGGTTATATCTCTCTTTCATTTCTACTGATGAGGACGATGCGGGTTTCAGGCATTGCACTTGCCCTCTCGGTTTCTTCTGTCCTCAATTTCTTGCTCCTTTTCCTTTTGTTGGAGAAAAAGATCGGGAGTATAGAAATAAAGGGGATCCTGTTTTCCATGCTTAAATCCGCCCTCTCAGCGGTATTGATGGGTGGGGCAATATTTATATTCTTAAATAAGGTTTCCTTTGATGATCTGGCCCCTCTGTCAAAACTGGGCACACTTGGTGCGGCCATCCTGGCCGGTATTGCAGCCTATGCTTTATCGAGCTTGATCTTTAACAGGAGAGACTTGAATAATGTGATGAACCTGTTTTCAAAGAAAAAGATCTTGAAGGAGTGAAAATCCAATGAAAGTCGTTTTGCAAAGAGTTAAAGAAGCCGCTGTTTCAACCGGAGGGGAAGTTATAGGACAGATCGGACAGGGCCTCTGTCTTCTGGTGGGTATGGAGAAGGGAGACACTGAGGACAGGGTCAGGAACATGGCGGCCAAGATCGTTGAATTGCGGATTTTTCCGGATAAAAAAGATAGGATGAATAGATCCCTTCTCGATATTAACGGGGAGATCCTGGCTGTATCTCAGTTTACCCTGGCAGGATCTGTTAAAAAGGGCCGGAGGCCGAGTTTTGATGGGGCTGAATTGCCTGAACGGGCAAAAGTGCTTTTTGATCGATTTGTCGAACTGCTTAGGGAAAAGGAGGTTGTGGTGCAAACCGGTCTGTTTGGAGCTCTGATGGAGGTCCGCCTGGTTAATGTCGGACCTGTAACATTTGTAATTGAAAAATAGAGGATCAGAATGAATAAAGCAGGCTAGACCATATCGAGTATATGCCCCATCTTTTCCTTTTTGGTCTTCAGATATTTCAGGTTTGTTGTGCAGGGGGGGATTTCGATCGGGACTCTTTCGATTATCTTTAATCCGTATCCTTCAAGGCCGATGAATTTTCGAGGATTATTAGTGATCAAACGAAGCCGGGTGACTCCCAGGGATACCAGGATCTGCGCACCGATTCCGTAATCCCTGTGATCGTCTTGAAAACCCAGTGCCCGGTTTGCTTCCACGGTATCCGCTCCTTGGTCCTGGATAGCATACGCTTTAATCTTATTGACCAGACCGATGCCTCTGCCTTCCTGATTGATCATATAAAGGATGACCCCTTTTTCCTCTTTCTCGATCATTTCCATCGCGCGATGAAGCTGGTCTCCGCAGTCGCATCGTATTGATCCAAGCGTATCTCCGGTGAAACACTGGGAATGGGCACGTACAAGAATAGGTGTATCCTTTTGGATATCTCCTTTGATCAGAGCGATATGATGTTCTTTAAGAATAATATCTTCAAACACGGCCAGTCTGAATTTACCGTACCGTGTAGGGAGGTCCACTTCTTCGATTTTTTGGACCAGAGTTTCGTTTTTCATGCGGTACTTGATCAAATCCGCTATGGTAAGGATGGGGATTCCGTGAGTCTCGCTGAATTCTTCAAGCTGAGGCATACGGGCCATGGAACCGTCTTCGTTCATGATCTCGCAGATCACACCTGCCGGATATAGCCCGGCAAGACGGGCCACATCAACCGAAGCTTCGGTCTGGCCGGCCCGCTGTAGAACTCCCCCTTTCATGAATTGCAAGGGGAAAATATGTCCCGGACGGGCCAGATCTGTTGGTTTTGTCTCCGGATCGATCGCAGCCAGGATAGTGTTGGTCCTGTCCTTTGCTGAAATGCCGGTTGTATTGCCTTTTTTAGCATCGATTGAGATCGTAAAGGCTGTTTGAAAACTGGTAGTATTATCCGTTACCATCAAAGGCAGATCCAGCTGTTTGAGCCTTTTGCTCTCGAGAGGCAGGCATATCAGTCCCCGTCCGTATCGGGCCATAAAATTAATGATGTCAGGGGTCGTTTTTTCTGCTGCAACCATAAGGTCGCCCTCGTTTTCTCTGTCTTCATCATCCACTATTATAATTATCCTGCCGGCTTTCACCTCTTCAATGGCTTTTTCAACACTCACAACATGTGATTTTTTCTGCATATTGGAAATCCTTATTTTTATCTTTTTTGGAGCAATAAATTATACACGTATTTACCGATCATGTCACTTTCAACGTTGACAGAATTACCCCTTTTAAGAGCGCTTAAATTCGTGCTTTCCAGGGTAATGGGGATGATGACAACCTCAAAGGAGGAAGGTTTGACTTCGGCGAGCGTTAAACTGACACCATTTACGGCCACAGACCCCTTTTCCACGAAGTAAGGCCGAATACCCGGAGACAGGGAAAATGTCATTCGTGTTTCTTTATTCCGGGTTGTTATTCTGAGGACTTTTTCTGTTCCGTCGATATGTCCGGAAACAAGATGGCCGCTGAGAGGAGTGGAAAGAGTCAGCGGCCGTTCAAGGTTAAGAATATCCCCTCTCCTGCAGGCGCCCAGATTGGTCTTTTGGAGTGTTTCTCCAGAAAGATTAAAGGATGCCTGGTTTTTTCTCTTTTTAATCAAACTCAGACATACACCGTTGACAGCAAGACTTTCCCCGGTATTCGGTTGAAGGATCTCACTTGAAGCTTCGATGACTATTTCCTGACGGCCTTGTCTGTAAGCGACAAAACGACCGGTATGGCTGATAATACCTGTAAACATCAGAAATACCCCTCCACTATGATATCTTCATCGATGGTGAAAGACCGGACTTTTTTCAGGCGAAGGGAGTCCCTTAACACAGAGATGCCTTCCCCTTCAAAAAAAGTCGGTGCTTCCTTTCCTCCGATCAGTTTCGGCGAGATGGTAATATACATCTTATCAATAAGTTTTTTTTCAAGAAAAGAGGTCATCAATCGGCTTCCTCCCTCTACAAGAACACTGGAAATTTCATTTGCGCCCAATTCTTGTAGAACCTGAATGAGATCAAGTCCGGCGGCATTTCCAGAGCACCGGATTACTCTTGCTCCATGGTCCTCAAGAAGCTTGGATCTGTCATCCGGAGCGGATTCATGACAGAAAATCAAAATGTTTCCGTCGGAAAGAGTCTGAAATATTTTGCTGTTGAGCGGGAATCGAAGATGGGAATCAAGAATGACTCGTGTCAGCCGTTTCCCTTCCCAGTTGGGATGGCGGATCGTCAGAATAGGATCATCCCGGATTATTGTATTGATCCCAACCAGTATGGCATCATGTTCTCCCCGGAGTAGATGGACGTATTCCCGTGTGGATGAAGAGGATATCCACTTGGAAGACATTGTATTTGTGGCGATCTTCCCGTCCTGTGTGGTGGCTGTTTTTGCGGTCAGGAATGGGATATTCTGTGTGATGTACTTGAAGTAGGCCTCATTGAGCCGGTTGTTTCTGCTTTCCAGCAGTCCTATTGATACGTTTATGCCGGCTTGTCTTAATTTTTTGAGTCCTTTTTTGTTAACGATGGGATTTGGATCCAGGGAGGAAATAACAGTACGTTCTATTTTTGAAAAGATCAGACTGTCCACGCATGGGGGAGTCCGGCCGAAATGGACACATGGTTCGAGTGTGATATATGCTGTGCCTCCTTTCGCCCTTTTTCCAGCCATCTTGAGGGCGACCGCTTCAGCATGAGGTTTTCCAGGGCTCTCGTGGTATCCATACCCTACAATTTGATCTTTATTGACGATAACAGCTCCAACATAGGGGTTTGGACTTGCCCATCCAAGGGCTTTTTCCGCCAAGCTATAGGCCATTTGAAGATAGGCGGAGTCTATGTTTATGTTCATGAGAGGAGGGCTTTGACGAATTCCTGTGCGGAGAAAGGAAACAAGTCTTCTTCTCTTTCTCCGACGCCGATATATTTAATGGGAAGCTTCAATTCATCAACAATGCTTATAACACTTCCCCCTTTAGCCGTGCCGTCGAGTTTGGTCAGTATGATGCCTGTTAATCCGGAAAATTTTAGAAACTCCCTGGCCTGTGAAAGAGCATTTCGGCCGATACTCGCATCCAGAACAAGATAGATCTCATGAGGAGCGTTTTCTATTTCCCGCGAAATGATCATTCTGATCTTTTCCAACTCATTCATCAGATTGACATTGGTGTGGATTCGGCCGCCTGTGTCGATAAGAAGAATGTCTGCTTTACGGGCTTTGAAGGACTGAACAGCATCATAGACCACGGAGGCGGGATCTGCTCCGTGCTGACCCTTAATTACCGGGCAGTTCAGTCTTTTCCCCCATATAACAAGCTGTTCCTGTGCGGCGGCCCGGAAAGTATCTGCAGCCACCAGAAGAATTTCCGTCCCATTCTTTTTGAATAAGTGCGCCAGTTTTGCAAGAGTTGTAGTTTTCCCTCCCCCGTTTACACCCACGAACATAAATACCGAAGGGGTTGTATTGGGCTTGACTTCGGATGAGTACTGAGAAAGAGTCTTCACCAACTCTTTTTCAAGAATCTTTTTTATCTCGGGGAAAAGAGCTGTTTTTTCACTATGTACCCTGATTGATTGGATGATTTTTTCTGTCGTCTCGATTCCCACATCAGAGAGAAGGAGGGTTTCTGTAAGGTCATCAAGGATCTTTTCTCTGTCTTTTCCGCTGTACAGCAGGTCATCCAGCGTATGTTTAAATGTTTGCCGGGTTTTTATCAGCTTGTCTTTTAGTCTTTTGATCACAGCAAACCAATTATACCCAATCAAATCGTATGCTTCAATGGCCTGGCATTTCGGGCCTAATCTTTATTGTGGATTAGAAGCAGTTATGCTAGAGTGTATTGTTTATATAAAATGTACGATGTATGAAACAATTTGGATATATAGACCTCCTGAGAAAAACGCCCGGGTCCTGTCCCGTGAGATTGGTCAGAGTATTGAATTTTCCCAGATACTGATAAACCGCGGAATAACAACAAAGGATTCAGCCCACCGATTTCTATATGGAACCCTGGATGATCTTCTGGATCCTTTTTTAATGACAGGAATGCGTGAAGCGGTCGACCGGCTGCTTCAGGCGATCGGCCAGAAAGAAAAAGTCATCATTTTTGGAGATTATGATGTGGATGGAATTCTTTCGGTTGTCATCTTGTCAAAAGCGCTGGCATATTTTGGAGTGGATGTCTCTTATTTTATTCCGGAACGGCTGAAAAAAGGATATGGAATCAAAGAAGAGTATTTGGAGATCGTCCTGGAGAGAAAGGCGACCCTTGTGATCAGTGTAGATTGTGGCATGAGAGCGGTGGCGTTTGCCTCCCGTGCTAAGGAGAAGGGAATTGATGTTATAATAACCGATCATCATCAGCCTGGTTCTGAGCTTCCTGATGCACTTGCCGTTCTTAATCCGGTCCTGAGCAGTGCAAATTATCCGGATAAACAGTTGGCCGGAGTCGGTGTTGCTTTTAAATTAATACAGGGACTCTTCCAGAAAAAGGGAAAGGAAGCTCTGCTCCCTCATTATCTTAAACTGGTGTCCATTGCGACAATTTCTGATGTTGTGGGATTAAGAGGGGAAAACAGGCTGTTTGTTAAATTTGGGTTAAAGGGCCTGGAAGAGGCGGCAAATCCCGGATTGGTGAGTCTTCTGGAATCATGTGGGCTCCGTAACCGCCCGGTTACGGTTGGAGATGTGGGCTTCCGAATGGGCCCGCGGATTAATGCGGCCGGGCGTTTGGGAATGACGGATCTGGCCATCCAACTGTTTTTTGTGCGTTCAAGAGAAGAAGCAAATAATCTGGCAAAGAAACTGAATAAGCTGAATTCTAAAAGACAGAAGATCGAAGAGGGAATAAACCGGCAGGCCATGGATCAAATTAAAAGAAATTCGCTTGATCAGAAATATCGATTCTTGATCCTGGGCTCTGAAGAATGGCATCGGGGAGTTATTGGGATTGTTGCCTCTAAATTAAAGGATGCTTTTTACCGTCCTGTTATCCTGTTTGCTTATGAAAATGGAAAGGCTTTTGGCTCAGGCAGGAGCATTCCTGAATTTTCTTTGATCGATTGCCTTAGTGAAAGCAAAGAATATCTGGTGAACTACGGAGGTCACATACTGGCTATTGGTTGCGAGCTTTCATTGGATAAAATGAGCGCTTTTAAAGAAGCTGTCAATTCTTATGCCCTTTCCCGCTTAACAGATGATGTTCTAAGGCGAAGGATCAAAATTGATTCCAAGATCGATTTTAACAGCATCAACTTCTCTTTTTTGGAGGCGTTTTCTCTCCTTTCTCCATTTGGTGCAGGAAATCCCAAGCCGGTTTTTGTAACGGAGGCGGTCCAGGTTGTGGCCGAACCCAAAAAACTTCAGGGGAAACATTGCAAACTTATCGTCAAGCAGAATGGAAAATATTTTGAGGCTCTTGCATGGGGGCGAGGAGACTGGGCAGACACCCTGCAAAAAGGAGATGTCATCAATCTGTGTTATTCTCTCCAATTTTCAGAGTATCTCGGAGAAGAAAAACTCAATCTCAATCTGATTGACATTAAGAAATAAAACCGTCCTCATTGTTCTGTATTTATTCTTCATATCTGGGGTATAATATTTGCAAATTAGATGAACATACACTTTTCAAAAATACTAAAACTATTTTTAGCGCTGGGCCTTTTCCTTGTCCTTAGTGTGATTGTATTCAACATAATCTCCCGATCAAGATCAAAGGTGAGAATCGAGAGGGGAACAGACATGTCCACAAAAGAAAGGCTGGAAAGCAGGGAAAAAATCAAGCATTTTGAAGTTGTAAAAGGGACAAAAAAGAATTTCGATTTTACGGCTGGCCGGCATTATTTAGGAAAGGATGGCCTGTATCATCTTGAGGAGGATGTTCATGCTGTACTGACAAAAAGAGGGAACAGGAAGGAGATCATCCTTGAAGGAAGTGAAGTCATTCATAATAAGGACCGATCATTTTTTCGTCTTACTGGAAAAGCCAGGATAGAGTCTGAAGATTTGATCGCGACATCTTCATCTATCGAGTATTTTCAAAAAAAAGGCGTCTTCTCCATTAATGAGGGAGTTGTCTTTAAATCTAAGAAGATCGAAGGCTTCGCCGACCGGATGGAATACTCTGATATTCAGCAGAAAATCAGGTTGATAGACAATGTGAAGGTTCACATGAAGATTAACCTTGAAAACAGCCTTCCACTGACGATCCTGACGGACATGCTGGAGTTCAGACAGAAGGAAAAAAAAGGAATTGCTGTTGGACAAGTGCAGCTTATTCAAGGGAAGAGTACGGTTTCGGCTGATCAGGCATCCTTCTTTCTGACTAAAGACGGCGATTATATTAAAGAGATAACCTTGAAGGGAAAGGTTGTGGCTATCCTTAGTCAGGATGAGCAGGGCGAAACATCCGAAGGCGCAAAATCCTTGTTTTCTCTTTATGAAAGCAGGAGGGAGATCAAAGCAAAAGAGGTGGTCATCGGAGGCTTTCGCGATCTGTCTCAGATACATACTTTCCAAGCAAAACAGGATTGCTCGATCCGGTTCATTTCTTTAACTGGAGAGGAAACACAGATCCAGGCCGGGACTATCGATTTTGTCCTTGCGCGTAAAGGACAATTGAGGATTTTAAAAGTCTTACAAAAAGCAAGAATAGTGAAAAAAGATAAAGATGGAAAGACCTTAATACTCCTGGAAGGGAACGAGATTATTAAAGGAAATAGAGATGTTCTGAATGTCAAGGGGGGCGATGGACTGATCCCAAGATTCATAAATCAGGGCATTGATATTACCGCTGGGGTTATTTCTGTCAATATTAAAACCGGGGAATTTGAAGCCTTGGATGATATGAAAGCCATGCTCGAGATAAGCGGACAGGACAAGAAAGAAGCAGGATTTTTCTCTTTAGACACGCCTTTGTTTATTACAGCTGCCTACATGAGATATTTTCCGAAGGCCGAACGTTTTCAGTTTAAAGAGAAGATCAAAATCTGGCAGGCGAATACGGCTCTTCAGGCTGAGGAGATTTTTCTACAGGAGGAAACCGGTGAACTTAAATGTTCCGGAAAAGTCAGTTCGACATTGATATACCAGGCCGATGAAAATTCACCCAAGAGGAAAATCTTTATTTCGGCTGAAAAAATGCATTATGATCCTGCAAGAAAAATCATGTCTTATGAGGAGAAGGGTCTTATCAAGGTCGAGGATATCTCGGTCGAAGCGAAAATGGTCTTTGTCTGGTTGGATGCGGAAAAGGGAGGTCTTCTGAATATTTCAGCCAGGGACAATGTCATATTCAAGCAGGGAAAGCGAGAAGGAACAGCAAAAGAGGCCTTATATGACCTGAAAAAAGATGTTATTATCCTATCAGGCAGTCCGGAGATAAATGACTTGATAAAGGGGAGGATTCAGGGGGACAAATTGACTTTTCATATGGCCGATGATAAAATTATTGTCGAAAATAAAGGCCAAGACAGGTCCGTTACAGTCATAAAGTGAAGCATGAACAGTTATCTCGAAGCGGTTGGTATGGTGAAATATTATCACAAAAAGCGGGTCGTTGATGATGTTACGATCAAAGTTAAAAAAGGAGAAATTGTTGGATTGCTTGGGCCGAATGGAGCTGGAAAAACAACCTCTTTTTCATTAATACTTGGCTTAGTCCCGCAAGATGCTGGAAGGATTTTCCTGAACGGGAAAGAGATCACAAGCCTCCCAATGTATACCCGTGCCCGGAAAGGACTTTGCCTTCTTCCTCAGGAACCTTCTGCCTTTCGCAAATTGAGCGTGGAGGAAAATCTCCTGGCCATCAAAGAGTCCATGAGAGATTCCCAGAGAGATAAGATCGACATTCCGAAAACTTTAGATCAGTTCGGACTTATGGCTCTTTCTAAGGCAAAAGCTTATACTCTTTCAGGAGGGGAGAGGAGACGTCTGGAGATTGTTCGGGCCCTTATCACAAATCCGGAGTTTATCCTTCTGGATGAGCCTTTTACCGGGATCGATCCCCTTGCGATCATGGATCTACAGGACATCATAATTACCTTGAAACAAAAGGGACTTGGCCTTCTCATTACGGATCATAGCGTAAGAGAGACATTAAAGATTACTGATAGAGCTTATATTATTGATAATGGTCAAATCCTGAAGGAAGGCGCTCCAGGAGAATTGGTTGCCTCAAAGGAGGTCCGGGACAATTATCTGGGTGAGGATTTTGACCTGGAATAGACCGGGCAGCGTTATGTTAAAACAACAACTTCAGCAAAAACAGGTTCAGAAATTGATCCTGGCGCCGGCCTTGCAGCAGGCGATCAAGCTTTTACCTCTAACGAATCTGGAGCTAATCGAAGTCATTGATAAAGAACTGTCTGAAAATCCCCTGCTTGAGGTAGTTGAGGAGACTGAAGACAAAAAGCCTGATGATGTGGATGACCGAGGAACTGCGGGAAGGCTTGAATCAGGGGATAAAGATGAACATGAAAGAGAACCATCGGATTTGGCTAGAACACTCGGGCTCGATGGGAAAGAAGACGATCGTGAAATTGAGAAATACTTTCGGGAGTATTTTGACAATGGATTCCGGTCCTATTCTTATGAGAGAAAGGATGCACCGGAATTAGAAAATTTTATTCCCAAGATCCAGTCCCTGTGGGATCATCTAGAGTGGCAATCGAATATCACATTTTTTGAAAAGAAAGATAAAGAGATAGCGGCTTATATTATTGGAAATATCAATGACGATGGTTATTTGACAACTTCTGTGGAAGAAATAGCACAAACCCAGGAAACAGCGATAAATAGTGTAAACCGCATACGGGGCAAAATAAAAAAATTTGATCCTGTCGGTGTTGGGAGCCTTTCTCTTAAGGAAGCTTTATTAGCTCAGATGGATTATCTCAAAATAGATAATGACCTTCTTCGAAAGATCATTACGGAGTATCTTTATCTTCTGGAAAAGTCGGATTTTTCCAAGTTGGCAAAGGTTCTGGATGTGCCATTAGAAGAGATCAAATCCTGTTTAGAAGCGATTAAAAAGTTAAACCCGACTCCGGGAATAAAATACAGCAAGGAAAAGACTTATTACATCATTCCTGACATAATTGTTAAAAAAGAGGATGGAGAACTTAAGATCACGATCAATGATGAAGGGCTCCCCCAGCTGAAGATCAGCGCTTATTATAAAAAACTTCTTTCGCAGGCTTCCAAAGACAAGTCAGATGCATATCCATTTTTAAAAGACAAGTTGAAAAAGGCTTTCTGGTTTTTAAGAAGTCTAGACCAGCGCAATCGAACGGTTTACAAGGTAGCGAAATATATTGTTGAATCACAGACAGAGTTTATTGAAAAAGGGATTGAGTATATAAAACCTTTGACCCTAATGGAACTGGCAGAGGAGATAGGCGTGCATGAATCCACTGTCGGTCGTGTGGTCTCAAACAAACATATGATGACATCCAGAGGCATGTTTCCCTTAAAATATTTTTTCCACAAATCTCTTATAGGAGATTATGGCGAGGAAATTTCCTCATTGAGGGTCAAAGAGCGGATTAAAAAACTTGTCGAAAATGAGAATAAAAAGAATCCCTTGAGCGATATCGAGATAGAAAATATTTTATCACGCGAAAACTTTAAAATTGCTCGAAGAACTGTTGCAAAATACAGAAAACAACTCCGAATCGAACCTTCGCATATCAGAAAAAGAAAGTATTGGATGGAGGAATCATCATGAATATTAATTTCACAGCAAGGCAAACTCAAGTAACACCTGATATCGAAAAATATTGTGAAAAAAGGCTCAAAGCAATCGAGAAAAAACTGGGCTATAAGGTTGAAGCGGATATTATATTATCTGTTGAAAAATACAGGAATATTGCAGAGATCCATGTCAAGACCAGAAGAGCGACATTAAATACCATTGAAGAGACAGGGAATATGCACAGCTCACTGGATGCTGCATTCGATCACCTTGTAAGGAGAATAAATAAAGAAAAAGCTAAATTCAGAGAGAGAAAGCGGCAAAAAGCGAGGGTGCCGCACGTTTATGAAACTTTTGATGAGGAAGAAACGGAAAAAAGAGTTATCCGGAGCCGTAATTATACGTTAAAACCAATGACTGTGGAAGAAGCCATACTTCAACTTGAATCCGGCAAGAGAGAAGTTGTTATCTTTAGAATGTTCGATTCGGAAAAGTGGGCAGTTATTTACCGCAGGCCGGACGGGCATTATGGATTGATCGAGCCGGATTGAATTTTCCATCTATTTTCCTGGAGTGAGAAATTAAATTGAAAATACATAGTTTACTGATGCATGACATGATCTTACTGGACTTGAAATCAAAGGATAGAGACCCTCTTCTCAAGGAGATGGTGGCTTTTGTAAAGAAACGGAACAGAATATCAAAAGAAAAGGACCTGTTTGAAAAACTCCTGCAACGGGAGAATCTTGGGAGCACCGCCATTGGAGAAGGAGTGGCCATTCCCCACTGCAAGATAAAAGGGATAAAAAGCCCAATTGTTGCACTGGCTCTATCAAAACAGGGTGTCAATTTTCATGCTATAGATAAAAAACCTTCTCATATCTTTTTTCTTGTGGTGTCTTCGCCGGATAATCCCAGCCTTAATCTTCAAATTCTGGCAGCGATTGCCCATCTTGTCCGTAAGGGAAAAGCGCTGAAAAAAAAGATTCTCGAAGCGGATAACATTGGTGTGATACTTGATGTTATCCGCGAGGAAGAAGATAAACTTAATGAGTGATCAGAAGAAAGACGGTATACAGAAGGATTTCCAACAGATTGTTTCCGGGGGGCTGCTTCGAATTTTCGGGCTGGGCATTCTGATCATTGGAGACAGTGGAATCGGAAAGAGCGAGACCGCACTGGAGCTCGTGTCCAGGGGACACAAATTTGTCTCTGACGATGCCACTGTCATCACTAAAGATCCCAAAGGAGAGATCTCCGGGTCTGCTCCGGATCTAAGCAAGGACTATATGGAGATCCGGGGGCTGGGAATCATCAATGTCAGGGAGATTTATGGGAAGATCCTTATCCTGCAAAAAACGGCTGTTGATCTTGTTGTTGAATTAAAAAAGTGGGAAGAAGGAAAGGATTATGATCGGTTGGGATTGACAAATTATGGGAAACACCTCCTTCTTGATGAAGAAATGCCCCTGATCAGCATTCCTGTTGCTCCCGGGCGGAATATGGCAACTCTGATCGAGGTGGCCTGCAAAGTGCATTTATTGAAGAAGAAAGGATATCATGCGCCTTCGGAGATCGCAAACAAACTTGACAGGGTTTTAAGGTAAAGATGGCAGTGCTGGCAAGAAGGATAAAATATTGAAGTTATGAAGGAAGACAGGTTTGTCTTAATCACCGGTTTGTCCGGCTCCGGGAAAACATGTGTAAGTCGGTTCCTTGAAGATATCGGGTATTATTGTATTGACAATCTGCCGGTGAAACTGATCCCTATACTTGTGGATTTCTGGGCGCGAAAAGAAGTTGAAATAGAAAAAATAGCCCTTGTTATTGATATTCGGGAAAAAGGGTTTACGAAAAAATTCCCTGAAGTTTTAAAAGTTGTTCAAAAAAAGATAGATCCCACATTGGTTTTTTTGGATGCCTCGGATACCACTCTGATCAAGAGGTACAGCGAAAGCCGGCGGCCCCATCCTTTATCTCCCAAGAAATCCATTGCTGAAGTCATTGAAGATGAACGGAAAAGCCTTGCAGAGATCCGGGAAATAGCAGATGAAGTCATTGATACTTCTTCGATGGATATTTCCCAGCTCAAAGGATTTTTAGCGAGACGGTTTTTGCGAGGAAAAGGCAAGGTGATGAAGGTTGTGATTCTCAGTTTCGGATATAAATACGGACTTCCTCTTGATTCCGACCTTGTTTTTGATATGCGATGTCTTCCCAATCCTTTTTACATTGATCGATTGAGAGAAAAGACTGGGAAAACGAAAAGTGTAAGTAACTATATATTTAAATTTGATGAAACTCATTCCTTTGTGAAGGAGCTGTTTCATTTTCTGGATGAGATGATGCCGCGTTTTGCCAATGAAGGGAAGGGGCATCTCACAATTTCAATGGGTTGTACAGGGGGTAAGCACAGGTCTGTTGTCATAGCCGATGAGGTCGCCCACCACCTCAAGGCAAATGGTTATAAGACGACGGTTTATCATAGAGACATTCAAAAGTAAGATTTACAAGATAATTTGCTTAAATTTCTGTTTTTTTAGTGATAAGATAGCTCTGAGGCAGTCAAGGATAGATTATAGATTTAATTTCTAAGAGACAAACAGGAATAAAAAATGATCGGCGGAATCATCGTTTCCCATGGTAAATTGGCCGAGGAACTTCTGAATGCATTAAATATCATTCTAGGCGAAGTTGTAAATATGGAGGCTATTTCCATTGGATGGTACGATGATGTGGAAGAATCAAAAAAAAGGATCAATAAGATCCTGAAAAGGGTGGAACAAAAAAATGGTGTTGTTATCTTTACAGATATGTTTGGTGGAACTCCTTCAAATTTGAGTTTGAGTTTTTTAAAAGATGATCATGTGGAGATCATCACAGGTGTCAACTTGCCAATGCTGATCAAATTTGTGTCTCTTCAAAGGGGCCATAATCTTAAAGAAGTCGCTAAAAAAGTTGTCGAACAAGGCAAAAAAAATATTCATCTTGCCAGCGCCCTTTTAAACACAAAATAAAACGGGTTTTTTCACCAAATGATTGAACAAGCTGTAAGGATTCAGAATAAGCTGGGACTTCATGCAAGAGCAGCTGTCAAGTTTGTTAATCTGGCCAACCGATTTAAGTCATCGGTCAAAATCGTTAAAGACGGCAATGAGATTGATGGGAAAAGCATTCTTGGCATACTTACACTGGCAGCCACCATGGGGTCTGAAATTGTATTGAAAATTTCGGGGCCTGACGAGGATAGCTCTAAAAAAGAACTGTTCGCGTTGATCAATAATAAGTTTGGAGAAGAAGAGTAGATTTGTAATGGATCATATCAAACTTAGAGGGATCGGTGTCTCTCCTGGTGTTTCCCTGGGAGAAGTCTATCTCACGGAAAGAATGATCTTTATGAGAAGAAAGGAAAGTATTTCCGTTTCTCAGGTGGCAGAAGAGATGGAACGTTTCGAAAAAGCTGTTTTAAGAACCCGGGAACAGCTTGTTCAGATCAAAGACGAGATCAAAGTTACGATCGGAGAGGAGCATTCTTTCATTTTTGAAGCGCACCTTCTTATTCTTAAGGATAAGTCAATGATTTCGGGAGTCGAACGGATCATCAAGGAAGAAAAGGTCCGGGCGGAATGGGCCATTTCCCGAATTCATGATAAATACCGCAAGATATTTGAATCCATTGCTGACGAATATCTTAGAGAGAGACAATCGGATGTTTCAGATGTTCTGTCCAGGGTATACCGGAATCTGGATCCGACAGAGGAAAAGCTAAAGGAAACCAAAGGGGATAATATACTTGTTGCTCATGATCTTCTCCCATCTGAGGCTGCCACGTCTCTCAGCAGAGGCGATATTCTTGCTGTCGCCCTGGATATAGGAGGCCAGACATCGCACACAGCCATCCTTGCCCGGTCTTTGAATATTCCGGCTGTTGTCGGATTGCGGGATATTACCAGAAGAGTAAAAAATGGGGATTTCATTATTGTCGATGGTACTGTTGGGGAAGTTATTGTCAATCCTTCCTCTGCGATCAGAAAAGAATTTGAAGGCAAGAAAAAAAAGTATGATGATTATCAAAAAGAACTGCGAAAGACAGCCAAGTTAAGTTCCCGGACTCTGGATGGAGTAGATTTTAAACCGATGGCCAATATCGAACTTCCGGAGGAGGTGGAGCAGGCGATATCCCTTGGCGCAGAGGGAATAGGTCTTTTCAGATCTGAGTTCCTCTATCTCCAAAGCCAGTCCTTACCCTCGGAGGAAGATCATTTTGAGATTTACTCTCGGATAGCCGAAAATGCTTTTCCTTCTCCTGTTATTATCCGAACCATGGATATTGGGGGGGAAAAATATATGTCTCAGATGAATATGGAGAAAGAGCCAAACCCGGCGCTGGGGCTCCGTGCCGTACGGTTCTCACTGAAAGATCACAATATCTTTCGCGTACAGCTTCGAGCGATCTTAAAAGCGAGTGTCCATAAAAATGTTAAGGTTCTCATCCCTATGATCACGGAGATCGAAGAGATTGTTGAGACAAAAGGCCTTCTCGAAGATGTGAAAAGCGAACTTCGGAGGGAAAATATCAAATTCAATGAAAATATCCCCCTTGGGGCTATGATCGAAGTGCCTGCAGCAGCGGCTATCACGGATCTGTTGGTCAAGGAGGTTGATTTTTTAAGCATCGGCACGAATGATCTCATTCAGTATTATCTGGCTGTTGACAGAGCCAATGAGCTTGTTTCCTATCTTTATAAACCACTTCATCCTTCTATACTGCGGATTCTGAAATATATCATTGAAACCTCCATAAAAAATGGGACAGAAGTGACTGTATGTGGAGAAATGGCAGCAGATCCGCTTTCTGCGCTTGTCATGCTTGGTTTTGGACTGAAAACATTCAGTATGAATCCGATCTTTATTCCCAAGATAAAGAAGACTCTGCGGTCAGTCGAATATAAGAATGTCAGAAAAATCGTTCAGAAAGCGATGAGTTTACGAACTGCTCAGGAGATTGAGGAATACATCATAGAAAAAATTATCCGTATGTATCCTCAGGCGTTTCTTATGAAACAAGCCAACTGATTTAAATTGGCTTATAAATAAACCAGAAGGAATGGTTAGGTTCTGCCGTAATCATCCTTAAGACGGATGATATCGGATTCGCTCGATTGTCCAATCCATATTTCCATGATCCGGGCTTCTTCCTGCCCGATGCTGCGAAGCCGATGGGGGATTTTTCGGGGGATAAAGATCTCCTCGTTTTTTTTAGGTATCCAGACTTTATCCCCTACGGTCACTTCCAGCCCTTCGTCCAGGACGATCCAGAATTCACTCCGATGCAAATGATACTGAAGGGAAAGAGTAGAGCCTGGTTTTACGGTAATAATTTTAATGCTTCCCGCATTTTGGTGAGGAAAAGATCGAAATTTTCCCCAGGGCCGGATATCTTCAAAAATCCCCCTTTTAAAAGAATCGATATCCATATTAAAAGGGAACTTCTTCCCCATCTTCTCCTTCTGAATCCGGAATGGATTCTTTATTGGAAGAGATATCCTGGGTGTCTCTTTCCTGGTAGGAGCCGCCGCCTGAACCTTCATCTTTCCGGCCTAGCATGACAATGCTCTGGGCTTCTATTTCGGTTGTATATTTTTTATTTCCATCCTTGTCTTGCCAGCTTCTGGTTCTCAACTTACCTTCCAAACAGATCTGTTTGCCCTGGTTTAAATACTTTTCACAAAATTCAGCCAGTTTTCCCCAGACAGTGATACGATGCCATTCTGTGCGTATCTCGCTTTCCGGGTTATCCGGGTTGTAATAACGCTCGTTTGTGGCAAGTGAAAACCTGGCAACAGCACGTTCAGTCTGAGGGAGGTAGCGCAATTCGGGATTTCCACCAAGCCGGCCGATCAAAATAACCTTGTTGAGGCTGTTAATGTCTCTCATTTTTCCATGATCTCTTTAATTTTTTCCTGTGCAATCCTGGTTTCTTCTTCCAGAGGGAATTTGCTTATTAGAAGCTTGAAGACAGAAAGCGCTTCCTCCTTATTCTCCAATTCCATTAGACTGATACCTCTCTTAAGATAGGCAGCCGGAACCTTGTCTCCTTGGGGATAGTCCAAGATAAGTTGTTTGAAGTGCTCAATAGATAAATTGAACTCCCTCTGACTGAAATAGCACTCGCCTATCCAGTAGAGCGCATTATCTGCGTAAGGGCTGTCCGGGAACTGTTCCAGATAGATCTTAAAGCCGTCTATGGCAAGGGAATAATTTCCCTTTAGATAATCGGAATGGGCCATGTTATAAACTTCTCTGGGAGACAGATTGGGTTTGATCAGAGGTTGCATTTCGTCTGCTGGTTGTTCTTTGCTGTCTTGCTTTTCAACATTATCTTCTTTGAATTGAGAGGGGAGGTCAGACTCTCCCTCCTCCCCCTCGATCAGGGGAGGCGGAGTCTGAAGTGAAAAGTTCTTGATCTCGATCATATCCTCTGAGAGTCTGGACAATTGAGTTGATACGTTTTCCAGTCTTTCAAGTAGGATCTGGATCTGTGTCGGGATTTGCTCCTGATTCTTCTTGAGACTAAGTTGTTCGTTCTGAAGCAACCGGCTTATCTTAAGGATCTCATCGATCTGCTGCCGGATGTCTTTGATGGCGTCGTTGTTACGTATGATTCGGTTGTTGAACTCCAGAAACTGTCTTTTTAGTTCCTGAACGTCTTTATAGATCAGCTCATACGCTTTTTGTTTTTTATCTGGTACTGGAAAAAGAAGTGAGAAGCAAAGAAGAAAAAGTATTCCGGAAGAAAAAACTTTTCGCATAAATTACTATTTGCCGATCACAACAAAGTGAGCACGGCGATTCATGTCCCATGCGGCTTCATTGTGTCCGGGGTCAATTGGCTGGCTTTTACCGTAAGAAACGAT
>DAOVDI010000120.1 GCA_030669585.1 Acidobacteriota bacterium
AGAATATCCAGTCTTTTCCGGGGAGCGACACCGGCATTATTCACAAGGACATCGATGCGGCCGAATTTATCAAGAGTCTCCTGGACCAGTCTTTCATGAGAAGCCAGGGCTGAAATATCTCCCTGAACAGGAAGAAACGCCGATCCCGATTCTTCAACCAAATTCTTAACCTCAAACAATCCTTCCTTTGTATTGGCAGGCTCATACAGGATGTCATTTCCAACTATATCAAATCCGTTTTTCGCTAATTCCAGAGCAATCCCCCGTCCGATTCCCGTTCCGGCTCCGGTGATAAGGGCAATTTGTCTTTTTTCTTTCATGCTGTGACCTCTCCTAAAAGTGAAATCAGATTGTGTTTTCAATGGTTTTATTCCTTCCCCTTTTAAAGGCTTTTAAACAGAGGGAATACATGTTGGAACAGGTATTCTTTGATCTCTCTATCCAGAATGCGCGTGCTTTTCTTTTTATCCATTCCAGTAGTATTAAAAGCAACGATGTATGCAGTCCGGCCGGCCGGATTTAGATAAAAGTGGGTCACAAAAGCGTTTTGCCCCCCACTGTGACAGACAAAATGTTCCCCGTAATTATCCTCCAGGAAAAAAGTTAATCCCATGGAATCCTTTCGATCTTGTCCCGGGAAGTCCGACTCAAAACGACCGATCTCTATCTGGGGCTGGAACATTTCTTCCAGAGATGTTCTTTTCAGTACCTGATCATAAATAACCTGTTTTTTTTCATTTCCCATGAGGAAGTTTATGTACTTTAGGAAATCATCAAATGGGCATTTAAGTCCGCCGTTAGCAACTGTAATCCCGGTATTTACGTCTGGAAGCGCAGGCTTAAGTTTTCCATCTTTTAGCCAGTAGCTCTGGCACTTGTCTTTTATCAGATGATACGGAGTGGTGTCGAAATAACTGCGGTACATTTCTAGAGGTTTGAAGATGTTTTTATCAATGTATACTTCCCAGTCGTCAGTAGTCAGCAGTTCGATAACTCTACCCAAAAAGATTATGCCCGGATTGGAATAGCTCCACTTGCTTCCGGGCTTAAAAAGTATTTCCGTATAAGGAAACATAGCCTTCAATTGTTCCCAGTGCAGGGGTTCATGAGGATGCCAGGATTTGTTTTTCCAGGGCCAGGTAGCACCGCGAAAACCTGAACAATGACTTAAAAGGTGCCGTATGGTGATCTCGTTCATATCACCGAAAGGATTATGAACCAGCCCGAGTTCAGGAATGTACTTGATGATCGGATCATCAAGCTTTAAGAGTCCCCGGTCTCGCAGCTGCATAACAGCAATGCCACAAAAAGTTTTGGTAATGGACGCCCAGTGATAGATCGTGTCGTTATCTACTTGGCGATTTTGTTCCTTATCGGCCAGTCCGAAAACTTCCCGGGTTAGTACCTTATTGTCATGAATAAACATAAAGGAACTGCCTACGATACCGTGTTTTTGCAAAGATTTCTTATAAAAGATTTTAAACTTTTCCATTTCCCGGTTGAATTCTTTGGTATTAACCGGGTTGGAAAAAACATATTGGCAGGTAAATACCAGGCTGATCAAGAGCAAGACAACAGCCATGGTCTTTAAAGAATTGAGTTTTTTCATGTTTAGGCCTCCTTGATAACATCATCCTTTCTGAATTCAGACCAGATATTCTCGAACCAGGAATCCTCCCGGGGAACAGGGCGGACATCCACCCAGGTTTTCCTGATTTTTCCGTCATCATCCAGACAAATCTCCAGGATCCTGCCTCTGTCTGAAGACTCTTCATTCTCCAGAGAAAACCGCCATTTTTCATCAAGTTGAGAGCAGGGCTTTTCTCCCGACTCATCCAGAACCAGATAGGAACCGCGGCTTCTGCCCCCTTTGTTCAGATATTCCAGTATGGCCTCCAGATAAAGCGTATGTGTCAGGCAGAGATCCCGGATTTTAAAGGCGGCAGGCAGATCCTGAGCTGAGCAGCCCTTCATCCCGGTTTTTAAGCGTCCGTAGAGTTCCCAGGCTTCCTGAAGGGCGGCCTCGACCTTTTCAAAGCTGCGTATATGTGCTCCGCATGACGATATCCTCTTCTGGATCTCCTCCCGAATTATCTCGATGGAAGGACGATCAAAAGCGCCTGATTGCAGAAAAGAACCGGCTTGATCCAGTCTTTCTTTGATCTGACCTTCAGTAAAAGCAAGAAATCGATTCTCATCAAGAGGCATATCTCTATATCTTCGAGCGATAAACTGCGCAGCCCTCAAGCTTCCTACTTGACCGGAATTAAGGGCAGATCCACCCGGCCTGTAAACACCATGAGTCCCATTAACCTCTCCGACCGGAAAAAGATGCTTGATGTTGGATTCCCACCAGATATTACTTTTGAGCCCGCCATTGTTGTGCTGGGCGCAAACTGCAATTTCGAGATAATCCCGGGTGATATCGATCCCGTGGTCTTTATAGAGATTTATGGCCGGTTGATTCATCTTTGCCAGCCTTTCGATCGGTGTTCCGAACAAGGCGCCGGAATTTTCCAGATAAACAAAGGCCTCTTTTCCAAGCAGATCAAATGAAAAATCTTCCAGGATATTGGCGCCGGACGGGTTCCTGGTAAAATCCAAAAAAACCCGCCTTCCTTTATCTACAATCTCCTGATAAACAAGTAGATCGATCAGAGAAGATCCGTAGTCAAAAACCTTTCTGGGATCGAACGGCCACTGGTATCCTTTAAGAAACACAGCTGTCGCCAACCGGCCCATGTCAGGAAAATAGTTATTCAGAAACTCCTGCTCATCCTTTCCCTCTTTGTCGGTGGAAACATAACGCGGGATGACCTGCTGATAGGTCCCTGACAGGTTCCAACGAAATTTAATAGACGCCAGGCCGAACTGGGACTCTGTTAGATTGTGTCCCACAGCCCCAATCTCAAAAGCCAGGCCATGAGACCCGACCTGGCTTTCAGGATAGACCGAAGTCTTGTAGATTCCGGCCGGCCCTCCTGTACCTAAGACAACATTCTCTGCATTAAAGATCACAAATCCAAAATTCCCGGAATCGAGACTGGTTTTATCCAGAGCGATAGCCCCGATGACCCTTTTGTATTTCAGGCTCGAATCCGTAAGCAGGGCAATTACTTCATGTTTATCCAGCACAGAGATCTCTTTTTTCTTTACTTCGTCTGCCAGAGCCATGAACATATTGTGAGATGTCAATGGGCCGGCTGATGTCCCTCTTTGTTTTGGATCATGGTCTGTCTTGTATCCCACAAAGGCTCCAAAGCGGTCGTGTGGAAAAGGGACGCCCAGATGGACAAGATGGAAAAAAGCGCGGGCGGAATTCTGTGCTTCACAAAGAGCAATATCCCCATGCATACACCCGCCCTTGAACAGATCCTGCGCCATATCCAGGGAAGAATCCGGGACATTACCGGCCAGTGACATCTTATAATACGTCTGTTTGTCCGAACCGGAATTGTTGGATGTTCCGCCACCCCATTGATCGGTCACAATAAGGATGTTTTTTTGTCCTAATTCATGAAGCTGGACCGCTGCATTTAAAGAGGCGCCGCCGCTTCCGATGACCAGAGTATTTGCGGAATAGCAGGGGATTTTAAAATTTCCAATAGCTATCGTATTACAACTCTTACTACTCATAATTCCTCTTATTCAAACTTTATCACATAACCAATGGCTTTCCCTTTTTTGGGAACGCTAATTTATAAGCCCTGCTGTATATCTCCCTGTCACGCACAGAACAGCCACTGACCGACCCGGCCCGCATCAGATCTGTGCACCGGGAACATGTGATGCAGACTTTGTCCTGATCCAGACTCCCGCTATCCATCAAATCCTTTGGAGCATCAGGATAGGCAATAGAACTCCGGCCCAGACCTACCAAACCGGCCTTTCCCCTGCTTATAACTGCCGCCCCTACATGAGGAAAATATTGACGCAGCCACGAATATCCGGTTCCAACAATGGGCGTTTCAGAGAATTCCGCCTGAATCTCTCCGGTGATATTGATCAACCGGCCCACTCCTTCCAGAGGATGTTCCGGCGGATTGGAGGCCCCTTTCAGAGGGCGGTCAAAGGGCCGGCTGAAATGCGGATTGTATTGGGGAATTCCCACCGTGATGTTAAACAGCCCGCATCCCAGAGAGATCATTTGCCGGATCAACTCCTTGGGCTCTGAAAGGTCGATTTCTTTGGATCCGTCTTCCGGAACTCCAAACCCATAGGGAAAAGCAAGCCCGTCATACGCGTTCAAACGCAGCGCACACATAAGATCCGGGATTTCTTCCCTGATCTTTTCACACAGTTCAGTCAGGAAACGAATGCGGTTCTTAAAACTACCGCCATAGCGGCTTCCCTCGCGCGTATGTGCGGACAGCAGGTCATGGAGCAGATAGCCGTGGCAGGCTTTAATATCCACTCCATCAAATCCCGCTTTATACGCCATACGGGCTGCATCCAGGAATACATCCTGGAAAATGTTCAGCTCATCATCCGAGAAAACATGCACATCCCCGGGAGATCTGTCGAGAATCGGGTTTATACAAGCCGCCTTTGGGGAAAGCCGCCCATCAGGACGGCTGTAGCGGCCGGAATGTGTGAGTTGAAGAATACACACAATATCCTGCTTGCTGCCGAATTCTTGATGTGCCGCATTTCTTGTCTTCTCGACAAGCCGCTTGAATCCATCCAAAGTATTCGCATCGAGTTTCATCTGCCTGGGATTGGACCGGCCTTCCTCTATCACAGAAGTGGCCTCAAACCAGATCAGGCCATTTCCTCCTCTTGCGTATCTAGCATAGCGGCGGAGAGCCAGTTCCCCCGGAGCGCCGTTAAATTCAGCATCAAATCCTTCCATGGGCTGCACAGCAAACCGATTGGGCGCTGTTCTGGATCCAACTCGGATCTCTTCAAACAGAACATCAATACTTTCCTGAAAGGGCAAATCCATTCCCAGTTCTTCAGCTTTTTTTAGCAGGTCCTCTGCTGTTAAAAATCCAAATGGTTCATAGGATGCCATAGCGATCTCTATTTTATAGGAAAGCCTGTTGTATCTAAAGAACAAAATATGATATGAATTATTCTTCATAATTACGGTGCTTCCTTCTTTAACTGTTGTTACTAAACCGAAATCCACGTAAACTTCTCTACTCGGACCCGAGTTCTCAAAATCATGAAAACCCACCAAAAAAGGATTTCCACTGCAGTAAAGATTTCCCGAAAGCTGAGTGGTTTTTTAACCAATCCGGCCTGCATCGCAGGTGTTCGTGTTTTATACATCGAATGGCGGATGATATTCCCTCTACCAAACTTGCCATGATCCTGACATTTTTCATTCTGGCAGCGGCGATCCTTTACGGGCTTATACTTCATTATACATATTCCCAAATATATA